>JAUVVL010000083.1 GCA_030604635.1 Desulfobacteraceae bacterium
AAGGATTGGCTACTGTTTTTTCTTTAGGCTCACTTACATGCGAGTTCCAGATTTTTTATATTTTATTACCAGTGGGCGGGGCTTTTATCATCTTATTTACCATCACTTATTGAGAAGTTACCGATAATCTTTTCAACGGACTAAAATGTTACAATATTTTTTATTTGGTTACTTAATTATGAAATGTTAAATTAACATGCCGTTATCGCTTGGCCAAACAGTGACTTGTCATGCCACAACATGATATAAATAGCAAGTAATAGGTTAAATCAGAATTCGTTTGACTTGTACCCGGCAATTTCATATTCATTCTAAATCGGAAACGCAATAAGCTATTTTAAGGAGAAAAAAGGGCAAATATTTTATGACCAGTAAGATTCTTATCAATGCCATAGATCCTGAGGAATGCAGGATTGCAAAAGTAAAAGACATTAAGCTGGAAGAATTCCATATCGAAAGTGCTGCAAAGGAAATTACCCATGGCAACATCTATAAAGCTGTTATTTCCCGTGTTGAGCCAAGTCTTCAGGCCGCGTTTGTGGATTATGGAGCAGAACGGCATGGATTTCTGCCAAAACACGAAATTCACAGCGACTACTTTCAAGACGATCCTTCAGGAGACCGGTCTATAACAAAAATAGTCAAGAGCGAGCAAGAACTCCTGGTACAGGTTACAAAAGATCCGTTTATGAAAAAGGGGGCAATGCTCACAACATACATATCTCTGCCGGGTAGACACCTTGTGCTTATGCCAGGAAGCGATAACCGGGGCATTTCACGCAAAATAGAAGATGAAGATGAACGCAACCGCCTGAAGGGTATTGTCAACAAACTCAAGTTGCAGGAAGGCTTCGGCGTCATCGTCCGTACTGTGGGGATAAACTGTACCAAGACACACTTGTCTAGAGATTTAAGATATCTTCTGCGGCTCTGGAAAAACGTCAAGAAAAATGTGATGAAGGTGCAAGCCCCTGCACTTCTTTATAAAGAGCAAAGCCTTGTTTTAAGATCCATACGGGACTATTTCACCACGGATGTGACCGAAATCCTCATTGACGATGCAGCAGTATACCATGACGTTAAAGACTTTGTTAAAATCATATCCCCAAAGCATACCAAAATCGTTAAACACTATAAAGAAGACAAGCCGATATTCACAAAATACCAACTTGAAAACCAGATTTCATCGATATATGAAAGCCGGGTCAAATTAAAATCTGGAGGGACCATTGTAATAGCGCAGACCGAAGCGCTGGTCGCCATAGACGTCAATTCAGGCAGGGCGACCCAAAAAAAATCTGTCGAGCAGACCGCATTGCTGACCAATCTTGAAGCAGCCGAGGAGATTACTCGCCAGCTGCGACTAAGAGACTTGGGTGGTCTTATCGTGATAGATTTTATCGACATGAGAGATCCGAAACATAGATCAGAAGTTGAAAGGGTAGTTAAAGACAATTTAAAACACGACAAGGCCAAAATAAAAATCGGCAGGATTTCAAGGTTTGGACTGATGGAAATGTCAAGACAGCGGATTAGGCCCTCTATTGAATTCGGCGGTTTTGAGCCCTGTAGCCATTGTAAGGGGAAAGGGCTGGTTCAATCTACTGAAATGCTGGTTCTTGACTTTCTCCGCAAACTTCGCCTTGAAACATTGAAAGATGACATCTCCAGGGTTAATGGGGTAGTCCCTGTTGAGGTGGCTGACTATCTTTTGAATAAAAAACGCAAAGAGATTCTCGACCTGGAAGTTAGGCGCGGCCTTTCAATCACCATCGAAGGGGACAACACAATGGTTCCGGGCAAGAGTAAGATTATTGGCGAAAAGTAATAGATCTCATATTGACACCTTTTTTTGATTACTGTAACGGTTTTTCAACACGACAAATCTTGGGCACGTAAATATTAAAAAAATATTTGACGTAAGCTATAATTTAAAGTATATCAGCGCCATTTTTGATCGTGAATTTGAAATGAGTAAGACGATTAGCCGTTGGGTACTTCACCAGAGTCGGAACAAATGACAAATAATGAGTGGCAAATGACAACAAAGGAGGTATTATTTTGACAAATATCGCTTACGCAATGGGTCAGGGCGGAGCAGGACAGGGAGCAGGTGGATTTTCAGCATTTGTCCCACTTATCCTGATGTTCGTCGTTTTTTATTTTCTGCTTATCCGACCCCAGCAGAAAAAGACCAAAGAACACCGTGAAATGATCACCCACCTTAAAAAGGGAGACCGCATCGTAACCAGTGGCGGCCTTCACGGTCGGATTACAGCTATTGGTGAAACCACGATGACTGTTGAAATAGCAGAGAAGGTCCGCGTAAAGATTTCCCGGGGGAATGTCGCCAATTTGGCCCAGCCTGCATCACAGTCTCAGGGAGACAAAAAATAGTAGGGCTGATTCATAAAAATCAAATTATCCAAAATAATAAATATCCAAAATCGAGAAAGCCCAACTTAAAATAAGTTAAGTGCTTGATCTGTTTAATTGCTGAATGTTTGATTCGACATAATGATTTAATGATGGACCAGAGAAAAGGAAAGGATCATTGAAGAGTCTTAAATGGCGGTTTGCTGCAATACTTGCCGTTATCATCATTGCGATTATCTATGTTCTTCCCACAATAAAGCCGACCTTATGGCCGCACAAAAAGATAAATTTAGGTCTTGATCTTCAAGGCGGCATGCACCTTGTCCTTGAAGTCGATACGGAAAAAGCCGTGGAAAGCACCATGGAACGTATAAGCCAGGAAATCCGCAGATTATTAAAGAAAGAACATATCCGGCACATGGGCGTAAACCGGGTCGAGGGAGCCCGTATATCTGTCAAAATACAGGGCCAAAAAAACATCGACGGATTTGAAAAACTTCTCGATAAGGAATTTAAGGATTTGCGCATACTTTCGAGATCAACAGATGGCGTAGCCCTTACCATGATGATAGATCTTCCTGGCAGGGAGACCGATCATATCAAAAAACTGGCAACCGAACAGGCCCTTGAAACCATCAGAAACAGGATCGACCAGTTCGGCGTCAGCGAACCCGACATCCGTCAACAGGGTGAAAAACGGATTCTTATTCAACTTCCCGGAATCAGGGATACTAAAAGGGCAAAGGATCTCATCGGAAAAACAGCCCTTCTGGAGTTCAAACTGCTGGATGAAGCACATGATCTCAATGCCGCGCTGGAAGGAAACATCCCTCCTGGGAGCGAGGTGCTCTATGAGGTTAAAGAAGACCCCGAAACACGGCGCGTTATAAAAATACCCTATCTTGTAAAAAAACGGACCCTATTAACAGGTGCCAATCTCACTGATGCAAGGGTTCAAATAGACTCCCAGTACAACGAACCCTATGTTTCCATCAATTTCGATAAGAAAGGCGGAAGGGACTTTGAAAGGATAACAGGAGCAAATGTAAAAAAACGCCTTGCAATCGTATTGGATAAAAAGATTTATTCAGCCCCGGTTATACAGGAAAAGATTACCGGCGGCCAGGCCCGTATTACCGGCAACTTCACCACAGAGGAAGCCCACGATCTTGCCATTGCGCTTCGTGCAGGTGCACTTCCGGCCCCGGTCCACATCCTCGAGGAAAGAACCGTCGGTCCCTCCCTTGGATCTGATTCCATTCACAAAGGGCTCGTATCCATGTGTGTCGGCGGTATATTCGTCATCTTGTTTATGATTATCTATTATAAAGGTTCAGGACTAATCGCAGACTTTGCCCTGATCCTTAACATTATCCTGATTGCCGCCGGACTAGCCGGCTTCCAGGCCACTTTGACACTCCCTGGTATTGCAGGAATCATCCTCACCATCGGAATGGCCGTAGATGCCAATGTTCTTATATTCGAACGTATCAGGGAAGAGATGAGACTCGGCAAGACACCGCGGTCGGCCGTGGATGCAGGTTATGACAGGGCGACCCTTACCATCTTAGATGCCAACGTCACAACACTTATTGCAGCGCTTGTCCTGTTCCAGTTCGGAACCGGCCCTGTCAAAGGATTTGCCGTAACACTTAGTCTGGGTGTAATCTCCAGTCTCTTTACGGCCCTTATCATGACCCGGCTGATATTCGACTATTACTTAACAAAACGGAAGATTAAGAGCCTAAGCATTTAGATAGAGGACCTTATCAATGCAGTTTATAAAACCTGATATAAACATAAATTTTATCGGTAAAACCAAAATAACTCTATTCATATCCCTGGCAATGATCCTTATCAGTTTTGCCTCACTCTTGATCCACAAAGGGCCCAGATACGGCATCGATTTCGCCGGTGGAACATTGATACAGGTAAAGTTCCTGGCCCCTGCAAGCATCGACGACATTAAATCAGGACTTAGCACAATAGATCTAAGAAGATCATCGGTCCAACAGTTCGGAGATCTGAAAGAAAATGAATATCTTATCCGGACCGACAAATCCGACATGACCACCCAGGGATTTTCCATCAAGATCAAAGAAGCCCTGGAATCCGCAACAGGGAACGACGTTGAAATCCGCCGTGTTGAGATGGTCGGCCCCCAGGTGGGTAAAGATTTAAGGGAAAAAGCCCTTTTCGCCATGTTTTATGCCCTGCTTTTTATCACGATATATATTTCCGGCCGTTTTGAATTAAAGTGGATGACAAGCGGGGTCATGGCCGGAGCACTTATGGGCGCTGTTTATTTTCTCTCTATCTTTAAAGTCAGCATCCCTTTCCTGATGGCTGCGGCGCTCATTGTCACCATTTTTCTTTTCTGGCTCCTTGAACTGAAATACGCCATGGGCGCAATTGTGGCCCTAATCCATGATATCATCATTACCGTAGGCCTGTTTTCTATTTTAGACAAGGAGTTTACCCTGCCGATTATCGCTGCGCTTCTGACCATTATAGGATATTCATTAAATGATACCATCATTGTTTTTGATAGAATCCGGGAAAATCTTAAGAGATACCATAGAAATCCCTTGGAATTCATTATTAACAGAAGCGTAAATGAGACCCTCAGCCGGACCATACTGACTTCGGTGACAACCCTTTCTGTGGTTTTGGCCCTGTTTGCCCTAGGAGGCGGAATTATCCACGATTTTGCATTCGCCATGATTGTTGGTGTCCTTATCGGGACCTATTCCTCAATTTACGTTGCAAGCCCCATACTTCTTGCCTGGCAGGGCCGTGGACGAAAAAAATAAGTGGAAAAGATTCTGCCATGGTTTACCCTGAAAAGTGTTCCCGGAATCGGAAATCACATTTTCAAGCGGCTTATAAACCGTTTCAATTCACCGGAACTTACTTTTGAAGCATCCCCGGACGATCTCCTTGAGGTTGAAGGCATGACCCCTCGCCTTGTCTCCGCGATAAAGCACCACAAACTTCCTGATCAGGCCAAAAAGGATCTCGATCTTGTGATGCAAAAAGGCCACAAAATTGTCACCATGTCGGATACGGACTATCCGCCCCTTTTACTTCAAATACCGGACCCACCACCTTTTTTGTATGTTTTCGGGCTTCTTGATAGTTCCATAAAAAATATTTCGGTTGTCGGCTCCAGGAATGCAACAAGTTACGGCATCTCCACAACCCAACGGATCTGCAATGATTTAGCATCGCTTGAAATAACAATCGTAAGCGGCATGGCAATTGGGATTGATTCGGCTGCCCATGAAGGCGCACTGATGGGCAAAGGAAATACAATCGCTGTTTTAGGAAGCGGTCTGGAAAGGATATACCCGGCGGAGAACTACAAGCTCTTTCATAGGATTGCCGAGAACGGTGCTGTTATTTCGGAATTTCCTCTGAAAACAGAGCCTGAAGCCCACAATTTCCCTATACGAAACAGGATAATCAGCGGAATTTCCCTTGGAACCGTGGTGGTGGAAGCAACTAAAAGAAGCGGGTCACTTATAACGGCGCGACTTGCGGCAGAGCAGAACAGGGAAGTATTTGCAGTTCCGGGAAGCATACATTCGTTTAAAAGTATCGGAACACACACCCTCATAAAACAGGGGGCCAAACTGGTTGAACATGCCCAGGACATAATGGAAGAACTTTCACATGTGATCAAAGCGCCTGAAGGAAACGATAAGACTATAAATGAAACGACTGAAATAATACCGCCGCTGTCACCCGAAGAATCGCCGGTGTTTGATGCGCTTGGGCCATATCCTGTTCACATCGATGATCTTGTACGAAAGCTTTCCATGGAACCTGGCAAACTTTCGAGCATTTTGCTGCAACTTGAGCTCAAGGGTATTGTACAGCAATCCCCTGGGAAACTCTTTTCCTTGGCGGCAAAGGAATGAGTAAATATTTTATTTCGTATTAAATCAGGGTTAGGTTATTAGGATATAACAGTTTAAAGAAACAAAACCGCATTTTCAGTGAGGTAAAACCGTGACTAAACCACTTGTTGTTGTAGAATCACCGACAAAGGTAAGAACCATAAAGAAATATCTCGGTGAGGGGTACAACTTCGCTTCAACCGTTGGCCACATTAAGGACCTTCCGGCAAAGGAAATCGGCATTAATATCGAGGAAGGTTTCAAACCAAAATATACTAACATCCCCGGAAAGCAGAAAGTTATAAAGTCTTTAAGACAAGCCGCCGGTGATGCCACGGATATTTATCTTGCACCCGACCCGGACAGGGAGGGTGAAGCCATTGCATGGCACACAGCGGAAATTCTCAAAAAAAAGGGAAGACGATTTCACAGAGTACTCTTTCATGAGCTTACAAAAAATGCCGTCAACGAGGCTATTGCATCGCCGGAAGAACTCAACCACAACAAGTATGAAGCCCAGCAGGCACGCAGGATACTAGACAGGCTTGTCGGATACCAGATATCTCCCATACTGTGGCGTAAAGTTCAAAGCGGACTCAGCGCAGGACGGGTACAGTCCGTTGCCGTGCGGATAATCTGCGAAAGGGAGCGTGCCATCCATGCTTTTGAGCCCGAAGAATACTGGTCAATAACAGCCCACCTTGAAAACAGCGCACCTCCGCCGTTTACGGCAAAGCTGGTAAAAAAAGAAGGGGGAAAAATTAAAATTCCCGATGAAAAGGCATCAAATGCAATCGTGAACGCTCTGTCAGGGGAAAAATTTACAGTTGAAAAAGTTCAGAAAAAAACCACAAAAAGAAACCCATTTCCTCCTTTTGTCACCAGCAAACTCCAGCAGGAAGCAATCCGAAAGCTTAGATTTTCCGCTAAAAAGACCATGCTCGTAGCACAGCAGCTTTACGAAGGTATCGACATTGGACCCGGTGAACCCGAAGGACTTATCACATACATGCGCACCGATTCCACCCGGATCGCAAAGGAAGCTGCCATCGAGGCCCTTAAACTTGTTCGGGAAAGATTCGGAGAAAAATATGTTCTTGAAAAGCCGAGGTTCTTCAAAAATCGCAAAAAGGTTCAAGATGCTCATGAAGCCATACGACCGACATCGGTATTTAATACCCCTGAGAAAGTAGCGCCGTATCTTTCCAAAGACCAGCTATCCTTATACCGGCTTATCTGGCAGCGTTTTGTTGCATCCCAGATGAAACAGGCTATTATCAACCAGAAATCCGTATCTATCAAAGCCGGATCTTACCTGTTTACCGCAAGCGGATCATCTGTTGAGTTCCCCGGTTTTATGGCCCTTTACATGTCTGTAGACGACGAAATCGAAAGTGAAAGCCGCAAGAAAAAAGACGATCTTCCCGAACTAACTGAAGGCATGGTTTTGAAACTCAATAAATTAGAGCCGAAGCAGCATTTTACCATGCCTCCTCCAAGGTTTTCAGAGGCATCTCTGGTCAAAGAGCTCGAAGAAAACGGGATCGGCCGCCCCAGCACCTATTCCGCGATCCTTTCTACAATCAGGGGAAAGGGATACGTTGACCTTGTTAAAGGATATTTCAAACCCAGCGAACTCGGCTTTACCGTTAACGACCTTCTGGTGGAAAGTTTCCCCGATGTACTTGACGTCGAATTTACCGCCAAGATGGAGGATGATCTGGACCGTGTAGAAGCTGCAGAAATCGGCTCCTTAGAAATTCTGACGCGTTTTTACGACCCTTTTAAAAAAGAAATCGAGTCAGCTTCAAAAGGGATGCTTAGTGTAAAGGGAGTCGGTTTCCACACGGACCTTGTCTGCCCGGAATGTAATGCCCGGCTTCATATCAGGGTCGGTAAAAACGGACATTTTCTTGGGTGCAACAAGTATCCGGAATGCACTTATACAAGAAATTACACCCGGGACGAAAAAGGCGTGATTCATCCTGTTGAACCGTCACTTGATGAAACTTCGGACAGGGTTTGTGAAAAATGCGGCAAGCCGATGCTCATAAAAAATGGAAGATACGGGACGTTTTATGCATGCAGCGGTTACCCTGAATGCAAGAACACCCAGTCAGTCGTTTCAAACAATGGCGGACAGGCAACAGGCGTAAAATGCCCGGAAAAAAAATGCGGCGGCGATCTTGTTCAGCGAAAGTCGAGGCGTGGCAAAGTCTTTTACGGCTGCAGCCGCTTTCCTGACTGCACGTTTGCCGTCTGGGATAAGCCCGTAACTAAAGAATGCCAATTGTGCGGCGCCAATTTTCTGCTTGAAAAATCATCCAAAAAGCAAGTTGCTTTTCTCGCCTGCCATAACAAGGATTGCAGTTTTACTCAGAAAGCGTAATGCTACAATTATTTTTTGTTGTAATAGTTCAGCCACAAAGACACGAAGACACTAAAATTATATTACAATTCTTTTAATGCCATTTAATTAGAGGTGCGATAAAATTGAAAAGAAAACCAGTACATTTGCCTGTCAATTTTATATGGATTATTCTATTTTTGAAAATGTTTATAATTCACACCTCTTCTTTGTGACTTAGTGACTTACCTGCCCGCCATCCGGCAGGCGGGGTGGCTGAACTGTTACGCTTTTTGAAAAACGTGTCCCACAAGCATTATGCGATAATGTTTTCAAAGGGCTAAAATGGTACATTTTTTTTCAGCCCAAACAGCAAGCTTTTCTCGGAAAATTTTTGAATTGTGGCGGATATCTACCGGAAAAGACTTGTGAAACAATATTGTTTTAATGTCCTTTGTCAATTCGTTCTGCTGTGCAAGCTCAAGAAGTTCATTCTTGATCTCCTCTTTGTTGCAAGCAACATTATCATGTTCCAGTTCGATGCATATTACCGGTTTTTGTTTATGCAGGGGGCCGATTCCCACAAGGGCACTTCGAAATACTTGGGGATGATTGTTGAAAATTGCTTCACACGGGATGGTAAAAAGAGTCCTGTCTTCAGTTGTCACGCGGTGGCTTTTGCGGCCGCAGAACCAGATCCTGCCCTTTGAATCGATCCAGCCGAGATCACCCATCCGGTGCCATATGGCATTTCCGTCTTTGATCTTGGCCAGCGCGTCCGCCGCAGGCCTTTCAAAGTACTGTCGGGTTACCAGGTCGCCTTTTACCGTTATTTCACCAATTTCGTTGTTTTCAACCACAAGGTCGTCCGACCACTCCTTGATGGGGTCATCGCTTATTTTAATAATACGAACTTCTAAGTCATTAATGGGTCGTCCTATGCAAAAACCATAACCCTGTTCGCTGAGTTTTCTTGTTTCAGACAGAATTTCATTGCTCGAGATGGATATGACAGGCACTGCTTCGGTGGCGCCGTATGGGGTATGAATCTCGGCATCGCCACACAGCATTGAGGTAAACTGTTCTATAATAGATGGTGATACCGGGGCACCGGCTGAAATTACCCTTTTCAAAGACGGCAGCTTTACACCTTTTTGCTTTCCGAATTCGCCCACGCGTTTCAGCAGGGCCGGTGAGGCGAACATGCTTGTAACCTCCTGGCTACGAATTGCCTCGATGATCTTTTCAGGGTTAACAAGGGCAGGTTTTGTGGGGTCCATATCCGGTATGACTGACGTTATTCCCAGAGCAGGCCAAAAAAGAGCAAAAAGCGGGAATGTGGAAAGATCTATTTCATCCATAGAAATGCCAAGGTGGGATTTAATATGGCGAAGCTGGGCATCGAAGTTTCCGTGAGTATATACTGCGCCCTTGGCAGGCCCTGTACTTCCGGTGGTAAAAAGGATGGCAGCAGTATCGTCTTGCCTGGTTTTAGCCGTGGGATAGGGCTCCCAGGGCATCCGGCGGATCTGGTTCAGGGTTAAGCCTCCCCAAAACCAGCGCCGGCCGACCGTTATCCATACATTGACGGTATTGAAAAATTTCGGATAAAGTGTTCGAAGCACATGGGCAGGGGGAATGCCTATAAAAGCCTCTGGCCGACTTTCTTTGAAGCAGCCGACCATGCGACGGATTCCCATTCCGGGATCAACAACAACCGGAACTGCACCGGTTTTGAAAAGTGCAAATATGATAACAAAAAACTCCGGGCTGGGTTTCACCATTAAAATAGTCCGGATGCCGCGTGTGATGCCGGATTTTTCCAGCCCGTGGGCCAGGCAGTCGGATTCCTGATCGAGTTGCAGAAAGGTAAGATGAGAATATGCCTTCCGGCCATAATTATCGCTGTCTGCGGGATAGACAACAGCCCTTTTATTCGGCTCTATTTTAGCCGTCCTTTTTAGATAGGACGAAACGTTAACAAAGTCATTATCTTTTGTCTGTTCCGGGTTATTCATTCTATGTATGCAAAAGTGTAAAGTGCCTAAAGTGATCTAAAGTGCCTAAAGTTAAGGTATTCTGTCAATTTGATTATAATTGGTCGCGCTGAAAGCGCGTTCCTCAACCCTGGCCCAGACCGATCACCAATACTCTATACTCTAAAAGTCAGGTCTGGAATGATGCATAGCCTACATCAATAAATATGAACAAGTCGCACCAGGGCGGGCTTTAGCTCACTTTAGCTCACTTCAAACTTTAGGCACTTTTGGGTTTCTCCGCCTTTGGCGGATCCAGGATAGGTCTTTTGACATAAAATACGTCATCGAATTTACGAATTAGAGCACTTAGACAAAAAGACATTAACTATTCACCATTAGTAATTCCTGCCCGCCGGCCGGCAGGCGGGGATTATTGATTATTAACTATGGCAACAGGAAAAAATAATCAATAATCAAATTGTTAATTGTTAGGTTAGCGCTTATGCCCTAATCAGAACTCCTGGTTATTCATTGAAAAAGCGGTTAATTTTGCAAAAAGTCCTTGACCAGAATCACAATCTCATACGGAACATCTTCGAGAACATAATGGCCTGCATCTGAAAATGCGTGGACCTCAGCATTCGGAAAACGGCGCCGCCATTCCAAAAGGTAAGCTGCGTCAAAGACAAAGTCGTGTTGGCCCCAGCATATAAGCATGGGAATGTGGCTGAGTTTATACAGGTTTTCATCCACATACTTAACCAGGCTGTAGCTTGGATCTTTTTCGCTGACAGGAATATCCTGAACAAACTTCAAAGTTGCGATCCTGTTTGACCAGCAGTTGTACGGTGCTATGAGACCTGATTTAACATCTTTTTTGAGTCCTTTGAATGATGCCATGAATAAGGCACCATAGGCGAAAAGATTCATGCCGAGGACCGCAATGGTTGCAAATGGCTTGACATTCCGGACGATCCGAAGCCTGAAAGGGAGCTTTTTCCCCTTTGGCGGGAGAAAGGCGGCGGTATTCATGACGGCAATACGATGGATTCTTTCCGGGTGCCTCAAGGCATATACCATGCCAATCATCCCACCCCAGTCGTGGAGAACCAGGGTAATTTTCTCCTTTAACCCAAGGTGATCTATAAGGGATTCTAGATCGTCGACACGGCTTTTCAAACTGTAATCGTATCTTTTAATATCGGGTTTATCAGACAAACCACAGCCGATATGATCCGGCACAATGGTACGGAATTGTGGCGACAGCCCTTTTACCAGTTCACGAAAATAGAAAGACCAGGTGGGATTTCCGTGGATCATGACAACCGGCTCGCCTTTACCCTGGTCCAGGAAATGATACTTCAGACCGTTTAAGTCGATGTAATTCGATTTAAACGGGTATAGATGACGGAAAGCAGAAATATCTATTTGTTTTTTTCTATCCAAAATTAATTAACCACAGACCCAAAAGAAAGTGTCTTTTTTTGTAACTTCTCTTCACCACCTTATCCCCAGCATCAGGCAGTTCAGGCCGCTGCCGATGCCGAAAAAACCGACCAGATCATTTTTTACAAGAAACTCGCGTTCTGCAGCGATTGCTGCGGTAATGGGCAGGGATACCGTGCCGATATTTCCCAGGTATTTAAAAGTGGTAAAATCCTTCTCTTTGGGAATTCCAATAGAGTCAAGAATGTTTTTCTGATGGGTTGCGCCCACCTGATGGCAAATGACCTTGTCAGGCTTGTCCTCCGGCCAAGAGAGTTTTTTCTTAAACTCTTTGTAGGTTCCTATGCCTAGTGCCACGCCATGCTGGAGGACGCCGATGGAATCGGTCTGCATGACATGAAGTCCGCTGGCCGGTATGCCGGTATCAGGCCCCCAGCGGCACAGTTTATGGTGCACGGTTGCACTATGTACAACCCCTCCTAAAAGACGATGGCCTTGGTCTGAAATGGATGCATCAGTCAAAAGCACTGCCACTGCACCCGAACCGCCGGTTAATGTCGCAATGGTCTGTTTAAAGTAGTCCATATCTTTTTTTTCAAGGAGGCGGTCAATGGTAAAGTCTATGATCTGTCTGGCAGACTCGCACGATACCACAAGGCCGGCATTGATCTGGCCAAGCGCTATGGCATTTGCAACATGGATTATTCCGTTTAAGACCCCCAGACAGGCATTTGAAACATCATAAATCTGGGTTTCAAGACCAAGACCAAGACCCTGGGATACAGCGCAGGCAGTTGCAGGCTCTAAATTGTCCCGGCAGACTCCGCCATAGACCAGCATGCCGATGTCTTCAGGAGAAATCGCGGAAGCATCTATAGCCTTTTGTCCTGCTTTTGTGGCCCCTTCATGCATGGAGTAACCAGGATCCCAGAACCTGCGTTCATGGATTCCGGTTAACGCTTCCAGTTGTCCCTTTTGAAAATGGAGTGCCTCATACAGCGGTTCCAGACGTTTTTCAATGTCTTCTGATGTGACCACGTTGGGGGCCAGTTCATAACCGAATGAATCGATGTATACATTGGAATACAGCATGACTAACTACCTGAATTACAATAATTTATTTTGATCTTAAAAACCTGGTCCTTCCCCGCAATGCGGGATCTTCGATGGGCCATGCCTGTCCCGCATTGCGGGAGTCAGAGATAATTGGCTCTGCCGAAATAAGTAGATAAAAAATTCGAAGCACGAAATCCGAAATCCGAAACAATATCAAATGACCGAAATTCTAATGTCCTAAACATTAATGCATTCTATCAATATTATTTATAATGGTCA
>JAUVVL010000219.1 GCA_030604635.1 Desulfobacteraceae bacterium
ATGCCATTTTTAATAAGAGGCACGTTAAAATTGACAAGAAACCCAAATAGATTCTTCTCTTTTTGATAAAGATTAATAATTCATACCTCTTCTTTGTGACTTAGTGACTTAGTGGCTGAACTGTTACGCATATTTACATTTTAACGGATTATAATATACCATGCATCCGCTATCAAGTAACCAGTACCCTGTTGTTTTAATCTCTTGCAAGTCGCATTATTAAGACTTCTAAAGTCAGGCGTAAATTGGTGTTTGCCTGAATATTTTTCTGTGCCGATTGAATATCATATATTTTTGAAAGCAGTGAAGTGACCGTCATCTTTTTTGAAGAACGTTGAATCTTGTCGCTCAGGTCCTTGTTTATAATCTTTTCAGGATGATACTTGTAAATAACAAGGTCTCTGAGCCAGGACTTAATCACCTCCAGAGAATCAGCAAGAACTTCTTTGTTTTTTGATAACTTTGCTGCAAATGCCATGAGTGAACCGATTGGCCTCGACGATAAAAATTCAACTTCATTTATCAGCCAGCTCCTCTGGTTTCTCCAATTTGCATGGTTCATGGGGTTGATCATGGAAAGGGCTTTGGAGAAACTACCGTTTGCCATGGTCGTAATTATTTTTGCATCATCAGGATGCACTCCTTGTTTTTCGATCAGTAACGCCTCAAGGTTTTTTCGAGAAATCGGGTTAAACCTGATATGCTGACAGCGTGACACGATTGTTGGGAGAAGATCGGATGTCTGCATGGCAGTAAGTATCAGGATAGTTCGATTTGGAGGTTCCTCCAGTACCTTGAGGAGGGCATTACTTGCTGCAGGATTCATGGCCTGGGCATTGGATATTATGACCACACGCACTCTTGCCTCATAAGGTTTCATGGCAAGAGTGTGGCAAAGGTCACGAATTTGACCAATCCTGATAAATGGGCCAGAAGGTTCAACCAGGATGATATCCGGGTGATTACCTGATTGAATTTTCCTGCATGATCTACAACAGCCGCAAGGACCGGTTGTTGTTATTTGGTCAGGGGTCGTATGACCGTTTTCAGCTTGGGTTTTCGTGCCTTTGAAAAGGTGTTCCGTTTCTTGGGCCATACAGTTACATGCCATGGCGAAAGCCATAGCGGCCGTCTGTTTGCCTACTCCTTCAATTCCGATAAAAAGAAGGGCATTAGGTATGGTCCCATTTCGGAGAAGAGTGGTTAAAAGTCGTATCGGCCGTTCTTGGCCTAATATCGACTCAAATCCAGATGTCAATTCAAATCCAGGCACAAATTTAGCTATCTACCCGTTCTTTCAACTCTTTTCCGGATTTGAAAAAAGGGAGTTTCTTTGGTTTTATGATAACCTTTTCCCCGGTTTTAGGGTTTCGGCCGGTATAGCTTTTGTAGTTTTTGACAAAAAAACTGCACAGACCGCGAATCTCAACACGCTCTCCTCTCGTCATGGCGTCTGCCATGTTATCGAAGAATATTTGGACTACCTTTGCCGCTTCTGCTTTTGAGATGTTTGCTTCGGTTTTCAAAGCGGAGATAAGCTCCAACTTATTCATATGTCCTCCTTCTTAAAATAAGTGGTGAATATTGGATCATTTTATGTTTTTAACATTCAGAAAGCCACGTCATCTGGTCGTCGATTCTTTTCTAAACGAAAATAGATAGTAAGTCAAGCAGTTATGATACTAATTCGTAACTTCTCAATAAATCCTGGAGCCCACTGGTGATAAAATGTAAAAGAGCTGGCTGTTTGAGCGTGTTAGAGAGAAGTTACATTAATTCGGGCAATATTTCAATATCTTCTTCATTCACGTCTACTCCGGCAAACTGTCCCAGTGCTTCGATATTAACGACAACACGCCCTTTCCCCCTGTACCTGGCAAATGTCCCGACCACACCAGCAAAGGGACCATATACGACCATAACCCTGTCCCCTTTTTTGAAACGGGCGCCCGTTAAAACCGTATTACTCCCTTTGACCATGATCTTCAATGATTGCACCGTCTCCGAAGGTACAGGAACCGGGCCATCTTTATTGCCGATCAAACGGACTGCGCCGACTGTTTTTACAATTTCAATATGTTCATATGGGTTAAGCTCGGTTTTTACAAACAGGTACCCAGGAAAAAGTGGCACACTGATCATAACCTTTCGGTCGCGGCGCTTGCTTCTGACCCGAACCTTTGGAAGAAAAACCTCAATCGATTTTTTGATCAGGCCTTCGTTGACCACATTTTCGAACCTGCTTTTTGTATGCAGGACATACCATGAATATCCTAATTTTTTTGTTGTCATTTGTTTGACAGAATATGTCCAGTTTGATTAAACCTTAACCAAATTCCCCAATTCCAAAAAGGTTAATCATAAATTCATATCTGCGTTCATACTCCTCTTTAATGTAATGAAAATCGAATGACCAGCACTGCGTTTCATACAAAAATCCCATGCCGCTTCTTATATCTTTGTCATATAATATATTACGTTCATAATCTGCGAATACCGAAAGTCTGTCTGATACTTTTAAAAGAAAATCCGAGTAGATAGATTCACTTAAATTCCGTTCATACCGATATTCGACAGACAATTTATCTCCGCGTGTATCCTTTATGCTTGTTGCAACATTATGGGATATAAACCTGCTTTCATACTGGGACCATTCGGCATCAGCCTGCATGGACAAATACCTTTTCGGGACAAGTTCAAGTTCACCATATATGGGAGAAAGGGGCTCCGGATCCTTATCTTTTCCTTTATTGATGTCATAACTCTGTTTGAGTTTGAAGCGGCAGAACTGGTTGTAGGAATAGCTGGTCGGTTCATTATCTTCACCTCTGTGAAGGTTGTCTGTTGGGTGTGTGTCCTTTTTTCCATCATTCTGTTTCGATCTTGAAGTAAATGTGTTTGTAATTGAATAAGTGAGCAAGTTCTTTTTTTCAATTCTGTCTAAATCGTAAATGTCGGGATATTCATTCTGGTCCTTTTCAGGTATGTACTCGTAAACTATCTGCGGCGTTATTGAATGCTTGATCCTCTCAATGCTTTCACCTTTTAACTGGAATACGTTATAGATTTCAGAAGAAAAATCAACCTTAATGTCATACATTTCTCTGGTCAGCGTTTTTCTGTCTGAAGAGTCGTATTGATGCCAGGCCGTCTCCCGCACACCTATAGAGGGTTCAATTTTGAAATAGTTATTAAAACTGTAGGGCAGATAGAGCTTGGAATGTGCATCCATCCGATGTCCCCTTTCGCCGTCTATACTGTAAAAGTATGTGTATTCGGAGTCGAGATCAAAGTAAAAAGGGGATTTTAAGATCTTCTGTTTTAGTCCGTTAAACTCAATGAACGGCAGTTTCTGCAAGGTTGTATCCGTTTCATTCTGGCGCCGGATTATGACATTATCATACCAGCGTACTTCAGCATTGAGGCTGTAAAGGGACCAGTTTTTGTTTAAATTGAGCCTGTTGATTCTTACCGGATCATCATACTCATCAAGATCCCTACCAAAGTCTTTGTTAAAATAGTCCTCGGTTTCGTCAAATCCAGTATATCCATCTCTAAATTCATGAAGGTAATCCTGATCGCTCACAAAGTCTATATCAAGCTTTGCAAAGAATTTAAAGGGCAAAGCCTGATCATGTTTCATTCTGAACCAGTAGCGGTCGGAATTGGGTCGCGGTATATCTTGATTCTCATCTACATATCCCCATTTTTCGCTTGAATCAAAAGAGCCGTCATCTATCTTTCTGTCATTCAAAAAATCGTACATCAGGGTTCCTTTTGACCTGTCGTCTAAAACATAACGGTATTCCAAGCCAAGTTTTTCTCCACGATATCCCATGTGCTGCCAATAAAACGTTGCATCCGAACTTTCGTTTATTGCCCAGTATAAAGGCTGGATATATTCTCCACCTTTGCGTTCTGAATAACCAATTTGGGGCATAAGTAAACCCGACTGGCGTTTTAGCTTTGCAGGAAAGACAAGAAATGGAGAATAAAGCACGGGTACTTTTTTTGCCCAAAGCGCTGCATGACTCACAAAACCGTATCCTTCCACTGTTACTTTCAGGTTCCTGCCGGTAATTTTCCATGCCGGGCTATCCCCGTCGCATGAAGAGATGCTGACTTTGTCGGCAGTATATGAGTCTTTGCCGACCTTTTGAATTTTATTCCCTTTTATATAAAAATGGTTTTCTTGAAGGAATATGGTTCCATTATTTATAGTCCCCGTTTCAGCATCCAGATCCATTTCCATACTGCTGCCGGTCAGGAAATCTTCTCCTGCTGTCATGATCACATTGCCTTCTGCAAAAACCTTCATGGTTTTTTGATCAAAACGGACAAAATCAGCGCTAAGGTTTTTATCCATTTTGGTTATTGTAACATTACCTATGGCAATGTATTGATTTGTTTTGTCGTCGTAGCTTATTTCGTCGGCAACGATATGCCACGGTTTATTAGGATCATCCTGAAACGGCCGGAATTGTTCCTCTGCTGAGGCATAGTTGGAAATTACGATCATAATAAAAAGGATAAGCACAAGCCGGGCAAGTGGTTTACAGATCCGAGCTGATTTCAAAGCCCTGGATTCTGTTCGGGGGCAAGGCAAGGAGCCAGGAAAAGACCCGGCATTGTTGGAGCAGGCAGGAACTTTGCCGCGATGATCAACATGGCCTTGGGGCAAGAGACGAAAGTTTTGAAAGCAGCTCACGTTACAAAAAGATTCCTGAAAAAATATATATAGGATCTGACCCATTAGAAAGAATAACATCTTGAATACTGATAAAATATCAAGTATAAATGCAATTTCAGTGGGAAAAGTCAAGACGGTTGTGACAATACCCTCTTTAAAAATTTTGCAAGTTGATGTATTGATTATTGTTTATGCAGGTTTTAGGTGGAATTCTTTTATAATATACAATGAATATACTTTTGACAAACGATGACGGTATTTACGCGGAAGGTCTTTGGGCGCTCTATGAAAGGTTTGCGCGCCGGCATTCCGTAACTGTAGTTGCTCCTGATCGTGAGCGGAGTGCTGTGGGGCATGGCATAACACTGCATCAACCGCTTCGCGCAACCAGAGTTAATGTCAATAGCGGCTGCCTGGGATATGCTGTTAACGGAACACCGGCCGACTGTATCAAGATAGGTCTTATGGAAATCCTCGACACCAGACCGGACATGGTGATTTCAGGAATCAATCCCGGTGCAAATGTGGGTGTTAACATCAATTATTCCGGTACCGTTGCCGCTGCCAAAGAGGCTGCTCTATACAGAGTGCCGGCAATTGCTGTTTCCTTACAAGGGCGAAAAATTGTCAGTTATGATGGCGCTGCTCATTTTACAGCGATGCTGGCAGAAAATGTTTTCAAAAAGGGGCTTCCGTTTGGAACAATCCTCAATGTAAATATCCCTGATATGCCCATGGATGAGGTAAAAGGCGTTCGTATAAGCAGGCAGGGAACCTCACTTTATACTGAATATTTTGATAAAAGGGTCGATCCTCGCAACCGCACATATTATTGGCATGGACACGATTCTAAACTATCTTTTGATAGCCCTGATATTGACGGTGCTGCTCTTGACGAAAATTTTATCTCCATAACTCCGATTAAATGCGATATGACAGATTACAGCATGCTTGATGATCTTAAGCGGTGGAATATCGACAAAGAGACCCTCGACAAAACGCAGGGCGGAAGTGATAAAGGGGCAAAATAGTGAGACCTTTGAAAAATGCTCAATTTTGTTCAAGTTCAAGGAAGGCGAAAATTTTAACCACAGGAATACATGGAGTATTTTGAGGATTAAAATTTGAGCCTGACACAGAAATTGGGCAAAAGGGG
>JAUVVL010000228.1 GCA_030604635.1 Desulfobacteraceae bacterium
TAAATAAGATGATAAAAGTCTCGCCCACTGATAATAAAATATAAAAAATCTGGAACTCGCATGTAAGTGAGCCTAAAGAAAAAACAGTGGCCAATCCTTTAATAACAATTGTTTATATGACGTCAATTATATGTTAAAAGATAAATCTTGTTATTAGCTGTTTTTTCTTAAGGCTCACTAACACACTCAAACAGCCAGCTCTTTTACATTTTATCACCAGTGGGCTCCAGAATTTGTTGAGAAGTTACAAAAAATCTCATAACGATTTTATCAAAGGAAATAAAAATGGAGATTAAAACGTTCGGGGTTGTTGGTGCGGGCCAGATGGGAAATGGAATCGCTCAGGTTGCGGCCATGAGCGGCCTTGATGTTATCATGAGCGATATCAAGAACGAATTTGTTGTACGGGGTCTTGGAACCATTAATAAGATTTTACAGCGCAGTGTTGACAAGGCCAAGATGACCAGCGAAGAGATGGATGAGGTTCTTGGGCGGATCACGACCACCGTGGACATCAAGGATATGGCAGATGCCGATTTTGTGGTAGAAGCTGCCATTGAACATGAACCGATCAAGTTTCAGATATTCGAAGATCTGGACAAAACCTGTGCTTCTCATGTGATTCTGGCAACCAACACCTCTTCCATTCCCATCGGACGGATTGCCGCCCGGACAAAACGGCCCGATAAAGTTATCGGGATGCATTTTATGAATCCTGTTCCGGTGATGAAGCTGGTTGAGGTTATCCGGGGTCTGGCAACCTCGGACGAAACGTTTAAAACAACCTGGGATTTGGCTGAAAAATTTGGCAAAACACCGGCAGAAGCAAACGATTATCCCGGCTTTATCGCCAACAGAATCCTCATGCCCATGATCAATGAGGCGGTTTACTGTCTCTATCATGGTGTCGGAACCCGGGAAAATATTGACACGGTAATGAAACTCGGAATGAACCATCCCATGGGACCGTTGGCCCTGGCGGATCTCATAGGGCTTGACACCTGTCTTGCCATTATGGATACACTTTCCGATGGATTTAAAGATTCAAAGTACCGCCCCTGTCCTCTGCTTCGGAAATATGTGGAGGCCGGCTGGCTGGGCAAAAAGACTGGCCGGGGTTTTTACGAATACAAATAACCTAAAACCTGCATAAACAATCTTGAAGGGGTTTAAATTATCTCCGGCAAACTCGACGCTTGCAGGTTTTAGGGATTAGGAGGCATTATGGCAAAAAAAAAGGAAGATGCCTTTGTTCCTGTAGGGAAGAAAATAAGGAGAGAGAGGGTCAAGAAAAAAATGTCTCTCGACCGTGTTGCCAATGAGACGGGTTTCTCCATAGATTATCTTAAAGAGGTGGAATCCCGCAAGGTGATTCCTCCTGTGGGAGCGCTTTTACAGCTTTCCAGGGCTTTGGAGATCGATTCTGGTTTTTTCCTCAGGGAACAGGAATCGAGTCTGGAGAGCAGGATCAAGGCCTACACCATGCGTACCGAAAATTACGCCTATACCACCCTCACGCCGGGCGCCGAGAACAAACACCTGAAAGCTTTTAAAGTCACCATCGAGACCATGCAGGATCACAAGGGCGTCGGGTATCAACACGAAGGTGAAGAGTTTATCTATGTGCTTGCAGGAAAGATCGAATTGACGGTCGGAGACCATGTCAATACGCTCAATGAGGGAGAATCACTTCATTTTAACTCGGGCATAAGGCACAAGTTAAGGAACATCGGCGAGGAAAAAGCAGAGCTTCTGGTTGTTATTTACGGGCCGTAAGCTTGTTAATTTGCTTAAACCACCACCTCAATTAGTAGTACCATTAAATGTGCTACCGTTATCTTGTTCTTAAAAGTGCCTAAAGTTTGAAGTGAACTAAAGTGAGCTAAACCTGCCCGCCGGCAGGCAGGCGGGGTTAATGTATGTGCCTTTGGCACTATCAATTTAAATTAAAACTGATTTGCGCTGAAAGCGCTTTCCTCAACTTTAGTCACTTTAGTCACTTTAGGCATTTCGTTCGACCTGAGGCCGTTCGGCTTTGAGGCTCTCGACAAGCTCTCGACAGGTTAGATCACTTTAGGTCACTTAATGCGATGTAATATTAACCCTTTCCAGGGGTAAACCAAAGCCGGGGCCTTTGAGCCCGGATCTTTATTGAGAAATCAGAAATATGGAGTGATTAAATGTCTTTTGCGCTTACTGATGAACAGCTTATGATTCAGACCATGGCCAGGGAGTTTTCAAGGGATGTAGTGGCGCCTACCGCTGCGGAACGCGACAGGACCTGTGAATTTCCCGTTGAAAATCTGAAAAAGATGGCAGAACTGGGATTTATGGGGATGATGGTCCCTTTTGAGTATAAAGGTTCCGGTGCCGACACCGTGAGCTATGTACTGGCCCTTTCCGAAATAGCTTACTCCTGCGCTTCAACCGCCGTGGTAATGTCCGTACACAATTCCATTGTCTGTGAAAGCATATATCGATTGGGAACCGAGGATCAGAAAGAGAGATATTTAAAGCCGCTTGCGGCCGGAGATATCATCGGCGCCTTTGCCATGACCGAACCCCATGCAGGTTCCGATCCTGTCCGGCAGTCGACCACCGCTGTCCGTGACGGTAATTACTATATTTTAAATGGAACCAAGCGTTTTATTACTTCGGGAAAGAATGCCGGTTTAACAATTGTTACCGCGGTAACGGATAAAACAAAACGTCACAAGGGTATCAGTGCATTTTTGGTGAAAAAAGATACGCCCGGATTCAGCGCGGGTAATCTTGAAGATAAAATGGGTCTGCGGGCTTCTGATACCACGGATCTGATTTTCGATGACTGCCGCATACCTGCTGAAGATCTGCTGGGCGAAGAAGGGGACGGTTTCAAAATTGCCATGCAGGCGCTTGACGGCGGACGCATCGGTATTGCGGCACAGTCGGTGGGTGTGGCCCAGGCTGCTTTGGATGCCGCCGTGGATTATGCCAAAATAAGAGAGCAGTTCGGCCAGCCGATTTCCAAATTCCAGGGTCTGCGCTGGATGATTGCAGATATGGCAGTGGAAATTGAGGCGGCCCGGCAATTGATGCTTTCCGCGGCCGAGATGAAGGACAGGGGTGAAAAATATACTGCCCAGGCTTCGATGGCCAAGCTTTTTGCATCTGAAATGGTTAACCGGGTCACTACAAAGGCTCTTCAGATACACGGCGGGTACGGGTTTATCAAGGAATATCCGGTGGAGCGCTTTTTCAGGGATGCCCGTGTTTTTACAATTTACGAGGGGACTTCGGAGATACAGCGGGTGGTTATCTCCAACCATATATTAAAGGATAAACGCAGCCCGTAACAGTTTATATAAATAAATTTCAGACAGGATTAACTGGATTAACCGGAATAGTATATGTTCTGCCCGAATGGCGCTAAGTTCATATTATTCTTTGAAGATTTTAGCCGCAAGCTCAATATCTTCAGGGCAGAATACAAAAAGGCATTTTTCTTCCTGTGACGAAACCGAACCGTAAACATAGTTGATGTTGATCCCTTCCTCACCGAATTTATTTGCAATGTCAGCCAGGGTGCCGGGTTTGTTTTCGAGTTCAAGAGTCATGACCGGTATAATATCAAAAAGATAATCTTCTTTTGATAGCAGATCTATTGCCTTGTCTGTATTGTCAACCAGAAGGCGTATCAGTGCAAATTCTGCCGAGTCCTTTCTCATTGAATTGTAGCTTGCAACCGAAGCGATCCGCTTTAATGATTTTCCCCTTGCCTGAAAAAGATTCTGCACATAGCTTGATGCGTCCTGTATCGTAAGAGCGTCGATATTGATCCCTTCATTTCCAAACATCGACGCTAATTTCCCAAGCTCTCCGGGAACATTTTTCAGAAAAAGCGATATTTCCGTTCTTACCATGTTTCACTCCATTTATTGGTGTAAAAAAACGTTGCGACAATTTTAAAAAACCTTTTATAAGCAAAATCGTATATTAAGTCAATAATCATTGTGTTTCGTTGTATCCTTCGGGATTCCTTCAAGACGTCCTTAAAGAAGTAAATCAACTTTGATTTTTAATGTATACATTTCCTTCCAAAATTGTATAGCTATGGCCAAAATAAGGATTTACTCTCCTCGGCAAACCGTGTATATTTTCTTCTTCAAACACAACTCAATTTAGAGCACTCTAATGGCTTTTATACGGAATTTCTTCTGTCCTTTCCGGATCTCCTATCTCGGCCACTTCTGCGTTCAGGTCCTTTGTAATTCGGATCATTAAACTTCCTGCGGTTTACCACCGATCTTCGTTTTTTTTCGGAACGACGCTCTTTTTTTTCCATAAGATTTTCTTCTCCTTTAATTAATCAAATACACTTAACCCTTGGTTGCACGATTAGGCGGGCCACTTCAGAAATCAACCAACTCCCCGCGCAGAACCGTGACTGCTTGCCCTCCTAAGTACACGCGATCGCCGACTACTCGAACCCACACTACACCCCCGCGTGCCGACGCTTGATAGGCAAGCATCTCATCCTTACCAAACCTCATCACGCGGTTCAGGCAAGATACAGACTGCTGCCGGATTACCTGCAAATGGTTTCTTTGTGAAAGCATCAACCTGAAAGATTCTTACTCCCATTGAATTCTCCTTATTAAAGCCAATGATTGTAAACGGCCGGAGCTAAAACTTTTTACGCTACTGCCAATGAGCGAACACTGAAAATCTCATCCTCAGTTAACGGTTCAATTGCTGATTCGGGTATTGTTTCGTACTTCGAAGTTATTCCTTCGGGATGCTTCGCGCGGATTTCGGTTTTTTGACCGAAAACCAGACTTTCGTTCAAGCAATAATTATATTGTACAATTTATTTCATAAAATCAAGATTTTAATATGTTATAATGCAATATATGTCGGGAACTCTTTGGTGCAATGTTAACATCTGCCTTAACGTATGCTATTGTTTTATTTGATTTTGAAAGGATAAGAACAGCCGGTTTCTTGAAGTGGCTGCAATGTTAAATGGTAAGATACTCAATTAATAAAATATTTTAATCAATCGGACTGCGAACTGCTTTACCGCCTTTTTTCAGGACATGGGTATAAATCATCGTCGTACTCACGTCTTTGTGCCCTAAAAGCTCCTGCACCGTCCTGATATCATATCCATTCTCCAAAAGATGCGTGGCAAAGCTATGCCGAAAAGTGTGGCAACTGATGGGTTTAGGGATGCGGGTTAGTTTGACTGCTTTTCTAACCGCCTTTTGAATACTGCTTTAATGTATATGATGTCGTCTGATTTCTCCGGTTCGTGGAAGATAAACTTTTCCGTATCCTTGGCTCAAATCATTTTCATGAACAGTTTTCACGCGTTCCAGGTGCTCTTTTAATTCAAATAAAGCACAAAACGGATGGAATAATGCTTAAATCTGATAATATCTCTGGTCTAATAATCTTTTGGGAGGCGCTTTCATTTTTATATTGCTTTCATTTTTTTATTTGTATATTCAATAGGATATTAATTTGGGTAAAAGATGCACATTTCGCTGTGCATTTCAAACCAGAACCTCAACTTTACGGCTTACGCTTTGCAGCTTCTTGTATAGTGAAATGATTTCCGAAATTTCACAGAGGTGGAATACTCGTCTCGAGAAATGATCGTTTTCGGTTAGAGATAGAATTACTGAAACTGTAATTTAA
>JAUVVL010000063.1 GCA_030604635.1 Desulfobacteraceae bacterium
GCCTATAGAAACCGGTCCTGCCAGTAACATGGTTTTACAGGATTGGCTCCTGCTTTTTCATTACGCCCACTTATGCGCGAGTTTGACACGACCGGAGTCTGATTATCATCGAGGCGGCCGCTCTTATTTGCACGATTTTTCAAATCTGACAAAGTAGAACTAGTTAGGCTTCTTTAACCTTTATTAAACCCTGGTAAACCGATCCTTCCAGGCCGTCAATACTTATATAGTCGCCGGAATTAAAAAGCACCTGGCTGAAAAGACAGTTTTTTTCCTTTTCATTACAGATCAGGTTTCCGCATCCGACAACGCATGTTTTTTCCAGCCTGTGGGCTACAACGGCTGCATGGGAAGTTACCCCCCCCCGTGCGGTGAGAAGACCGTCTGCCGCATATATTTCCTGAATGTCGTCTGGAACGGTATCCCCCCTGACAAGGATCAAAAATGTTTCAGGTTCCCGTGCTCTCCAGTTGTCCACCTCTTGCAGACTGAAAACAACACGTCCGCTCATTGCTCCGCCGCTGACGCCAATACCATGTCCTAATAATTTATCGTCTGAAATATTTTCAAAGTCAAAGGTTAAAACTTTCTTCCTTTCTCGCATGCTCATATCCCGGGTCTGTAGCAGGTACAAATCCTCCTTAAAAGGACTTTCAAAGGTGAACTCCATTTCCTGAGGGCTCCAACCCTTATTGCGGATCAACTCATTCGCCCATTCTTTCAAGGCCTTGTAAATCTCAGGGAACTGAGTTTCAAGGGTTATATCGGTCTCCCTCATCTCGATATCTTGCTGTATAATCGATATCGGGAGGGTATTGACAAGACCCGAGGCCACATCCTCACCTTGATTCCAGACGGTAAAATCACCCCACAGCCTCAAGCTGTCCTCTGACCATCTTGGATTATGGGTAAAGAAGACACCGGAGCCGGATTGCTGGGAAAGGTTTCCATAAACCATTTCCTGAACAGTGGCGGCAGTCCCCCAGTCATCGGATATTCCCATGATTTTACGGTAGGTTTTCGCTTTGGAAGACTCCCAGGAACTGAAAACTTTTTTTATCGTCAAGCAAAGTTGCTCGAAAGGGTCTTCAATAATATCGATCCCTGCATTTTTTATCACACCTTTGTAAGTCATTGCCACCTTACGCATCTGTTTGCCGGTGAATTCCCTTTTAAACCGGACACCTGCTCTTCGCTTCATTTCACTGATAATTGCATCAAAATCATCCCTTGCCAGGCCAAAAGCCATGCCGTAACATTGCAGAAACCGGCGATAACTATCCCATGCAAACCAGGCATTGCCGGTTCGTTTTGCAATGCCGTCCGCAATTTCCACATTCATTCCAACATTAAGAAACGTATCCATCATTCCAGGCTGTGAAATGGAAGATCCGCTTCTTACTGCAAAGAGCAATGGGTTTTTCAGATTCCCAAAGGTTTTTCCGGTCACCTTTTCAATATTAGCTATATGTTTCGCCACTTGCTCCTTGAAGTGCTGCTCTGCCGGCGGATAACTGTCTATTATCTCTCTACAACGGAATGCTTCGGTTGTAATAATAAAACCGGGGGGTACCGGCATTCCGAAATTATTAAGCTTGACCATATTAAGTCCCTTGTTGCCCAGGTGAATAATTCCGGAAAATCGCTTATGGACGTTGTTGATAGACGTCATTGCCTTTTTAGGATCATATAGGAGAAGGAGATGAAGTTTTTCCTTGGGCAGTTTATTTGACTGTAGAAAGAGGGTGTTCAGGATCCGGCTTAAAAACAGATCTAATTGCTGAAGCCCGAGTGAAAGTGCTATCCTGTCACGAAAGAATATCTCCGATGTCATGTGATACAGTTTCTCATTGTCGGCCATGCCCTCTTTGGGATGATACTTTGCCAAAATCTGCCCGGGAGGTATTTGAGACATAATCTGGGTCAAATTTTTCCCGTGAATATTGTTAAAATAATCATTGATGATATTCCTTACAGCCCGGGCAAAACCCTTAAAAATGTCAAGGTACTGTGTAAAGGTAAATCCCCTAGTTTCAAGTGAATGGGCCAACATGTCAAGCTGGAGTTCAATTTCAACCGACGTGATTCCATCGACACGCAAGGCCTTGTCAAACAACCTTAATCGGTCGTAAATCTCAAAAAAGGTGGCTTTTGTTATCAGGCTAAGATCAATACTTTCGACAAGTTCCTCAAAAAGAACATTGATTAAAGATTCTATTCTGAACGCAAGCCCGAGGGCATCAAATTTCATTTCCCGGTAACTTCCGTACATGGAAGGTATATCCACTGTAATATGCCTTTTCTTATAAATGTCCTCCTTGATTTCATATGTCTGATCAGAGAGTATTAATTTTTTTAACTCTTCCTGATAGTCGAGCAGCCAGTAGATCTTCTTCTTTAAATCAGGCTCTGCCAGGGCATCATACAGACTGCCCAAATCAGGAAAGGCTTCGGACTTGAGCTGCCCAAGATAATTATCCATCTCTATAAAATCGAGGTTATATTTCTGGTTCAAAAGTTTGTAGAAGGTTATGGCAAGTTTCACCCTTTCCAAATCTTTCTCTGATACGCCTGAAATTCCTTTAAAGAGTCTCTTAATTTTCTCTTCTTTAATTGTAATAAGATCATCCGGTAAAGAGACCCCCTTTTTGTTAAGGTGTGACATTGCCTTGTGAACACCATCGATGTATGGCCCCTGAGTATCGATTTCTTCGTAAATATCTGGTGGAACAAAGGGCTTCAGAGGACCTTTTTCTCTGGTTGCCCAGAAATTAAGGGTTGCTTCCATAAAATCGATAATCAGGTTGCTGCTTTCAACGTGGCTTTGCTTTCGCAAAAAATGGATAAGTACATCTTTTCGGTGGAAAATTTCATCAATTTCCGTTGAGATGTCTCGAAGTTTACCTTCGGCGCCAATATCGTTAAAGTATACCGGGAAAAGCCTGGCAAGCTGTTTGGTCAGGTTATAGACCGGTCCGATGTCGCTGTTTAATAATTGAGTGATATCACGGGGAAAAAGGTCGGTATCCCTAATAAATAGACCGCAGATGGAAAGATGGATTATCAGGTATGAAAGAAGCCTGGTCGACCATTTTGGATCCAGCTCAACAAGCTCAAGCCATGTCCTTATATTGAGAATATGAGCGCTGTTGACCTTTATCTGCCAGTCGTTTCCGACACCGTCTATCATAGGGGACTGAAAACCCAGATCGATTGCGTAATCGATAAAAAAATTGACAAGGTCACCATCATCGGTTTTATAGACACTCTTTCCCATGTTTAGAACGCAGTTCAACGAAGTGGCAGGGTATTTACTGGTCTGCGTTTTTAATATGGAAAAGGTCTTGTGGATCAGGTTGCTGGTATTTAAGAGACTCTCGTGGGCAATGAGACAGCTCAATGTTCTGTTAATATCTCTTAAAGTCTCCTCATGGATCAGCGACAGCCCGGAAATATTCATTATATGAAAAAGAAATATAAGTTTCCACCGATTTTTCCGGACGTTTTTAACATCTTCACCAAGAATTCTTTGGGGAATTCCCCGGTACGTTTCTACAAACTGGTTGTATCCGGGAAGCGCTATAAGATTTTTTAGAACATCTTCCAACGCCATGTTTTTGGACTGTGCGATCCCTTCAAGCTCGACCTGAAATTGTTTAATTTGTTTATGGGATATCTGCTGAAAAAGTTTATCTATTTTTTCCAGATCATCAATTTTATCCGCCTCTTCTTTAAACCAGGTCCCGGGATCTATTTCACTTAGCCAGTAAGTATATGTATGCTTATAATATTTTAAGAGAAGTAAATTTGCAGCCTTAAAATCTGCTGTAATTTCAGATGAACAGTTTAAAAGTGCTTCAGCCAGTTTTTTTAGCTGGTAGAAACTCTTAACAAACAAAAAGAAATCTTCATCCTTGTAGTTCCTGATGTAATCAAAAGAATCATCGATGACCGGCATGAACCTTTGGATGTCAGAGCCTGAATCCTTTATGATTTTCTGTATAAAAAGAAGAAGGTTGTCCACGGCATCGGCCCTGACTTCGATTTCGCTTTTAGATTCAATGGCGCTTGTAAAAATATCAACAAAAAGCCTTGCCGCATCTGGTCCCTTTGGGTGGTTTTTAAGCAGATGATAATAATTGAGGGAATATCCCCTGGCTTCCTGTACAATAAATTGCCAGTTTTTATAAGGGTGCGAAAGTTCTTGCAGAAAGGAGTTCAATCCTTCCATCAGACCGTAATATTTTGACATCACCTCCTGAAGGACTGAATATTTTTCATCTATGGCGACATCAACGTGATGGTCGGCGATATTAACCTCAAGGGCTTTTGATTGTATCATCAGACATCCATAAAAATTGACCGGTCTGCTCCCCGCCGCGAAGCACTGCCGCAAGGCAGAACCCCCGCACTTTAGGGCGGGGAGCT
Source organism: Desulfobacteraceae bacterium (assembly GCA_030604635.1). GTDB lineage: Bacteria > Desulfobacterota > Desulfobacteria > Desulfobacterales > UBA11574 > JAUVVL01. Next base: position 4,429 of record JAUVVL010000063.1, read on the forward strand.
TCACTATTGAATATTGGCGATTGATGATTTAAGGAATCATTCGCTCTATTTTTTCAATTATTATTTATAGAATTCCCTCGTAAATTATAAACCACTAAAGAATATCAGATGAAATATCTATTTTCAAGAGGATTCAGTGGAAATTGAGTGGGAATTCAATGGAATGACAATTGAGTCTGCAATCTGCAATCGTCAATACAAAAAAGCCCCTACCCGAAGGAAGAGGCTTTTTATGATTAATTTATGCAATGATTAGAGTTCAAGCCATGAATCCGAATAGAGGGATTTTCCGAGGATGACTTTGGTCGTCTTGACATAATCCTGCATTTCTTTTGAAAGACTACCCATATCCGGTTCATCGCCGTCCATCACGGAATATACCAAATCGACGATATCCTGACGTTCGCCTTTGGCAATTGCTATCAGCTGGTCATCAAGCGGATCCGCAATCACTGATTCCATACCGTATTTCTGGAGCATGACCATGTAAGTCTGGTTGAGTATTGGACGCAGGTGTTCCGGGGGACCATTGGATATGTTTGACAGGCCGCATGAGCTCCTGGCGCCCGGAGCGATAGCCTGAAGCATCCCCTGAAATTCCATCAGGCTTATGGCCTGCGGCTGCTGAATGTTAACCGGGGTTACGATTCCATCCACCCAGATCTTTTCATTTGGGATACCGGCTTCATTGGCCGCATAAAGGAGTTCAACACAAAGTGAAGCGCGTTCATTCTCATCACGCGGCAGACCTTCTGGACCCCATAAAAGGGCAATAAAATCGGCATTATGTTCCGCAGCTATAGGAATCATTTTTTCATAACGTTCCGGGCGGCACATGATGGAGTTAACAATGGCCGGCAGCTTGCACACCTTAAGCGCAGCTTCAATGGCATTGATATTTGATGTGTCCAATACCAGAGGTATATCGTCAACAACCTCCTGGACAACCTCAACCACCCAGGGCATCAGTTCGTGTCCATCCTTTTTGGCCGGGCCAAGGTTGATGTCGATAAAATCCATACCCTTTTCCTTTTGGAAAAGGGCCTCCTCCTGGATCGGCTTGGGATCACGCTCCTTGAATGCCTTGCCGATCTTTGTAGATATTACGTTTAAACTTTCACCTAAAAGTAACATACAACCTCCCTTCTTTATCGGTAACTGTCTAATGTTACCGGGGTGTACGACCCCGCCAATAGATTTACTTTGACTTGAGAAATGCCGGAATATGGGATGCCTCTCTCGGCCCAACGGTAATGTTCCATCCTGGCAATTCTTCCTCCATATCTCCGGCAATAGCGGCTGCATAGCCGGGAATAATTATATTTGTATGTTTGACTTTATCCGCTATACCGCATTTTTTAACGAACATGCCCACGTCATCACCGGAAAATTTGCCGGCTGCCCAGGCTGTCATTACGGACAAACCTTCGGTATCCTTGATGAGCAGGTAGGACGGAACCCTGCTCCCTTCAATCTCGCCGGACACGATAAAGTAAGTCAGGGCAAAATTGCTGGTGACCAAAACCGGAGAATTTTCGTCAGGATCATTAATTTCATAGATGCCCTCATCTACGGTCATGGGCCTCTGGGGATCAGTGAAAATATTCAGCCGTTCAAGCAGCAGCGGGAAAATCGTCTCGCCGGTAAAATCGGAAAGAACCGTAATGCTGCCATATTTGGCGATATACATTGCTGCGATCAATGCTTCCACATCCAGGTTTGAAGCCATCTCACACGGGAACGTAATTGTCGGAAATCCAAGCGATCGGTTTCCGGACTTGAGGGCTTCGCGCCGAATAACTACCTGGTCCTCGAATGACTGCTTGATTTCCCTGGAACCGGAATCGAGCACAAGATCTTTGAGCCCCATTCCAGTGAGTTTGTCAGATAGCGTAATCAGCCCTTCAACGGAATCGGCTTTAACGGCCAGAGGCAGATCATTCTCTTTGGCTAGCGCACCAAAATCATCGGCATTGCCTTCCGTAGCGGCATATATCAGGGGTCTTTTGAATTTACAGACCTCGACACCTGCCGTCATTACCTCTTTATCCTCCGACATTAATACCAGATTAAATTCCGAGGTTTCAGCAATTGTTTTTGCCGTTCCTGCAAAGGCGTCTTTATCGCCGCTTACATCTTTCAAGGCTAAGAACTCGGGTCTTAAGTTGAGACCAACTCTCTCAAACTGAAAGGCATTCCATGTCTTCAGCTTGGCCTCAAGATCAGATTCCGAAATGTCAGAACTTACCATAGCTGCGATAGGTGTTTGGTTGTAAAAGGTTTTTTCATGACGGTACAGCACTGTTTCACCGCCGGCCTTACTCTCTCTGACTCCCTTTCCAAGGGCAACAGGCCGGATGGGTGGTGCTGAAGCCTCTGCAAGCTGTTCCCTTGCCTCGTCAGATATATACGGACAGGCGTCGAGTTCAGCCTTGCCGGATGCCAGGTTCATGGCAAAAGCAAGGCATGTGGGAACACCACATTCCTTACAGTTGGTTTGCGGCAGAAGTTTAAAAATCTGAATACCGGTTAATGCCATAACTATCTCCTTATTTTATTATAGTTCATCACGTTTTAGGTTTTAATTTTTAGTTGTAAAGTTTTAGGAGCGGGATCTGTTCCCGCTCCTAAAACCTATCTGTATCGATTACCCGATAATCGGATCCATTTCTAGTGCGGGATGTCCGACTTTCTCGAGGAAGGGAAGAATCTCTTCCTCGGTGGTTCCAACGGTTTCGTCGGCGATCTTGTCATACAGGTCAGGAACGCCAAGCTCTTTACCCCTCCTGATGATGCGCTCTTTGATCTCTTCCTTTAGACTCTTGGGCATCCAGACCATGCGGAGCAGGCCGCCGTCTCCTTTTATGAACTTGCCCTGGGTAATATTGAACTTTGAATGGCCCACAAAACCCGGCGAAGATTGTCCGCCGCCCATAACACCGGCCAGGGTGGTAAACTTCATGCCGCAGGGCGTATCATCAAAAAATTCCCTGCTTACCGTCATGACACCATTGCAGGATGGGAGCAAAGCGGCGATGCATTCGCAGCAACCGCAGGTGGTCATGGGATCGACCAACATGGAGTAGAAGTTATAATGGGTTACGTTACCCCTGGAGGCCTTGTAGACAAAATCATTGACACCTTTCCACTGTCCCAGCACCGGATCAAGGCATTCACCCTTTTCAACCGGCTGGTTCGGCCCGGTGGGGTTAATTTCAAAAGATGCCTTGCAGTCCATCCAGTTGTAAGCACCGCAGAGACCGGTTCGCTCGGGACTTACCGTACAGACATGGTTGGGAGCAAAAGACTGGCAGAGGGTACAGGAGTAATAAATTTCCTCTCCCTCGTCCGTCATTTTCTCAACCCGCTCATCCCTCTTCTTGTAATCTGCTTTGGCCCCTTTTGTCATCGCATCAACATCTTTTTTCTTTGTGTACAAAGTGACCTGCACTTTGTCCAGGATTTTTCCGAAATCCTGGTGGAATTTGGCATGCAGGACAACGCCGATATCCCTTAAAGTAAATCCCTTTTCCACGGCTGACTTGCTTATGCGATACCAGGCAATATCCCGCTGGCCGATATGCATGACCCCCTGAATGTAGTTGACCAGGTGGTGAATTTGGCGTTCTATAATCGGTTCAAAATCTTCCTGGAACTCACGGCCGGCGATCTGAACAAAGACGCCCAGCGGGAAGGTGTCACCTTCTTTAAGATCAGTAATATCAGGACCGATGATTTCGATCTTACCGTCGTCGATGTCGCCCATCTCGGCCATCTTAGTGAGCTCGGTGCACGGTGACTTTCCGCCGCCGCACTGGGCATACAGGTCCTTGCCCCTGACCCGCTCACCTTCAAATGCCGGGCCGAATGCACATGGTATATCAATTTCCGAAACATGGACCTTGAGGCCACGTACCTCAACTGACTTCTGGCAGATCTCATCATGGGGTACATTGGCCACCACATGCTCGTATGTGCATATGCCGGTGGGCAGAATCTCGGGAATATCGGTGTCGGCCAGGGTCGGAAAACCCCAGTTTACACACCCGGCCGCAGCACAAGCCCAGTGGGTTCCCACATCACCCAGAGCATTGATAAATGCAAAGATCCGGTCCTTGTTATACAAAAGAACCTTTTTATAGTCGCCGGGTGTAATATTTTGGAATATCAGGGGCACCCGGTTGGCAAACCCCAAGGCAAATACGGCCGATGAAATATCAGGGCCAAAAGGTACGATTCGTGTGCCCCATCCGATTGTAACGCCGGCTTCAATGAGCTGATCGATGACGGATGTCCCATTGTGGCTGGCTGCACAGAAGATATACAGGTTTTTCAACTGGTAGTCTTCGACGATTGCCTTGGCGATTTCAGGGCTGGGTGCTGCACCCACAATAGCTGCAAAGCCGGGTGCGGTTCCGTCTACGAACTCAATCCCTCTTTTGCGAAGAATGATGTCGTCGGCAGGTCCCACCCAGATTTTTCCGGCATCTAAATCCGGGTCTTCATGGGGATAATAAAAATCAGGATCTGTGACAGCGCGGATGCCCTCTTTGATTTCATATGCGATAATCGCGGCCATGCCGGCATCCAGAAGGGGTCCCAGGTAAGGCAGATGATTTACTCTCTTGATATGGGGCGGAAGAAGTCCCCGGGCAAATTCCATCGGTTTTTGCAAATCTTCCAGGGTTTCAACCTTGTGGCCCGTTAGAGAATAGATCACCGGCAGATAGTAGCCCGTGTTGGGGAACGCTACCTTGGTATCTGCATTATAGGCCGCAAGAACATTTCTTAAATCCCCTTCAACCTCTGAAACAACATTGTAGCCGCCCTGGATGGCAGCAAAAGCTACTAATTTTGACATACTTTCCTCCTTCGTTGAGGATTTATTTTAACCTCAGTTATAATAATGCAATATATTATGCCTCAAGTGCCTGGCGATCGGCCATATCCATCAGCACCCTTTCCCTGGCCTTGTCAATGCCGAGTTCCTTGCGCTTCTTGTCGATATGGGCAATCATCTTCTGGGCGTGTTTGATCGGATCAGGTTCACAATCCCACATACCGCCGTAAATATTTTCCAGTTCCTTATATAGATAGTCCTTGAGCACCGGAGCACCTTCCAGAGGCATATGATACCCGAAGACCGTGTATACGCCGGAAGCAACAAAATACTGTCCAATGGCAATGGCTTTTTCACTCATCCATTCAGGCGCACTACCGGCCGCAGGAAGATCACGGATATCTTTTCCAAGCCCGCCGGCCTTGACCACCTCGGTTGCAGCCAGAAGGATACGGCTGTTGTCAACACAAGAACCCAGATGCAGCACCGGAGGAATACCCACAGTCTCACAAACCTCGGCCAGCCCCGGACCGCAGAATACCTGTGCGGTTTCAGGCGTAAGCAGCCCGTGCATGGCACATGCAATACCGTTGCATCCGGTGGTCAGAACCAATACGTCATTCTTGATCAACTCTTTTACAACTGTGATATGAGCTTCATTGTGCCTGGTCCTGGCATTGTTACAGCCAACCACCCCGGCAACACCCCTGACGCGTCCGTTGATGATATTGTCATTTAACGTGTAGTAAGATCCGCGGAAAGTTCCACCCAGATGGTACTTGATGGATTCCACACCAAACCCGGCAATCTGGACGGCCTTATGTTTTGGAATCATGACCTCTGCACCGCGATTTTCAAAGTTGTCGATAGCCATTGTGACGATCCGCTTGGCATCTTCCATGGCATGATGTTCGTCAAACTCGATGTGGATCACATTATCCTGCTCCATCTTTGCGATCGGATGGGTGGTGATCAGCTTGGTGTGGAAACACTTGGCCACGTTGGCAAGGTTCTGAAATACGCATTGCACATCAACAACCATGGCGTCGCAGGCGCCGGTGATTATGACAAGCTCCTGCTGCAAAAATGTCCCTGCCGGGGGCACGCCGTGGCGCTGCAGCATTTCGTTGCCTGTACAACAAATACCGCCCAGCTGAATCCCTTTGGCCCCTTTTGAGGCTGCATAATCGAGCATCTCCCGGGATTGAGCAGCAGCAACAATCATCTCTGAAAGAACCGGCTCGTGGCCGTGAACGATAATGTTGACATGATCTTCCTTCATAATGCCCAGATTCGCTTCAGAATGAAGTGGAGAGGGGGCTCCGAACATGACATCCTGGAAATCGGTGGCCATCATACTGCCGCCCCAACCGTCAGATAGAGAGCATCGGGTGCACTGCTTGACGATATTCTTGTAATCCTGGTCAACACCCATGGTAGTTCGGTGCATAATCTCCACAACTTCACGGTCGATATTCCGGGGAAGTTCTCCAAGTTTTTTCCAGCGTTCATAAAGTGGTTCAGGGGCCCTTTTCAGGTAGCAAAGTTCTCCTTCGGGTTTGCCCCATTCAGCCACAGCCTTTTCAGCCACTTCAAGGGCAATTTCATCAAAGTCCCGATCGAGTTGTTCACCGTCAACCTCAACCGTGGTGGCAACACCAAAGTAGGGTGCAATTTGTAAAAGTCTTTCAGGCGATTTGATAGTATAATCGTCGGTCTCTTTCCTGGCAACCGACAGAAAAACTTCGGCCACTGCGCGGCCATGATCCGAATGGGCCGCAGTACCGGCGGCAACCATCCTGGCAAAATTTCTGGCTGCAACTGTATTTGCCGTAGCGCCGCACAAACCTTTTCTGGTATCCTCGCCTTCTATTCCCGCCTTTGGCAGCGGGAGACGGCACGGTCCCATGGCACACATTTTACAGCATGTGCCCTGCATCCCAATGTTGCAGGGTCTCATGGTTACAGCCCTGTCAAAGATCGTATCAATGCCAAGTTTCTGGGCCTGCGCCAACATTTCCTGAGTAGCAGGATCAATGGAAACCGCTGCCGGATCAGCCATCTTTTTCGGCTTGGCTACCTTTTCTTTTTTTTCTTCTTCTACCATTAGAGGTTCCTCCTCGTATTTTTTATGCTCTTTTGTAAAGTCTGTTCAAGCTTTCCAAAATTTTATCCGCCTTCGATTTTTGCACTTTTGCCGGAGTCATGGAAACAGCTGCCGCAGGAGCAACTTCTTTCGTAGCAATGCGTTCTTCAAGTTCCTTTGCGCGCTGCTCTCGAACAGCTTCTTCCTCAGCTTCCTTTTCGGCCCTGGCATCAGCTTCTGCCTTTGCTTTGGCTTCTTCCTCGGCTTTAGCCTTTGCTTCAGCTTCTGCCTTTGCTTTGGCCTCGGCTTCCGCCTTGGCCTTTTCATCTACCTCAACCTTGGCCTTTGCTTCGGCTTCATCTTTGGCTTTGGCTTTGGCCTTGGCTTCCGCCTCTTCTTTTGCTTTGGCTTCTTCTTCAGCCTTGTCTACCTTTTTCTTCTCTGGCGGTGCCTTCTTGGCAGGGTTTTTCTTTGGTTCCGCCTTTTTCTCGGCTTTTGGCGGGTTCTTTTTAGGAGGTGCCTTCTTGGGCTCTACTCCCTCTATTGTCAGGTCCGGTTCAGGCGCCAAGGATGCATAGTCGATATCAACATCATCAAGCTGCTTGCTTATGGGAGCGACATCAACAGCACTTCCGCCATCCAAAGCCAAATCTATAAAAGCCTTGGTCAGCCTTATAGCCTCCGGATGCCTCATGATAAGAACATTTGAGCCTGCCAGAAGATAAGATACGGCCCCCACGGCTTCCATGAGGATGCCGCGTTTTTCCGGGTCACCGAGGATCGGTGCTTCATCGGCAGTCTGCTTGGCTTCCTTGCATTTCCATATCTCGTGAGCAAGGTTATTAATAATTGGAAGCTGCAACTTGTCATCACCCTGGGTCAGCGCCGCCATACTTAGCCGTTCCATAACAGAATAGCTGTATTCCAGACCGTAACCCAGACCACCGGTAGTGGGATTGATGATCATCCGTTCCATCGGCACTCCTAGGTTTTCAAGCAGAATGTTGACCTGCTTGGCAAGGTTAACGTCGATGGGCGAAGATGAAATAACCGTATGGCCAAATCCCAGGGCGCTGGCGCCGATCCCCTTGTGGTTCTTATCCTCCACAGGTCCTAGAATCAGATTTTCGCCATGCGTTTCTTCCGAAACTTTCTTTAAAACCTCTTCATCTTTCTCGTAATCCCCGGTACCCCATACAAGCAGCGGCACATCAATAGATTCAAGGACCTTTTTTACAGTAACAGCTGCATCATCCGCACTTGCATCCTGATCATTCGGATCGGTGCTCTTGAGCTGGAGAACAATCATCTCGGCTCCAAACTCATCAACACACTTTTTTGACCAGGCAGCCGGATCTGAAATAACATCCTTGAAGTGGCTGAGAGCGGCTTCCGGCCATTCATCAGGTTCCGTATCCCATACTTCCATTGCAACTACAGGCTTGTGGGGCGTGTCACCTTCGAAATTGTAAAAAGGATAGCACGTCTCGCCACCGACAGTAACGGCTTTTTTACCTTTTCCCAGGGTAATTTCCTTTATGCTGCCGGTATAAGATTCTTTGAATATTTTTAAAGCCAATGTTACCTCCTTTATACGATAAAAAAATTGATGATTAAGGAGTATTATATTTCAACTCTCATCTATTAACCCTAAGGGGGCAATAAAACTTATAGCCCCGGCTCAATTAATTATCAGCCCTCCTTTCCTAAATGAATTTTATTATAAAATTATCTACAATCGGTAGATTTATAGCCGCTGATTAAAAGATGCCCGAACCGTAATTTTTCGCAGTTGCCAAGCATGCTTTTTCTAACAAAAAAGAAATGTTACAGTATTTCGTAACAGGGGTTGAGCTTAGAATGTGATAAATATTATCTTTTATATGGATATTATTTATTTGTCAATAGATGAGTAAAATTAAATTAAAGTTATTTTGTCGGAATTAACACGTTAATTAGGTCATTTTTGCGTCAAAAAGGCAAAATCAGAAGCAGGTGGCGCAAAACTTGAGTTAAATTGAATCATTCGAGTTCATCAAACCGGCAGCTAAATTCAATCACGTCGCCGTCATAAATGGTGCTGACCTTGTATGGCAAGGTTTTAAACAGACTTACCATGCCCTGATTTCTGGGCAATGCTGATCATAGCCATGGCACGTTCCTGCAGGCTCTTCCCGAACAGGTTTACAGCCCCGTATTCGGTGACCACGTATTGAACGTCACCCCTTGGAACCACGATGGCGGTATCATCCAACATCGGGACAATTCGACTCTTTTTACCATCAATGGTCGTTGAAGTGAGCATCAGGATCGATTTGCCTCCTTCAGACTGGGACGACCCCCTGATAAAGTCGAGCATGCCTGTCACACCGGAAAAATGGTTGAAAGACAGCGCGTCGGCAGCAACCTGGCCGGTGAGATCCATGGTCATGGCCACGTTCATGGATAACATTTTGTTGTGACGGGAAATAATGCCGGGATCATTTACATAATCCGAAGGATGAAACTCAATGGAGGGATTATCATCCAGAAATTCGTAAAGATCATTTGTCCCGATGGCACTGCTTGCCACCAGCTTTCCCACGTTGAATCCTTTTTTCCGGTTTGTAATAACCCCCATTGAAACCAGGCGCATGATGTCGTTTGTGAGGAACTGGGTGTGAACACCAAGATCGTTTTTATCAGAAAGTGCCAAAAGAATTGCCTGGGGGGTTGTACCCGGGCTGATCTGGATGGTTGAACCGTCGTCAACAAGCCGTGCAATAAGCCGGCCGATAAGATTGGCAGATTTTAATTCCGGAAGCTCACCAACGGTAAGAAGCTCCTCTTCGTGTTCAACAATTACGTCCACATCGTTTACATGAATAAAACTTCGGCCCAGGACCCTTGGCATCAGTGAATTGACCTGGGCAATAACAAGATCGGCGGACATGGCCGCCGCCAGGGTTATATCCACCGAAATTCCCAGGCTCATCCATCCGAAGTCATCCACTGAAGATACCTGAATAAGGGCCGCATGTAAAGGAAGTTGTCTGCTTTCAAAGAGTCGGGGCACCGCCGAAAGGTTCATCGGCGTGATAAAGCGCTTGTTTCTTGCAATGCTCTTTGGTTTGGCGGACCCCAGATAAAAAGATCTGATATTAAAGCTTTGGTCCCGTGTGTCATCTGCTATCAGCGTCAGCGGCGTGCTTTCAAGACTAAGCAGGCGGATAATCTCAAGGTCCGTAAAGTTGCCTGAGGCTTCCGCAAGTTTCCTCATCAGATATTGGGGCTCTCCGCAGGAAGAACCGATAAAGACCCTTTGGCCCGGTCTAAGCATGCTTATCGCTTTTTCCCCGGTCCGCTTCTTCTCGACATAATTGTCTGCACAATAGGTTGTAACAGCCATGATTATCCCCTTGAGACCTTTGCAAAACGTCCCCTTTTGCCCAATCTCTGCGTCAGACTCAAATTTTAATCCTCAAAATACTCAATGTATTCCTGCGGTTAAAATTTTCGCCTTCCTTGACCTTGAACAAAATTGAACATTTTTCAAAGGTCTCAATAGTTTAGCCCTTTAAAACTAATAGATTTCAAACGAGCTTCAGGCGTGATTAAATTTTGTATCCCGC
>JAUVVL010000203.1 GCA_030604635.1 Desulfobacteraceae bacterium
GCTCCATGGGTAATCAGATTCCAAATCGTGTGAACTCGCGTATAAGGGATCGTAAAGAAAGAGCAGTAATATCATTAAATAAATTATTATAGCGCTTATATTTTTTATAATCGTGATAAGAATCAGGCTCTTTCTAAACGATCCCTAATACCCTCAAACAGCACACGCTTTTACATCTGATCACCCATTACGCTAAATTATGGGCAGATTTTCGATAAAACTCCCCGACACCTCAATTAGTTGAAAAATTCGAACCACGAAATCCGCGCGAAGCATCCCGACGGGGATAAACCCGAAACAATCAAATGACCGAAATTCAAATGTCCCAAACATAGATGCATTTTATCAATATTAACTATAATGGTCAAAAGTCTCTATGTTTTGAGCATTTGGAAATTTGACCTGCCCGCCCATGCCTATTTGGGCAGAGTGCTTCAACCGCCTCAAGCAGTGAGGCAGGAGCAACTAGGCGCCATAATGCAAACCGGGCAATGGCAGGCGGGTATTCGATTTCGGATTTAAAATTTTTAATAAAAAACCTTTTCAGAATTAATCCAACGCCGGTGCCTTTAGGCCGGGATCTTTACTGATACCCTGTTTTATAAATTCAAACTATTCCGAATTATGGTCAAAAACATATCCCACCGACCGGAGGCTTTTAAAATAGACTGGTTTTTTAGGATTGTCTTCAAAATACTTCCGAAACCGCATAATAAAATTATCCACAGTCCGTGTTGTCATGCTTCTGGTGTATCCCCAGCCGATTTCCAACAGCTTGCTTCTGGAAAGCGGCTTGCCCCGATTGGAGATAAAAAGCTTCAAAAGCTTGACTTCCTGTTCGGTGAGACGAATTTCTCCACATCTACAATGGGCGACCGACGTTTCAAAATCGATATGGTTGCCGCCGAACATATAGGTCTTCATTGATGTTGATTGGCCGGCTGCGGCGGAATAACCCTTCTTGCTGTACCATGACACCCTGGTTAAAAGTCGTTCTACACGCAGCAAAAACTCTTCAAGATTAAAAGGCTTTGAAAGATAATCGTCCACACCGTAGTAAAGGCCTTTGACCTTATCATCGGGAGCACTCTTGGCCGAAAGAATCAGAATCGGAATCCGTTCATCCTCAAGACGGATATTTTGAAGCACGGATAATCCATCAATCCCGGGAAGCATAATATCGAGTACAATCAGGTCAGGCTGCCATTTCTTCCATTGCTGAAGACCGTAAACCCCATCCGGAGCTGTCATTACATCATACCCTTGAAGCGCCAGATTCAATTCCAAACCTTCGGAAATATGACTGTCATCTTCAATGACCAGAATACGTTTTTTTTCGGAATATTTCATATGTACTTTTTTGTGACTTCTCAAGATCGGAAAGGCAGAATTAAGGTAAACACCGAACCCTTTCCCTGTCCTTTACTTTCAGCAATGACTTTTCCTTTGTGAATCCGTGCAATACTCTGCACCAGATGGAGGCCGAGTCCGCTGCCTTTAGCTGACATGTTATCCGCCCGTCCTGACTGATAAAATTTTCTGAATATTTTTTTAATTTCGCCTTTTTCAATTCCAATACCGTTGTCTTCAAATCGTATATGTAATTTGCGATTCTGCAACTCAAAGGAAATGTTAATTTCGGGGTTTTCGGATTCGTTATACATAATGGCGTTGTTCAGCAGATTAATCAAAAGCATTTCAAATAAAGACAAATTAATACGATATGCAAAGGAATCCCCCGAAGGGTTATAAATATTGAGTTCACAATTTTGGAAGAGCTGTCGGTTATTTTTATAAAACCGCTCAACCGTGGAAACAAGATCTAATACAGTGAACTCTCCACCATAACTCTTGCTCTCAATTTTGGCAAGGTTCAGGATGCGGTTGATGTTGTCTGAAAGCCGTCCAATGTCCTGAACCATGTATTCTAAGTACTTGAGCTGGTCGTGCCGTGGAAGCTCATGTTTCAGAAAGGTTTCAAGGTATAAGTTCAATGATGTAACGGGAGTTTTGAGTTCGTGGGTAAAATTGTTGATAAAGTTGCGCTGAAGACGGTAGAGTTGCAATATTTTTTGATTGTAGACAAAGATAATAAAGATTCCTATCAGAATGATTCCAACAAGAATCGAAAGGATCAGAATAACCACCCATGTTTCAGATTCCAGAAACTGGGCGGGATCGAGATCGAATTTTTGCACAACTTCCGTTAGCCCTGTGCTGACTTCCATATACCAGTAAATATACAAGACAAGGGACATGGCCAGGGCCACGATGGAGAAGATAAAGATAAGAATGGGGTGAAAAAGCCACTTTGTTCGATCAATAACGGTTTCCATGGTTCAACTATACCTTTTTAAGATGTTTTGGTTATAAACAATCTGAATGAACAATGAAACTCATATAACAAATATAACAAATTTAACAACGATTTAAATCAAATTTCGGTTGTCACGCCGATCCAGAGTGCTGTTTTGAATTGTAAAACTTTTGTAAAACTCAAAAACAATCATGTAATTTCTGCACTTTATCAGTTATAATTATTAATTTAATAGTATAGGAAATTCCTTTTTAATTGCAATAATATTAACAGGTTAGATTTCAGACAATTAAATTAACGAGACTTTTCGGATTAATTAATGCTCCGCCAGAAGGGCGTAAAATTTTGAACCTTCCCCTATCCCGAAAAGATGCAGGAAAAGGAGCGGCTTCATGAAGCTTTCTGAATTAAAAATTGGTGATTTGGTTGCCAAAATCCCTATAATCCAGGGAGGAATGGGCGTCGGCATTTCTCTTTCAGGGCTGTCATCGGCCGTTGCCAACGAGGGTGGTGTCGGCGTCATTGCAACGGCAGTATGCGGCATGAACGATTCCAAAATCTATTCAGATTACCGGGAATCCAACATCAGGGTTTTGAGAACTGAAATCAGGAAAGCCAGGAAGATGACCAACGGCATCCTTGGTGTCAATATCATGGTTGCATTAACAAATTTTGCCGACATGGTGAAGCTGTCCCTTGATGAAGGCATTGACATTATTTTTTGCGGAGCCGGCCTGCCGCTTGGCCTGCCCGGCTATCTCAGAAACGGCCACAACACCAAACTTGTGCCTATCGTCTCATCGGCAAGAGCCGCCGGGATAATCTGTAAAAAATGGCTGTCAAAGTACGATTATCTGCCAGACGCTTTGGTGGTGGAAGGACCGAAGGCCGGGGGACATCTCGGGTTTAAGGTGGAACAGATCAATGATCCTGGTTTTGCCCTGGAAAAAATCGTTCCGGAAGTTATTGATGCTGTCAAACCCTTTGAAGAAGAAAATAAAAAGGATATTCCAATAATTGCGGCTGGAGGGGTTTATACTGGAGCGGATATTTTCAAGTTTTTAAAAATGGGTGTACAAGGGGTGCAAATGGCAACCCGTTTTGTTGGCACAGATGAATGTGATGCGGACATAAAATTTAAGCAGGCATATATTGACGCCAAAGCTGAGGATCTGGTTCTGATTAACAGTCCGGTTGGGCTTCCTGGAAGGGCCATCAATAATAAATTTATCGAGGACGTCAACCAGGGGAAACGAAAACCTTTTAAGTGCCCACACCATTGTATTAAAACCTGTGATTATAAAGAAAGCCCCTATTGTATCGCGTTTGCTTTAATAAACGCCAAGAAAGGCAACCTCAAACACGGTTTTGCATTTGCCGGATCAAATGCATACCGGGTTGATAAAATCATTTCTGTAAAAGAGTTGGTCGAATCTTTGCTGGAAGAATATGAACGTGCCTATAAATAACCATTATACCTAAAACCTGCAATATCACAAATCAAGATTTGCCCCTGAACCTTAAAAAGTTCGCCCAAAGGGCGCTACTTTCAACCCCTTAAAATTTTTTGTGAATTTGGCATATTTTACTTAACATATTAGCATATTATGAATTGCGTTAATACCGAACCAACTTCAAAATACTAGATACATCAGGTGTCGGGGAGTTATCGTCTTTAAGACCGCTCCATGGGTAATCAGATTCCAAATCGTGTGAACTCGCGTATAAGGGATCGTAAAGAAAGAGCAGTAATAACATTAAATAGATTATTATATTAAAAAGCTAATATTTTTTATTATCGTGATAAGAGTCAGGCTATTTCTAAACGATCCCTAATACCCTCAAACAGCACACGCTTTTACATCTGATCACCCATTACGCTTAATTAAAGGCAATTTTTCGATAAAACTCCCCGACACCTCAGCATACATAGCAGATATATTTAACGTGCTGCTCAGGGGCCGGAAGGGCGCAGCTCTTTGCGGTCCCCTGCAGTAGATGGTATCTGGTCACAGTTCTCTGCCAAGAACCTGTTTTTTACCAATATCTGTTAAAAGAAACCGTCTTTTGTGAATAGAAAATTCAAAAGAAGTTGCTGATTGCCATTTAATAAATTTTAAACTGGATATTTCCCCGAATATACCAAATTTCTTATATATTTGATCAAGATCAAGCTTCCTTATAAACGCAATTCTGACGCAGCAACCTTCATCCCCACTTATTGTTTCTTCTATGAAAACAATGGTATAAATTTCGTCATTTAATACAACAACACGATATGCTCGACGATTGACTTGAAAAGTCATGTTTTCAGTAAACAAATCAGCTGGGCCTTTTGATAGAAAGGTAATCCATGGATAATAATCAGCTTTTTCTTTTGGTTTTGTATCAATTATTTCAATAGAATCTGCCCAAAGCTGAATTGGAATCAGAAAGAATATAGCAAGGATAGTAAATTGAATTGATCTCATATCTTTATTATTTCCAGATAACTAGTATTATTGGACCTAAAAATTTTGAAAACAAGTACAATTAAAGTCCAATAAAATTCATACAAGCTGAAGAATTACTATCAAGAATTTTATTTAATTTCAATAAATTATATTGACCTTTTCTATCTTTTCTTTGCGATTTAGGCGAATAAAAAGGGTCGCATAACCCGCAATTACATTTTTACATTTTTGTTATGAAAATCTATATTATCACAGGTATTCCGTTTGAGATGCCAAAACCCCAACCCGAAATCAATTTATACCAATTGCATATATCATAAATCTCCAAAAAATCAAAAAGACAAACCCTGTGAACGGACCGTCCCTCTTTGCTGGTTGAGTTAAATGGTTAAATAGTTTCGGCTTGCGGGTTAATTCCAAGCTAAGGTGCTAAATTTTAATCTTTTTTGCCGTAACCATCCTGATTTTCTTTTACCATTGAACCAAATTTCTTCTTGCCGGTATTTTTGAAATTACTTTTCTTTTCCCTATAATTTGCACCCTTTAGTTTTTCATATAAAGCGTCAGGCGCTATATCCGCACCGTTTGGCCAGCAAATAACACCAAACTCGTCAATTGTGAGGCGGGCAAAAAAAATTGGATCTTTCAGTGGCTCAAAAACCAGCCCAAATAGACGGTCTTTCATGGAGACAACTCCATGTGTCCCATCGGAAAATTCGACTTCGATTTTAAAGTCATCCAGCGGATTGGCGGAAATAACACGTTCCATAAGCTGTTACTCCAAAGGTTTAATTCGTTTTAAAGGCTGATGATTTTCTGCAAGCTTCCAGTTCTCCACCAATTCATCCCGATGGGCAAACGCCCATTCCAAAACCATCGCCAGTGCACGTCCGGGTAGTTTTCCTCGAAGCACTTTTAGTGTTTCAATTTCTATAAGAATCGAATGTTCACCATAATAAGCATGAAAATGAGGCGGTCCGTGTTCTTCAAAATACATCCGAATATAAATTCCAAAAAACACACTAATTGTCGGCATAAAAGATTTCCAAGGGTAAATATACTGGAAAGTTTGGGAACATCCTTGAAGAATTGGCGTACTCTGAAGTAACACCTCAATTGAGCGAAAGTCGAGGATGCCCATTTTGTTTGCGATCAATTGAGGTAACAGTATGTGATTATCAAGACAGGAGATCCAAGGGATGTACCCGATAGCCTTCCGCCTACAACAACTCGAATTATATATAATTGAATATTGCATAAAAATCAAGGGGAATTATTAAACGTTACAATATGTTACAAAAAAGGGGGGGGGATGGCGGGGGCAAAATTGTGTAGTTTTTACACACTAAAAAATGCACTATTTTGAATATTTTTTAAATTTCAGATAGTTATCAATTTTGTTTGTAAATTCTCAATAAATCCGGAGCCCACTGGTGATAAAATGTAAAAGAGCTGGCTGTTTGAGTGTGTAAGTGAGCCTTAAGAAAAATCAGCGAATAAGACAATCCATCTTTTAAACATATGATGTGGCGTTTAAACAATTGGTATTAAAGGATTGGCCACTGTTTTTTCTTTAGGCTCACTTACATGCGAGTTCCAGATATTTTACCTTTTAGGATTATTAAGGTAAGCGCATTCGATTCATCATATTAGAAGTCAACCATAACCATCATCTAAAGTCAACCGCCAATTTTCAACTTAACCAATGCAAATAGTCCCATTTTCAGCAAGTTACGTGCGAACTTCAATTGTTATATCCATGATTGGATTTATAAATTAATATAGGTACGTTCGTTCTGAACTTGCATATCTATTTGGTATATTCTTCTAAATTCGATATTGAAAGGCGGTTTTTGATCGATGACATGCGACTGTATTATACTTATACCTTCCTGCATTGGTCCATAAAATCAACGCCCTCCAGATTTCGCTAAAAATATTATGAAAAATTCGGGTTAACGCTGTCAAAGGCGGCCTGGAAAAAGTCCCGCTCGCATTCCATGGCGTAACGATAGGTGGTGCGTACCAGCTCCGTGTCGGAAGCGTATCGGTCAACCAGATGTTCCAACTGCTGTGCCAGATCTTCGATATCCTGGCTGCTGTATGTGCGAATCCAGTCAATATATTGATGTTCCGAAGGATTTTGCTCAGCCAGCTTTTGCC
>JAUVVL010000039.1 GCA_030604635.1 Desulfobacteraceae bacterium
AATAATAAGATTCTATTCATCCATCAGTGAATATCCATTTTCTGATGCTATTCGCTCTCCACGCTGAGCACTCATACTGACCGCCGGCTGCGAGATATTGAGCTTTGGGGCCAGGTCCGCCATTGTTAACCCCAATTCCCTGACCGCCCAGTAACAGAAAAGGCTTCTTGCTTTGACTTTTATCGGTTGCTTTCCAGGCTGAAAAAACAACCCTGAACTTCTGAACCCTGAACCTGTGAACGCTTACATTATTTTTTTATAATGGTAAACTCAAACCCAGTTGGACTAGTTAGTGCTTGACCGAAAACCCCGGTTTTCGGTCAAAAACTCGAAATCCGAATTTCGAAATACGAAACAATGACAGAAATCAAAAATGTTCCAATGACAAAAACGTTGAATTTTCAACGGGTTTGTTTCGATCATTTTGTCATTTGGTATTCGAATTTGTTTCGAATTTCGGATTTAGATATTCGGATTTTGCCTGAACATGACTTTTCGTTCAGGCACTAGTTACAAGTCTTGGGGAAAAGGAAAGAAAATCTGTTCCTGACTACAGCTTCTTTGTCCATGATTATACAAATCAGTCAACGCATTCAAGTAGAAAGCTTTCAAAACCAAAGGCCTGCATAAAAGTTTATGGCGTGGGCAAACTTCTCTAACTGTTTAATGTTCCGCAAAGTGTAAGAGGTATTGTTTGGGAAGTGTGCCGTATCACGCTGCCAGACTAAGCCGAGTTTCCACGATATCCCATGGAACTTCCACCTTGTAATCTTTGGTGCGGCCAATCAATCCGACACCTTCCAAACGACGCACATCTGTATGAACGTTCTTGTAATTGCGACCCAGCTCATTCGACAGAGCACGCACGCTCATCGGTCCATGTTCTCGCAATTTTTTCAGCAACACCCATCGTCCTGAAGTAAGTGTTTTAAGCAGTGTCTCAAGATTTTCAAAGTAAAGTCGGCACTCAGCCACCACGTTATCCCCTTGTTCCGCACGTTTCCACGCATCAACAAAGCCTTTGGCTGTGCTAATTGCATCACCGACACCGATCTTAATTTGTCTCTTCATTTTAAATCTCTCCTTGCCTTGTCAATATCTTCCAGAAAATCTGTAACCAGAATTTCCACATTTTTAAACTGATAGGATTCTTCCCGATTCCTGATGTGTCTGTGATCGCCTTTACTAGTCTCATTGTCGTAACGAACCTCGCAGGTTCCATTTACAAGCCCATAATAGAGGCGGTATTGAAGACCATGTGGATTCTCAGTCGTCTTTTCTGGAAGTTGCCAGAGAACCATTTCCCGAATAGCTCCGTCGGCATAGATGTATTTTTCCCAGTAGATCAGTTTTGCTCGCATATGGTATTTTATACCATATAATTCAATATAATTCAATATAAAATAATATTTATTCCGGGGATGCGGGACATAACGTCCATAAAAAAGTAAATAACTTCTGATAAGGCGATTGAAGAACCTTTTTCTTTAACCACATTTTTCATTTATATCTTTTTCATCAAAAACAGAGATATCTTCGAACTGATCTAAGAGCCCAGGATCATTAATGTATATAATTGGAAGACAAGGCCGAAACGCCTGCCACGCAATATAATGGATAGGAATAAATGTTGTCCACTTTATTCGGCATTCCGCCATAAAACCGTATTCCACAAGGAGATTGCGGATGCGTTTCCAAAAATCTTTTCATAAACAAATCACCATCAAGGTTATGGTTAAAAATCAATACAAAAATCAATTTAGAAGTTTATTTTTCAAGGATAATGATGTAAAATATGTTCATAAATCAATGCTAATATTATGGTCACGAGTAAAGGAACACACAAGGACGTATATGAAATTATTATTTTCAACTTAAAAGGGCTAATTTTTCAGCCTTTTACCAGTGTCTTTGGGACATCCTAAGTTCATAAGTTTCAATTCATAAATCAAAGAAAATTGATTGGCTCCGGCAGTTTCTTCACCTCATTTCACCGATCAACTCCCGATCGGCTAAAAAAGTCTCAGCTTTTGGGCAAGTTCAACATGGAATATATCCTTTTTATTTCCGATTATGGAAATATTGGCCGAAATTGTGTAGATTAAGGAATTCAACAGCAATTGAGCGCAGAAAGATTTTTTTTAAGGACAATATCTACAGAGCTTGCCTGTTTCCCCCATAATTTTCGATTTTTTCCGAGTTGCCGTGTTAAAAGTCCCATTCTATATTTACACAAGGCACACATTGTGATAATATTTATTTGATGGATTATTACAAATGGAATCATGAGAAAAATGACAAACTTAAGGCCGAACGGGGCATCAGTTTTGAGCAGGTGGTTATGCACATTGAACGTGGGGACCTGCTTGATATTGTTCGTCATCCAAATCAGTCGAAATATCCAAACCAACAGCTCCTGGTTGTTGAAATCAATAATTACGCTTATCTCGTTCCATTTGCTGAGAGTGAGAAGGGTAAGTTTTTAAAGACGATAATTCCGAGTCGCAAAGCTACTCGGGATTATCTGAGAGGTGTCAAATGAAAACGGTTAAACTTGACAAGGAAGAACAGGAATTGCTCAAATCGTTTGAGCGTGGCGAGTGGAAGTCCGTTGAGAATCTTAAAGACGAAATCCGCATACACCAAGAATACGCCCGCAAAACAATGAAAAAGGATAAACTCATAAACATTAGAATATCATCTAAAGATCTTGAAGAGATTCAAGCTATTGCGATAGAAGACGGCATCCCCTATCAGACGCTTATATCAAGCATTCTTCATCGATACCTAACCGGCCGCCTTATTGAGAAGCCAAGAGCAAACAAATCATTGGATGCTGAGTGATATTGGTAACGTACCGAAGTCTACAAGTTTCTATTCGCCAATCAAAGAAAATTGAATTGCAAGTTCTTCACCTTATTTCACCGATCAGCTCACGGTTTGTTGAACAATTTTCAGCTTTTGGGCAAGTTCGACAATAATCATCTCGAATTCCCCATAACAAAAACCATTCAAATACAGCGCAAAACTTATTCGGAATAGGATTGTAATGGAGGAAAGAGCGAGAGATAAGTTCTGATTACATCCTCACAGAAACTTACGTTTTCAACCTCTATAACCCAAAACGCTCTGTTTGAAAACTTATTTGCCCCCTCTAACCTTCCCTGTTAAGACTTATAAAGATCGGATGCCCTGGGAATATCCATCACCAATTGACTTTTCATTGACGACTTGGTATGTAAATTTTATAGTACACGAATCCAAAAAATAGATGCGCTCGGAGCGCCTCATCACATTATAATCAAGAAAAGCGATTTTAGATGTTAATCCTTAAATTTTAGTATTAATTTAGCTTTTTGAAAAACGTGTTCCGCAAGCATTCAGGTGATCCGGTTTTAAAACGGGTCACTGTTTGAGTGTATTAGAGAGCGTTTAGAAAGAACAGCAAAATAGCAAATTTTAACTGTGAGTTAAATAATATGCGCATTAAATAGGCTTTTATATACAGGATAGCATCTGTTCTTTCTTTACGCTCACTTATGCACGAGTTTGACACGGTTTAAAACCGGTTTACCTGAATGCGATAATGTTTTCAAAGGGCTAAAATGTTACAAATTTTAACATCATAGGAGGAAATAACTATGGATTTTAGGTCAAATCTCTTATTCGTACTCGCGGCGGCAATATTACTCCTTTCGGCCTGTTCTCCCAAGATATACGGCACGGTTCAGCTCTTGAACCATGATATGAACCCCGTTACTGAAGACAGCACGGAAGGGATGGTCGTGAATATGATTAACACCACCACAAGTTTGGAAAAGGCATCTCACTCGGTAACCGTAAATGAAAAAGATTTTTTCGAGTCTGAAAAGGATGCAATAATCCCCGGGATATACAAGGTGGAGGCAGGCAGGATCGGTTATGAAACTGTAACAGAGACCGTGGAAATAAAAGGAAGCTCTCGCAAAAAGTTGGTGCTGAAGCTCAAGAAGATTTTGGAAGGCAAGCGCAAATCGATTGCAGGATCCAAATCCGACGAGGATAAAATAATCAATCCCGGAGAAGTAAATATACAACCACCCGGAATGTAAATATAGGTCCATTGCGAATGTCATGTTGAACAGCTTCCCGGATACGATGAAGGACATAAATGAAGCTGCTCCTGTTTTTAGGCGATGGTTCCATTCGTCAGGTACGTTTTATTATAGGAGGTAAATACAATGATCAAGCTAACAGTAAGATTAGTCTTAATTCTTTTTTTATTGCTGATGATCTTTGCCTGTTCTGCCGAGAAGGGGCTCGAACTTGAAGTCGATGTCATGCTGGACGGTAAACCGGTGCCTCAAGCCAAAATTTTAGTAGACGGCACCGAATTTGGGGTGACAGACGACAATGGGCATCTTTCCCAGGTAATTAAAAAGGAACCCGGTATGGATATACAATTGTCAGTTATTAAGGAGCTTGCAGGTTACCGTATCGAACCCTGGAAGGATTCATTCGTAATGAAGAAGCCTCAAAAGGGGGTTGTGGACAAGTATCCGTTTAAAGTCGACCTTAAATCCACAAAGTATTTTATTGTTGCAGTTACTGAAAAAGGGAAGCCGATTGAAGGTGCTGCTATCCGGATCCAGAGGAAAAAGGGATTTAAGACGGATGCAAATGGAGAGTTTGTGTATGATTACAAGGTGATGCCGAAGAAAGGTTTAAAACTTCGGGTAACCAAGGAAGGGTACTCAACCTGGCGGAAGTCTGTCAAGGTAGAACCGGGTCAAAGGATCAAAGTTTCATTATCAAGAAAAGCGATTTTCACCGTTGCCGCACTGACAGCCGTATACGGCCAGTCAAAAGGATTATCGGGTATTGTGGTCAGCATAAACGGCAAACGGGTGGGCACGACCAATGCCAAGGGCCTTTATTCCTATGTATATAAAGGGCGTCCAGGTAAAAAAGTCCAACTTGCCCTTTCTGCACCGGGGTATGCTCCTGCAAAATGGACAACATCGATTACTCTGGAAGGCGAGAAGAGCCTCAGGCGGTTTTTCTATCCTATTGAGATTAAACCGGTTAAAGTCGGTATATTCGGTTATGTGAACAATACGCCTGATGTAGATCTGTCGAATATTTTGGACAGGATTGAAGAAGCGGTAAGCAACAATCTCTTTATTTATTCCAGTTTCATCAAGGTCCCGGGCGAAGAACTCCGGAAAAAGATAAAGAAATCAAACCTCAGCCTTGAAACAATAACAACAAAGGGGTGGCAGAAAACCCGGCTCATCAGAACCGTTGACATGATTATTTCAGGGAGTGTGACCAAGGACGATAAAGGGATGACCATCGAGACCAAGGTCAACACCGCTGACGGGAAAACAATTTTAAGTCAAATCAATAAGGCCGAAAAAGAAAAATATATTAAGAAAACAGCCAAAAAAATCGCCAAAAATATTATCGATCGGTTCCCCTTCGAAGGTGCGATTATAGCTAAGAAGAAGAAGCAATACAAAATTAACCTTGGAAAGACCGATTACAAGATTCGGCGGGGTAACGAGTTCGGCATCATGGCTGCTTCTTTAGACAAAACCGGCAGGGTAATAGGTTATCGTGACGTGGGTACACTCAGAGTTAGGTCTACGGAAAAAACAGCGTCATGGACCGAAGTTGCAAACCTGAAGTCTGGTAATAAAATCAGCATCGGCGCCAAAGTAGTTCGGCGTTTATTCCTCGAAGAGGAAAAGAAAGATACGCTTATTTTGATTGCCAAAGGTGGATTGCCTCCGGATGTGAAGCCATTGGAAGGGGTGAATATTTATATTAACGACCGCTGGGTCGGGAATACGGATTCCGACGGTAAGGCCAGGATACCCATACGCCTGAAGAATAAACATGACATTGTCCTCTACAAGCACGGTTATAAAAGGGTAAGTGGTAAGGTAAGAGTAGAAAAAAACAACGAGAGCAGAAAGTATGTTCTTGATGTTACCACCTCTCTGTTCAAGGTGGAATCCGAGCCCCCCGAGGCCGATGTCTTTATAGACGATTACATGATAGGAAACACTCCGATTTTGGAAGGGAAAATGGTAAACTTCGGATTCCGAAAGGTAAAGCTTTCCGTGGGTGGTGACTATCGTGACTGGGAAAAGATAATTGATTTCAATAAGTCGATAGAAGATCGAACAGGAAACAACAAAATTGTCTTTTTTAAGGACTATCTTAAGATCGGGGAACGGGAAGAAGAAAACGGCAATATTGACGCTGCAATACAGGCTTTCAGCAATGCAGAAAAAGGAAGCCCCGATTATTCAGTTTGCAGCACCAGACTTGCTCGACTCTATATGGATGAAAAGAACGATTATGATTCAGCCATCAGTGAGTTTGAGGCCGTGCTTTCTCTGCCTGAAAACCAGCAACTTATATATAAACAGTTTGCAGTGACATATACCAATCTCGGTCATGCTTACTACGAAAAGGGAAACGAACTCATACGAGAAGACAGGGATGCTGCGGCTGAAAATTTTGCAAAGGCGATACAGAATATCAATGTAGCAAAGCAGAATACACGCTTTTTCCCAACCCAGTACTATGATGAGGCAGTACATGACACCTATTATTATTTGGCACTCTCCTACCACAAGCTGTTTTTGGTCACCAAAAAGAGTACACTTCTTGACAGTGCCGATGTAGCATGGAAAGAATACTTTGACTTCTTCCCTAAAAAACTGGAAGAAATGAGCAATTTTTTAGAATTTCGCAATACAGCTGAAAAATACTGGACCCAGATAAAGGACCTGAAGTAGCAGGAGGTTGGCAGGTTGAGATTCAGGAGGATAATCCTGGTTTTCGGTTTTACTGTTCTAACGGCTGTATTAATTGCAGACATGGGCTTTGTTGCTGATGTCCCTCAGCCTGATTTAACTGCAAACACTTCAGCAGAAAATGCTGATAAAGATGAGCCTGACAGTAATATCGAACCTGAAGCGACAATCCCCGGCAGGGTGGCTGAAGAAACTAAATCAGCAGGAAATGCAGGGAATAACTTTGAGCAGACCAAAACAAATGATGACCATGAGCTGGATGGATTTGTTCGTCCACCAGGCTCTGAGCAAAAAAAACCGGACGGTGTTGTTGGGGAAACAGTTTCTGGTTATAAACAGCATGTAATAGAACCATTACATGTTCGTGCTCTTCTGGAAATTGAGTCCGGCCATAATGACTCCAATCCCGTATTCTCTCCTTCCGGTGAACTGATTGCATTTGAGCGAAGCATCGGAAAGAATCGGGAAATTATCATTTACAGACTGGACGGCCTGATTGTGCAGAAGGTTTACTACCGATCGTCCGAAGAAAATAACGAGATGGAGTCCTTCTTTCCCGGTATCATCGATGAAGTTAGCTACAATTCCGGAATAAGCTGGTCTCCTGATGAAAGGAGTCTGGTGTTCATGAGCAACGGCGGGAGTGGCAACTACGATCTGTATCTTCTACCGGAGCTCGGCAGCAAGACCACTATCAGGCTTACCGAGCATGCGGAAAAGGACAGCCATCCACATTGGTCCCCTGTAACCGACCGACTGGTTTTTGTATCAGGACGAACAGGTAAAGCCGATATATATCTCATGGATCTGGCAACCCGAGAGACTGTAAAACTGACCCGGGGAGACAAGACATATCTCTACCCACAATGGTCTCCTGATGGCAAGAAGATTGTGATGATCTATGGAAGTAATGAAAATCACGATATTTATCTAATCGGCGATATTACCAGACCAATCGAAACACTGAAGGCGCTTACCGCCTGGGTCTATGATGACCTGAGACCGGTTTGGTCTCCAGACGGCCGAAAGATTGCATTCTATTCCAATTATAACCTGGAGGACGATCCGAAGGTTTGGTCAATTATAGTGATTGCGGCCGACGGTTCGGATCCCGCTGAAGGTAAAGGACTTGCTGCAAAGGTTGTGGCGACAAATGTTGTCCCGGACATCGAGCGGGGTCCTGCCTGGATTTCGGACAGTAACAGAATCGTATATATAAAGAACGACGAACAGGCATATAACCCGATTTATATTGTTGATATTAATAAAAAGACCAATCTTCCGATCAGGACCAATACAAAAATGAACCATGATATGGTCTGTTCACCGGATGGGAACCTTGCATTTCGTGCCCAGGTTGAGCAGTGGGATCATATCTTTATTATGCATTTGAAACAATAATAACTATTCCGACAAGGCCAGGTATGAAACGCATTATACTGTTCTGTACCATGATTGTCCTTCTTGCAGGATCCTCGTATGCCTCAGGTGACCAGGTACAGCAGGGAATGCAGCTTTACAAAAAGCACCACTATGAAGAGGCGGGGAGTATGCTCCGTTCCTATCTTCATTCTGTAAAGCCTGACAATGAAGGGAGCGCCCTTTTGAGTCTGGGTATGATTTACCTTGCAAATGCCGAACTATACCGTGAATTGTACAATACTTCTGTCTTCGTACATCTTGACTATCTTGGCAAACTCTCCGCTGCTTCCGGTAAGGCCAAAAGCCGTTTTTTGAACCTCTATTTGGGCCGGGTACTTCTGGAAGCTGGAAAACCCGATAAGGCAGCAGCTGTTTTCCAAAAATTTATCACTGACAAAAAAGTAAAGCCAAAGTATAAAGTCATTGCAAAAATCACTTTAGGCCTTTCTTTTTATTTACAGGGGCAAACAAAGAATGCCAAAAAAATCTGGTCCACCTTGAAGACGGAAGATCCTTTAGTGTTGTCCGGGCTTGCTGCGGCATACAGCAAAGTCGGGCTCAAGGGAAAAAAGCCTTTGGTTATGTGCGAAAAAGCCCTCAACCTTGGAAAAGTCTCCGGCACTGCACCGTCAATTCAGGTCATTAATAATGTAATTGCGGTGTATGCCTGGGAAGAACATGTTGAAAAGGGACTTGATCTGCTCAAACAGGTAGATCTAAAGTCGTTTTCCCATGAAGAAATCCTGACCAAAAACAAGGTTATCCGGTTTTACGATACATCTTTGCTCAATAACCTATCGTTACTTTACGGAAAAGCAAGCTTGAAATATCTCAAAAAAGCAGCTGCGAACGCGAAGGTTAAGAGCGCGGCACAGTATTACTTCGGTGAAGCAAATGCCCAGTTCGGCAGCATTGCTAAGTCGATTGTGATGTTTGACTTGTATATTTCAGCCGGAAAGTTGCCGGCCCAATATAAAAACAGGGCAAATGTAAGGCAGGCTGTCAACCGTTATCGGAAAGGTAGTAAAACAGAAGCAAAGCGTCAGCTGGCAAATTTATCGCAACAAAAAGCCGAACCTTATCTGCTTGCAGACATTCTGACAGCATACAGCATGCTTCAAGTTGAATGTCCGGATATAATTAAAAAGGCATCGGCACTGGCCGAGACTGGTGAAGGGAAGCGGTTTACAGATATCAACTTTGCACTTGGCAAGTACTACCTTTGGAACGGGGATTACATCAGGGCGGCATCGTACATGGAAGCAGGAAGGGATAAAAGCAATAAAAACAGGATTGAGTATAATGAGCCTTTAATGCTTGTCAACCTTGCCGAAGCCTATTACCGAATCAAGAAATTTTCTGAGGCACTGGAGATATATTTTGAAATGAGCAAGCAGTTTCCGGCAATGCGCCAGATACAGGTTTCCATGCAGGGCGTCTATTCCATGGAGCAAAAGAGTGCTGGAGATGCCAAGCTTTTCTAATATAAGGTAAAAGATTTGTTTTTTGTACCAAAATCTGTTTCGCAGCAATAATAATTGACCCTAAATAAAGGATAAAAGTGTAAAAAAGTTTGCACTATTAATCTTGAGGAGGAAATTATGAAAAGGTTACCGAATATTCTGTTATTGATTTTCTTTTTTGCATTTATCATGATGCTGCCTCAAGCAGAGGCAGGGCTAAAAACTGACGGGAATCCTGACGGCGGCACCCTGAATTACGGTGAATACGGGAGACCCGCCACACTGGATCCGATAACAAGCAATGATATGATCTCATTGCGAATCAGTGAACTGGTATTTAACGGCCTTGTCGGCATTGATGAAAAGCAGGAAATTGTCCCGGAGTTGGCCGAGCGTTCGGTGATATCCGATAATGGTCGTATTTACACCTTTTACCTGAGAAAGGATATAACATGGCATCCCAGAGAGGGGGAGGAGCCGATGCCGTTTACGGCCGACGATGTTATATTTACCTATAATATCATGATGCACCCCAAAACCATTACACCGCTTAAAGTCAGGTATGAGTTTATTAAAACCGTTACCAAGATTGATGATTACACAGTACGGGTTTCGCTCAAACGGCCGATTTTAAATGCTCTTGCCAAGTTCAGCTTTAAGATAATTCCGAAACACGGGCCGGAAAATCCAAAATTTCTTACGCGGGAAGACCCCTTTGTGCACAAACCAATCGGGACCGGCCCGTATATGCTGAAAAGTATCACAGCCGACCGTGAGATCATACTCGAGGCAAACGACAACTATTTCAAAGGCCGCCCACATATCGACAAGTTCGTTGTAAGACCCTTTGCGGACCAGAATATCATGAGCCAGGCATTGATGTTCAATGCAATCGACATGATCGTGCTGGTAAACCACAGGGACATACCTCAAATACAAGGGGACAAGCGTTTCGTCCTGCAGCCTTATAACGCCTTGTCATATTCGTTCTTTGGCTATAACATGAGAAATCCCCTGCTTGTCGATAAACGCGTTAGAAAAGCATTCACTTACGCAGTAAACAGGCAGGAAATGCTCAGTTCCTTTTTCCAAGATCAGGGGACAATTATTTCCGGTCCGTTTGCACCCGGAAGCTGGGCCTATAACCTGGACGTTCAGCCACTGCCGTACGACCCTCAAAAAGGGATTGAACTTTTAAACGAGGCGGGATTTGTTAAAGGCAATGACGGTATTATGGAAAAGGACGGCGAGAAACTATCATTAAGCTTGAAAGTCCCGATAGAAAAGGAAAGTGAAGCCGTAAAGCGTGTCGTACTGGCCTTTAAAAATTATCTTAACAAGATTGGTGTGGACATAAAAGGTGAATTTAAAGAGTGGTTGTCCTGGAAAGAGGATGTTTTTCTCAATCATGACTTTGATATTATATTTGCCTCATGGGTATTTGACGATTCCGCAGATATTTCTTCTCTCTTTCATTCATCTGAAATCGGTCCATGGAAGAACAATTTCGGCGCCTACTCCAATCCCGAAGTAGACAGCCTGATTGTTGAAAGTAAGCTGACCCTTGACCACGAAAAACGAAGAACCATAAACAGAAAACTTCATGCGATTGTCGCCGATGAGAACCCATACACTTTTCTCTGGACACTAACAAACTATGCCGCTTTTAATAAGAAGTTGAGACACGTGGCGATTCATCCATACAACTTCTTCCCATACGCGGATGATTGGTTCATACCCGCTTCCGAGCAGCACTAATCCGGATTTCTCTTGATAGCGCTTCCAAATTAAATGCAGGGTGTCTCTCAAGGCACCCTGCACAACCCAAGAGATACGAACCATGAAGCTTTCCGCCATCAGGCCTATCCTTTTGTTGATTTGCAAAGAGTTGGCAATTGCCAGCCTTTTACTTCTGGGGGTAAGCTTTATTGTATTCATTATCCTTTTTTTGTCACCCGGAGACCCCTTCAGCCTTTTGCTCAAAGGGCAAATGGCTTCTGATACTATAGGTGCGGGCACCCGTGAAGCCTTAGGAGTCCCTACAGCATGGTATGCCCAATATCTGTCATGGTTGAGCAATATACTTCGTGGGAATTTTGGCACATCCATACGAACCGGGCTGCCCGTCTTAAGCGAAGTTATTCGCGTGGGAATAAATACCCTCTATCTTACAATCGGGTCCATGCTCGTTACGCTTTTATTAGCTGTTCCCATAGCCATTCTTTCAGCAAGACGGGGTATGACTGTCTTTAACTGGACTTCTACTATTTTTACTTATATTGTTTCCGCTCTGCCGGTTTTCTGGTTTGGGTATATTGTCATCTATATTTCAATGCACCAGTTCGGCCTGTTTCCCCTTGCTTTTGGATCAAGCTCACAAAAAATCGGCTGGCTCTATTTTATGCCCCCGGTTTTGGTTCTTGGTATCGGCAACGGCACCATCAGTGAGGTTGTCCGCTATCTGCGTGAAGAGATGGAGAGGGTGTTTTCAGAAGACTACATACGGTTGGCCCGTGCAAAGGGAGCCTCTATATGGAAGCATTCGCTTAAGGAAGGCTTTTTAATTCCCATAACTGAAATTATTGCATCAAAGATACCGTTCATCCTTGGCGGCGCGGTGGTTGTTGAACAGGTATTCAACTGGCCCGGCATGGGGAGGATGGCCTGGCAGGCTGCTCAAGACAGGGACTATCCGTTGATTATGGGTATCACTATTGTTGCGGCCATCATTGTCCGCCTCGGGAGTCTGATTAAAAGTGTCGTGTATATAATAGTCAATCCAAGGGCATCGCAGGAATAGAATGAAAAGATATTCCCAGTATTCTACCAACGTTAGTGACTTTTCGGATGTGCCTTTCTGGAAAAAGGCAGGTACGATGGATCTTGTGTATGTCAGCTATGGGATTTTCATCGTTATACTTGTTATCGTCTCATACATATTAGGCGCATTCAATCTCCTTCCATTCGATCCTCATGAGATTAATATCAAGTTGCTTATGGCGCCGCCTAAAACCGCCGGTCACATCCTGGGCACCGATTTTATGGGCAGAGATATTCTCTCAAGGCTTATTATCGGAATTCAGGCGTATTTTTTACCCGGCCTTCTGGCAATCGCCATAGCGCTTGTTATTGGCACTTGTTTCGGCATACTGGCCGGTTACTGGGGGGGTGGATTCGATACGGCGATTACCTATATTAACAACCTGTTGAATTCGTTTCCCCGCCTGGTACTCATACTGCTCATGGTTGCTGCCTTCAAACCGGATATCTATTATATCATGGTCATTGTCGGCATTACGAATGTCCCTGTCGTCGCTTCACTCATAAAAGGCAAGATTCAATTCCTCAAACAAAAGTATTTCATCGAAGCGGCAACGGCTCTTGGACTCAAAAACAGAATTATCATTTTTAAACACATCCTCTGGCACAATTGTCGATCGGTGCTGATTATACAGGCAACGCTCGGCATGGCTGAAGCGATACTTATGGAAACCAGCCTCAGCTATCTGGGGTTTGGTGTTCAGGAGCCTATACCCTCATGGGGAAATATGGTTCTGTCTGGAGCCAACTACTTTATGCAGGGCAAGTTCTGGCCGTCGACGGCACCGGCACTTGCTATACTGTTTACCATCATGGGTTTTCATCTACTTGGCGACGGGCTGAATAATATACTCGAGATGAAGAGAAGCAAATGAGCATAGCGCCTGTTTTGAAAATAGAGAATTTGCGGACCTATTTCTACTCAAGGAGCAAAGAGGCTTTTATTCGTTCGGTGGATGGTGTAAACCTTGAAATCGACAAAGGCGAAACCCTCGGCATCGTTGGTGAAAGCGGCAGCGGAAAGAGCATAACCGCGCTGTCCACCATGGGTCTGATCAGTGCGGAGCCGGGTGTTATCATCGGGAAGATAAGATTAACAACCGAAAGTGTTCAAAAGGATCTGCTCCAGGATCTCAACAATTATGTAAAGATCAACACGAGCCCTGGAAGGATAATGGAGGTTTACAAGGACAACAGTGGATGGCAAAAATATACTGATCGTATGATGCGCGGAATACGTGGTAAAGAAATTTCCATGATCTTCCAGAACCCAAAAGTTTCACTCAATCCGTTTATTACCATCGGCAAGCAGATAACAGAGTCGATAATGCTCAACACACCGATAAAAAACCGTAATGAGGCCAAAGATCGGGCGCTGTATTGGCTTGAACAGGTAAAAATAGACTCCCCCCGGCTCAGGTATAATAATAATCCCCATGGTCTGTCCGGCGGAATGTGCCAGCGTGCGATGATTGCCATGGCACTTTCTTCGGAGCCTTCGCTCCTTGTTGCCGATGAACCGACAACCGGGCTTGATGCAACGATCCAGTCAAAAATAGTGAGCCTGCTCGCTGAGCTCAAATCAAGCGTCGGTGTAACAGCGATGCTCATCAGCCACGATATAAATGTAATTATGGAACTTTCTGACAAGGTCGCAGTGATGTACGGCGGCACAGTACTTGAACACGGTCCTGCAAAGGATATCCTGACTGAAGGGTCTTTGTATAAGCACCCTTACACGGAGGCACTCCTTGCATCAATCCCGAACGAACAGCATATCCGAGAGAAAGGTTATCTACAGGCCATTAAAGGGGACGTGCTGGATACTATCAACATACCCGAAGGCTGCAGGTTCCATGCCAGATGTAACAAGATAACGGACAGAACCCGTGAGCAATGTGAACATATTGAGCCGGATTTAAAGGAGGTTTTTCCCGGGCACAGTGTGAGGTGCTGGTTGTTTGTCGATTCATAATTTAAATCGGATAACTTTATTTAAACATAGAGAACCTGGTCCTTTGGGCCTCCGGCTCGTAGAGCCTACGCCTCGGAGAGCCAGTTCAGAGATGATCTGGCTATGCCAGCAAAAGCAGTAACCTGGTAGTGCCTAAAGTTTGAAGTGAGCTAAAGTGAGCTAAAGTTATTGTATGTGCCTTTGGCACTATCAATTTATATAAAAACTGATTTGCGTTGAAAGCGCTTTCCTCAACTTTAGGCACTTTAGGCATTTTAGATCACTTTAGGCACTTAATGTGCTGCAACATTAAACCCTTTTAGAGTTAATCCAAAGCCTGGTCCTTTGGACCCGAATTCTTTACTTGAAGAGCAATTATGACCAAGACAATACTGGAAGTTGAGAATCTGAAAAAATACTATTTTCAGCCCGGCGGTATGTTTTCTTCCCTGAGAGGGGAGAAACGGATTATTCCTGCAGTCGATGATGTAAGCTTTTATATTAAAGAAAATGAAACCATGGGGCTGGTCGGCGAAACCGGCTGCGGAAAGACGACCATCGGCAGAACACTGCTCAAACTGACACCCGTTACCTCTGGCAGAATAATTTTCAATGAAAAGGAAATTACCTGGCTTAAAGAGCGCGAGTTCCGTCCCATCAGGAGAGAGATGCAGATGATATTTCAGGATCTGGACGCGGCTCTTAACCCGAAGATGCGTATCCAGTCAATTCTCAAGGAAGCCCTTACCGTTCACCGCCGGCTGAGCGATGCAGAAATTGACCATGATATCAGCGAACTGCTCGAAAAGGTTAATTTGAAAAAGGGCAAGCTCTCCAACTTTCCGGGTGAACTTTCAGGCGGGGAGAAGCGCAGGGTTGGTATTGCACGTGCGCTTGCAGTAGGTGCGCGGTTTCTCGTTGCGGATGAACCAACCAGTGCACTGGATGTATCCATACAGGCTCAAGTGGTTAACCTTTTAAAGGACCTTCAGAAAAACCTTGGTCTGTCCTATCTTTTCATATCTCACGATTTGCGCATTGTAGAGTTGATCAGCCACAAGGTTGCCGTTATGTATCTTGGGCAGATCGTGGAGATGGGCCTGGGAGGCCGCATCGCAAACGAACCTAGACACCCCTATACGAGCATACTCTGGTCTTCACTTGTCGAAAAAAAGAATAAAGAATCAACAAAAGCCTTGGCGGATATTCAGAAGGAAGGCTGGGGAGTGTTTGATTTTGAACGCCCTCACACCGGATGCCGATTCTCCCCGCGCTGTCCGGTATATGAAGCAAACGGCAGACCCTCAATATGTAGCGACCCTTCCACCCCACCCCAGCTTCAAGATATCGGTAACGCCCATAAGGTCAGATGTCATTTCCCGCTTTAGGAATTTCCGAGACCGGGCCGGTTGGCCCTTGACAGAGTGGCAAAATCGTGGGAAATTACCGGTGGTTTAGCCATCAAAGTTACTAAGGCGAGCATAATAAAGTGGACATGCTCGGATTAGTAAACCCTTTGAACATGTAGAAAACTTTTGTTCAAAAATAGAAGAAGAGATATGAATAAAGTAGTAATTGTTGTGCACGGAATGGGAGAGCAGAGGCAATTCGAAATCTCGAAGAAAGTTGCGCGCAATCTTTGTCAAGCGTCTTACCCTCCCGGTGAACACCCCAAACACCATGATTGTTATTCCAACCTTTCAGTAAAAAGTGACCCTTTGTTAAGCAAAGATAAAGAGCTTCTGCAATATCGAGTTGTCAGAGAAGATGTTTCTGCCTTTGCGGTGCATGAAATCCACTGGGCCAATATTGCCAAAGACTATAACCGACCGAATATTTTTGTATTTTTTAAAAATGCGGCAATACGGGCTTTGAAGATTCCAAAAAGAAAGTTTCGACAAAAAATTGTATATGCAATTTTAATTCTTATGATGACTTTTGTTTTGCTTATTCCATGGCTTATTTGCAAGTACTTTAGAATTTTTTCGTCCAAAATATCAAGAGTATATGAAGCCTTTTGGGGAGACGTAGAACTTTACTCACGTGGAGATGTTGATGACCTTGATTACGTGTTCGGAGGTTTTGATCACGTCTATCATCATGTAAACCAACGATTCGATAGCGTTATGTCCAGGATAAGCGAACGTTTTGAGGAAATTTATCTAATAACCCATAGTTTAGGCACGGTATTGACTATCAACCGAATAATAAATGCTGCTCTTCAGGATACAGGTATAAAGAAAGAGTGGCTGGAAAAGATAAAGCTGATAATTACTTTCGGTTCTCCTGTAGACAAATTTGCAGCTCTTTATCCTAATACATTAGTGCCGGTTTTCATTCCGAGAGCCAATCCCGTTATTGAAGAGCCAATCAGGTGGTATAATATTACTGCTTATTGGGATCCTACCGGAGGAAAGATTGATGATTTATTTCGAAAAGTTTCTTGGTTGGGAAATAACCTCTTTTCTTTTCCTCTCAAGGAAATTTTGTTCATTGGAAATACCCTACGTTCCCGCGTTCCGGCTCTGGCGCATACCTCGTATTGGAATGACAACGATAAGGAAATTTGGCAAAAGATATATAAATTAATTGAACCTGACGATAGTTCTGATCCTGTATCGGATGTAATGGGGGAAGGAAAAGATTCTCTTAAAATCATCAAATACTCTCCTTTTGCAGTAACATTGACTCTTTTGATTTCTTCCGTGTTGTTGATTATCTTTAGCGGCCATTACATAAGTTGGGCAGTCGGATTGCTCTTTTATATATTATTTATTTTAGAGATTATATATATCTTGGTTATTGAGAAGGAATACGGAAGATATTTCAAAAATAATTTGTCTCGAAAGATAAAAACAAGCTAATTAGTGCCTGAACGAAAACCCCTGTTCTTGCCAACTTAAATCCGACATGAAGCCCATTCACAAATTGAGCAGCATTCAATTTCGACAGAAAAGAAGAAGTAAAGAGATTTTTCACTAGAAAAGT
>JAUVVL010000059.1 GCA_030604635.1 Desulfobacteraceae bacterium
AAGCACTTTCTTGGATGAGAAAAAACAAACTGATTCCCAAAGGTCTAGGACAACTAACCAAAGACAAGGTTGAAACGCCAGACTATGATGAATTGTTTTAAACTGTCACAGGACTTGACTTGACACCCTGATAAAAAAGGGTGGCTGAATCTGATTTACTGTCAAATTAAGTTTAGGTCGGGACATTTAATACCGGGTTTCTGACGCGCTCCTTTCCTGAATATTCTGCCATTTACCTTATATCTGCCCCCTCAACTCCTGAATCTGCCATGATAATTGACATTTATTAGTAAAACGTTGTATTAAATTTGAGGCGTGAGTTGTCTTTTCACCGCATCCCCATCACTTCAAATGATCTACAGGAGCTATGCAATGGCGGAAAAACTAGACCCAAAGGAACTTGTCAGCTTCAAAGAGCTTCTAATGGCAAATTCGATCCAGGTTGATGCCGTTGCGCAGCTACTCATTGAAAAGGGTATTATTACAAATGAGGAGTTCTTTGCAAAGCTCAAGCAAGTGCAGAGTAAATATCAAAAAGGTGATCATTAAAAAAATCATATCAGGTGGTCAAACCGGCGCTGATCAAGCTGCTCTCGATGTGGCAATTAAATTGGACATCCCTCATGGTGGCTGGATACCGAAAGGGCGCAAAACGGAAGATGGTACCCTGCCTGACAAATACAATCTTAAAGAAATGCCAACAGCCAGTTACCCGGAACGCACTGAACAGAATGTAATCGACTCAGATGGAACGGTAATAATCTCACATGGGAAGCTTACCGGTGGATCTAAATTAACCGATAAACTTGCCGAAAAACATTTTCGACCATGCCTTCACATAGACTTAAATAAGACTGCAACCTTTATGGCTGCATTAATTATCAACACCTGGATCGACCTTCATAAAATAAAAACCTTAAATGTTGCGGGGTCACGGGCTAGCAAAGATCCAAAGATATATCAGAAAGTCAGTTATATCATCGAAGGGGTTTATTATCTGGGTCTTGTTAAGGCAATTATACCTGAGATCATGACCACAGATCCACTAATAGTTGAAGACTTTGTTAAGGAAATCGTCTCTGAGGTGTCATTTAAAGATAGGGCAACCATCGCACATATGGACAAAGAAGATGTTGAATTACTCCAGGACGTTTTTAATATGTATATTAAAAGCAAGATCGGTGTAGAATATGATGATCATTATGAATACACCGTTATCATGAAAGAGTTATGGAATGAACTACGAAAAACCCATAGATTGAGGGTTGTGAAATGATGGCCTTCAGATTTAGAATCCCTTTGTTTGCAGCAATCTTATTTGCCCTTACCATGCCCAATGCCTTCTCTGGTGGTAAGGTCCATGTCGAGGGTCAATTCACCTTTCCGCTTTCATCGAAAAAGATACCTAAAGATATTAAAACCGAATCTTGGAGCGGGGAAGTCGTGGGTGTTGCCGATGGGGATACCATTACCGCCCTGCATAACGGCAAAGGCGAAAGAATCAGGCTCTATGGCATCGACACCCCGGAAAAGCGCCAGGCTTTCGGCAAAAAGGCCAAGCAATTCACATCATCAATGGTATATGGAAAAACCGTTGAAGTTAAGCCCAAAGATACTGACAGATATGGCCGTACCGTCGGCATGGTCTCTGTCACCGGTGAATCTCTCAATGAAGCCCTCATTAAAAATGGCTATGCCTGGATATACCGGCAGTATTGCAAAGAGTCTTTCTGTAAAGATTGGCTTAATCTTGAAAGTGCTGCCAGGTATGGAAAAATTGGGCTTTGGAGTGAGCCGAATCCTATACCGCCCTGGAATTTCCGACATGGGGGAACTGGAAGTTCACATACAAATAAATCTGTTAATTAGGTCTTGTTATTTAGGCTGTTATTTGTTAGATAAAACTTGCCTGTTGGCAGGGGGTTTCTCATTTTTCATTTCAATTCCTATCTTTGCAACTGAGCGATTTAGATGTTTCAGCTAGCTATTACTGATTTGACTCCGCTTTTAGATGTTCATTAGAGGATCTCTCCCTGTTGGTTTTTTTTCAATATCTCACACAATTTGTTGTAAATTTTAGCAAAACAAGGAGGAAACAATGAAAAAAATAATTCTTCTTCTTATTGGATTTCTATTTATTGTTCCCCAACTGGCGGTAGCAAAAGATGTTCATGTCAAGGGCTACTATCGCAAAGATGGTACCTATGTTAGGCCTCATATTAGGAGTTCTCCCGATTCAAGCAGATCAAATAACTATGGGCCTTCAACGAATTCTGATCAGTTAATGAATCCTCGCCAACGTGACTGGGATAGAGATGGAACCCCTAATTATCTTGACAGGGATGATGACAATGATGGGGTTTATGACAATCAAGATAGACAGCAATACTCACCGTTTAACAAAAAGCCTAAAAATCCATATAATTGGTGATGATAGGAAGTTTCACTTATCTGTGAATGGGAAGGAGGAATGTCATGAAAAAACATTTTGTGTTTACAGTTGCTTTTGTTTTATTTCTTACACTGACTGGCCCTGGGCTGGCTGCGGATCTATCACAAGAAATAATCACCTCCCAGCCAAATGTTATTACGCCAGATTCGCCTATCCAAAAAATTACGCCGATACCAGACGATACTAATCAATGTTTAGATAAAACTAAACTTGAGAGCGACACTACAGATTTGGCACGACGTGGATGTTGTTCTTGGCATGGGGGGGTTTGTGGCTGCGATGAAGCTACCGACAGGATAATATGTTGTGATGGAACGCTAAGCCCAACGTGCACTTGTTCAGGATATTAGGTTGTGACGGGACGGACTTGATCTGACACCTTGAAAACGGAAGGGTTTGACTTATGCCAGGTTAAGTTTTGTCTAGGACCTTAAGTGATAATAAAGTATAATAATTTTTTTGTTTCCCTGTTGCTTCGTTGATGATAATCTTCTTTTCTATAACGCTGGTTAATTGATCCCCTACATGCAAAGTTTTTATTTCTTCTAATAGTTGAGAAGGATAAGTCCCTTTATAAGAAACCCCTTTTTCATCTTGAACTTCGAATTGCCACTTGAGACTAATCATAATCAATTTACCAATAACATTTATTTGCTCTGGTTTGGGGCTCTTTATCTTTTCCAGTGTGTTCGACATAGTTGTTAATTTTGCTTTACTTCCCTTCCATTTATAACCAATATCTGAAGGAGAAGTCCAAGACATCTCAGCTTCTAATTGTGAAGATGATAATGTTTTTAAAAATTTGTTTATACTTGCGACACTCCTAATACCAATTTTTGAGGCTGAATCGGTTATTTCGTCTGGTGTTTCTGAACCCAATAATTCGAAAGTATTCGTAAGACTCTCTTCAATTAGGCTATGGCCAAAAATATCTGGGGAGGTATCACCCGTGATTAATATGCGTGTTGATCCGCTTTTTATTCCGGCAAACCTCAAATTTAATGTTTTAATAGTTGATCTTGGAATCATACGCATTACTTCCTTTCCGGCCTTTATGAGTTGAGAAGCCGAATATATTGCGTTAGATAATTCTTTAGCAATATCCCCCAAAATGGATAATGGGATGCTTCCCTCTTCAACCAAGGGGCCCTTAAGTCTTAATTCAATAACCTCCTTCTCTCTAAAATCTTTTTCTTCTTTTATTTGCGCCTGTAAATCAGCAATGTGCTCTTTTATTGTTTCGATGCTCAATTGATATGCGAGATTGTCTGGATCATCTGCAATAATGGAGTTATATTCATCCAATAACACATTGGCTTTG
This sequence comes from Desulfobacteraceae bacterium, assembly GCA_030604635.1. Taxonomy (GTDB): domain Bacteria; phylum Desulfobacterota; class Desulfobacteria; order Desulfobacterales; family UBA11574; genus JAUVVL01. Next base: position 3,774 of record JAUVVL010000059.1, read on the forward strand.
TCGATTTCAGCGCCGAGCTTCTTAATCAAATTCATATTAGACCTATATTGTTAACCTTGGTATGCCCTTGGGTCTTTCACCGGGTGAAAATCCGAACCATCTTCGCCAATAACTTAGAGCATTTGGGTTGTCGTTAAGAACAAAGTAAACATCGCACTTATATCTTAATCTTGTAACGGCCTTATTTCTTAGCAATTTATTTATTATTAAAACTTTATCTCTTGGTAGCTGATTTACTTTATTAGGATCGGCAACAACAACAATATCAATATCAGCAGGTTCAGGTTTATTTGTGGCAAATGAACCGTCAATCCAAATTTCAAAACTAATTCCGGTTTTCTTTAACTCCTTTAAAAAAGCTTTTAATCGATTAAACAATAATTTTCGAATGTTGGAGTTGCTAAAGGGATCAACGAATATCTCACCAATTCTTTCAAAAGCTATTTCGTGAAATCCTGGTTCAAATAGAGGATCATAATCCATCTGATCACCACAGCTCAAGATAACGATTAGTTTCCCCTTAGCAATAGGATGGGAAATTATCCTAATTCAAGGTGATTTGGGTGGGCATTAAATCCCAAGGATTTGTCAAATTGTAATGTTTACTTCTGGTAATAGGAATTGTTTATATTGTCAAGAAAAATAAGGAATTGTAATGATTTTCGGTTATCTCCTACCTGCCTTAGCAGGGTGTCTCACAGGCATCGGTGGCCTGCTGCCCACACTTAGCCCACAATTCCAGCCGGGGCTTCACCCGCTGCCCTTTCGGATATAAATTGTCAAAGAGCAAAATCTCCCTTCAGCAACCTTAGATCGTTTAATATAAAAGCCCTGACGCGGTCATTTGCCTTTTTATTGGTTGTCATTGTCAGTCATTGAATAGCTTTAACTCTGCCTAGCTTAATAATCCGGGCTGTCTGTGTCCTGCTTCGTGACACATGAATCCCTTGCTCTGATAGTTCAGGTTCAAGTTTTTTCAGTTGTTTGCCCAGGCTGTGTGCATCATCCGGCCAGCCGTTCTTACCGACAAACCCGTGCTGATCTGTGTTATTGAGTACCTCAAGCAGTTCTGTCATAGTTCCTGACCACTTCCCCGCACTGTCTATCAGGCGTATGATAGAAGCTGTCACCGGATCGGTTATTTCTGCAACATTAGAAATCTGTAATTTTACTTCTGGCTTTGTGTCCTTGACAATTTCTTCAGTAATTTCAGCCTGTGCAACTTGCACACCCTCTCTCTCAACTGGCAACCATGCACTTGAACAAGCAACCGCTAAACCAATTGAAAGTGGCTCTAAGATACACACTAAAAACAGAATGAAAAAAGAGGCGGTCTCGGTTTCGTTTATCCGAAATATCCTTGCCGTTGCAAAAATAGGTGCTGAATATGCTTTGTCTGTTATCTGCTGCCTTTCAATATCCGCCTTTTCGTTAATAACCTCTGTCAATCGTACCTGTAAGCCTTCATAGCCTGCGTTCTCTCGTTCCCTAAGACGTTTGCTCACGAATGAGGCAGGCAACCCGGACAGAGTCTTATCAATTGTTTCAATTCTTTTTCTTAAAATCGTTTCCTCTTGATTAAGGGCATCCAGAGAAGCATGGTTTGATTCTAGGGCCCGGAAGCCCCGGACATGATTCTGAGATAAATAGCCAAGGATCTCACATGAAGTTATCAGAACCAAAGCCACAATTACCATAATGTAAAAGCACCGTGACAACCGGTTCAGAACATTCCATTTCCTGTGAAGATGTATAACCGTGAGTATTTTGCCTAACTCCATACCGCAGCCCATGAGAATAATCGTAATGCCAGCACTAGAGAAAACTGCTGATAGACCGCTAACACTCACAAATGCGCTTGTTCCAAAAACAAGCACAAGGGTCAATGTTAAAAGAAATTTGTGCATACCCTATACCTTGATATTAGTTCCTAAAGGGTCGTGTTTTGGAGTGTACTCGGAGTAGCTTCCGAGTAGTCTTGATGTGTGTTAGTCCTTGTTTAAAACTACACGCTTGCTCTCAATGTAATCTCGAACGTCTTTTACTAAATAAAATCGAACATACGGCGATACCTTGCAAAAAGGAAATTGACGATTTCGCCTTAATCTGTCCAAAAATGTTTTTTTAAGCCCGAACAGATCGAGCAATTCCTTTTCGGTCAACACTTCGCTTAACGGATTTGCTTGCTGGTCGTTTTCCATCCTTTACCTCCGGTATTAAAAATGATTCAATTGCGCTTGCTTGGTTTTCGCGCCCCTTATCAATTGCTTTGGCATGAGCTCTTTTTAGATCGTCCTGCTTTGCCCCGGACAACAGAATCACACAGCTTGAACAGATAAAATCAACATCAGGCCCAGGCTGATAATTCTTTTCTGGCTCATTACAAAATAAACATAATTCCGTTGTCATGATTAAATACTGGTATTATCCCGATGCTCATAAACCGAAAAGCGTTCTCAAAAATGAGAACACCAAACTTGAAACCTGCGCCATATCCGACCTTGAGAAATATCAAAAGCCCGTCAAAGTTTGGCAGTACACCTTCTAACCTCCGCAGCCTGAAAACCCATACATTCTTTGCAATGCTCAATTATCGCCCTCCTTGCAGTCAGGTTCATAACTTTAGTTTTACCGTTTACGTCTGCCTGAATTTTGTGTTTGATTGCCACTGTTCTTTAGTTCCTTACTCTTTAGGACCCATCTTCTTTACTTGTCAGGATGGTTAATCGGGTTGATTTGCTAGGGTTGCGTTATTATAGACCACCATTCATGTAAATAAGCTTTTTAAGTGTTGACCTACCGTTGACCCCACAATATTAACCACCAGATATAACATGAAAATTTAATATCCTTATGTATTACCTATACACCACCTGGACTATAAAGAATCAATGTATGCTTCTATGTCTTTGATGTCGAATCGGATCAACTTGCCTATCCTTTTTACCCTTACCGGAAATGGCTGCTTTGACTTTCTCCCAGTCTGGTTATAAATTGTCCTGGGACTAATTCCCAAATACACCGCTGCTTCTTCGACACTCAGGAGTCTTTTGCTGATTATTTGGTTTTTATCTCTATCCATTATTTTTTCTTGCCCAAAGGATTTATCTGTCCCCCTCACCTATATAAGTCTTATATAGGTTTTTACGGCCAGAAGACCGGGGGGCCAAGTTCATATTTTAGCTAAGGATGTATGTATTACATACTGGATTATACTTCCGAATTTCAAAAAGGGGTTATGTTCTAAAGCCCTTCATCATTCCTCTACCTTTTCAGGCTGCTTATGCCCTTTTGTGGCAGCGATAAGCGCGTGTAAATCGGCATGGGCAAGAACGTGTTTTTCCGGCGCATAAGAACCATCGAGCTTCCATGATTGATCCAAAGCTTTCAAGGATACACCAGGATCAACATTATCCACGTGTTCCCCTAATTTGTAAATGCGGTACCGCCGGGTCAGCCCCGATTCCTGCAAAAGTTCCGATATCGCAATTTGTATGTCCGGTTTCTTCATCAATGAGCATCCCAGGGATTTAGCAGAATCTCTGGAAGTGCAATCGTACGACAATAAGGCCGCTTCTGTCTGGCTTTTTCCTTCAGACACTTGTAAAGCAAATTCTCTTTCCTTATCCGTTAGATTCTCAAAGCTCTCTGGCAAAGGCTTTATTCGCTTTAGCCTCTTGCAGATAGCAGCCGGGCTGACATTGAAATACTTTGCTATTTCCTTTTGAGTCCGGCCTTCTTTCAGCAACTTTAAAATGATGGTGTCGTCTGTCTTCCTCATATTATTTACCTCTCACTAAATTAAAATGGTTAATCGGTTAATTAACAGGCATATTCAATTAATTGTCCGGTTGTTATTTAACTGGTTGTCAAGCCTTCACGTGCATAAATAATTAACTGCCGAATGTGCCGGATGTTGTCATTTAGAGCCTGCCGTTGTACCTTCACCCTAGCCCGCGCCTGCCACGTACCCGCAACTAAGGGCAATGCATTCAGCTTATTCTCAGCATCAGTTATTCTTTTATTAAAGGCTTCGATATCCTCTTTAATTTCTGCTCTTGTAATTACCATCGTTCCCTTATTCCGTTCTTTTCAAGAGAGCATCCACCTTAAGACTCCGCTGCCTATTCCACGGCATTTTTACAACTTGTCCCGCCCGAAACAAAAACAACCATGTTAAAATACGTTTATATATCTTGTATCTCATCTGCTTCCCTGTATTCCCCTGTGTCGCATAGATATTTCAGGGTAACCTTGCCGACCTTTCCGACCTCTCGAAATCGTATCTTTTGAATTATTACGTCTGTTTCGTCCCTGATATAATCCGGCCTATGCAGACACAGCCCGTTATCGGCCTTATTGCGCCATTGTGCACCGCCTGAAATCTCGTACATTGTGGGCGGCCTGTAACTACCGTCCGTATCCTTAACTAAGTTTTTAGGATGCGCTATTACCCAAATATGAATATGATTTTTTTTCGCAAATTGCCGTATCTTAGACAGGGCTTTTGATAAATATTGCGCCTCGGTCATATTCTGATATAAATGATCGACCTCATTCCAGGGGTCTATGATAACCCCGTTTATCCCATGCCTGAAAATAGCAGCTTTGGCTTTTGACAGGATCTCATCAACTGACAGCATGTTTTCTTCAGGATAAATGAAGAAGAAATACTTTGATATTACCTGTAATGTCCCCTCAATATCGTCCTCTGCCATGCGCTTTGAAAACCGTCCGTCTTTTGCAAACGGCAGGCCCTCAACCTTTTCCAACAGGCTTTGCAAGTGCCTCTGAACCGGCCAGCTTTCAGGAGAGAAAAATAAAAACTTCCAATCATGTTCTTTAACCATATTCACAACCAAAGCATCCATGAACGTACTTTTACCAGCGCCGGGCATCCCGGTTATGACTGAAAATTCTCCCAACTTGACCGTGTAATATTCATTAAGGTTTATCCAGCCTGTTGACTTTCCCCGGTTTTCACCCAGCTTATAAAGGCTAAGAACCTCATCTTTGAAATCATAGGCGGTGAAAAGCCCCTCAACCGGGAAGGGTTTAGCATTAATGGCAATCTCTCTTAGTTTTTCCCATCCGTACTTGACTAAAACGTCATTGCCGTCCTTACAGCCTTCAGGATATTCAACCCGATAACACTTCTCAGCACCTATACGCCGGGCCAATTCCTGTTCGACCAGCTTCCCGGGAGTATCGTTATCAACCGCTAAAACGATTTTTTTGTATTTTTGAATGATGTCAGAAGATGAGTTAAGAAAATCAAACTTTGTATGAAATTGTTTAGCGTTTTCGCTTGGAGCACCGTCTGGAATTGAAGTCACCATGTTGAATTTGGCAACCTGAAAAGATAGGGCATCAACTTCACCCTCGGTAATTATCAGGCTATCGCTCTCATGCTTGGCAATCTCATCGAAGCGATATAGACACTTTTCCGCATTCTTTTCCTGTCTGAATCGCTTGTCGCTGGTTCTGTGTTTGATGTTTACGACTTCCCCGCCCTTGATGTATGGGAATTGAATTGCACTTGCGTCACTGAATGACTTGCCGTAACCAATTTTGTTTTTTATCAGAATCTCAGATGGTATCTTCCTATCGGCAAACCACTTAATGACTTTCTCAGGCAAGTCTGGTTTTTCGCTGTATTTTGGCTTATTATATTCCACTTTTTCTTCTTTCAAATTTCCACTGTACCCGCAATGATGACAGTTCCATATTCCCTTCGGGATTTCGACGGAAAGGCATTTATCTTTTGCATTCTTTCTGAATTCGGAACATTTTGGGCATAAAGTCTTAATCTGACCGCTTGCCCCTGATGGTATGTCTATGCCATGGTCACTAAATATCTCTTTACCAGCCATGCTCTAATGGACTCCTGTTTTGTACTGCCTTAAATTCACCGGGCAGGTAATTCATGAAAAACTCATTGCCTTTTTTGGTGCCAAAGAAATTTGCAGGATCTTTCCGGTATTCCGGATCTTTGTTTTTGCTCACTGTTTTATAATTTTTAATGGCCGTAATCAGATCATTAGGATCGTAAGACTTTAAATATTTCTCTATATTGACGTGTGCCCTTCGCTTATCCTTGCTTCCTGGGGATATCTCTTTTATGTAAAATTCGTAAATTTTTGTGGCGGCTGCGCGATTTTGAGTTTTTGCCTCGGATTTACGTTTTTTAGAAGTGCCTGGTTTATTTGATTTTGGTTTTTTAAGTTTTTTTTGGGGCACGGTACTAGTCTTTTCTTTATTTAATTTATTGTTATTGTGCCCTTGTTCGTTCAAGTCCCTGCCGTGGTGTCTGCCCCAGTAGTTTTTTATATCTTGGTAAGTGTTATAATTTATTACAATTATCTTTAGGCCAATGTATGCCCTTGTGTCTGCCGTGGTGTCTGCCCCTGTTCGTTCAAGTTCTGATTTTAAAGGCTTTGCGGCAATCATGCCTTTTTTCTGCAGCCATTCAAGAATAATTCTAATTTGTTTCATTGTAGGAAAAATATGTCTTCGATTGTAAAAATGGGCATTGGCCTTAATAATTTCATCATAACTGGTTACAAGCTCTCCTCTCTTGTATTTGTAACCGCCTTTTGTACGGTCTGAATGATTAGCACTCCCTATTATCCACACCCACACTTTGAAATATAAAGGCGGCTTTGACCATATACCTGAATCAAATATTTTTCGCGCTATGGTAAAACCACCTTCAGGTATATACTTATCCATTTGTCTCCTTCAGGGCGTATTCCGATGGATCATTGAACCGAATCGCCATTAATTCAGCTATTTCAGCCTCATTTGTGGTAACTTCCCCCTTTTTGTCGGCAAGCTCGGAAAGCAATAGGAATACATTTGCAGCAAGCGGATCTTTCTTAAAAAGTTTGTCATACTTTTTCTTAAATCTGCGATTTGAAACGAAAGCCAAAATTTCCCCCACCTAGCTCAAATATTCTTCGTTCAAGAGCATGCAAAATCATTGTTTTGTCTCGATACATATGTTCTGGATAAACTCTCCCGCTTATTGTACTATGTTGGACTCGAAGACTGTTTAACCGTGCCTGTAGATCGTTTCGGTCTGTATCTTTACTGTATGGCATAGCTATCTTCTCCACCTTCTTCAAAGCATTCCTCAGCGGGGATACCAAGTACCTTGCCGATCTTTATTATGCGATGGTCGCCATTTTTGACTTTGCCAATGCCGCTCATCATCTTATACAAATAGTTCGGATTGACTCTTGCCGATTGTGCTAAGCGGTAAGCGGGCTTTTCGTTCAGTTTTACTTCGATTTTAAACCGTCGTGATAAACTTGGCATTTTTAAACCCCTTGTTTTGGTGAAAGAATTTTCTTATCTTTTACCCTATAATGAGAAATTTCACGATTCGGCCTATTTTTCTTTAATGAAATTTAATAACGACTTGATATAATAAGATAAAAAAATTTGAAAATAGTCTGGATGAAAAATCTATTTTTCACAGATTGAGAAAAAAAAGACCCGAATGGCTAATTTGCCACCCAGGTCTATTTGTCAGGAATGGTTATAAGAGGATTAAATAAGTTGGGGAATTAAGTAGATTCTGTTTTATCGTTAAATATGCATCGAGCTACCCATCCATCATTTTTATTATATGTTTTACAAAAGTCTTCATGAATTTCAAAAATACCTTGTAGCGTTTTATTTAAATCAGATATTGCTTTAGATGGGTTTTGAATGTCATAAATTGTTGTTTCTGAGGTGATTCGCCCGGAATACTTGCAAAAATACATTAACAGTTTCCATGATTTAGTAGGTGTGTCGCCTGAACGTCCATCCTCCATATTTAGCTTGCTAAAATGATAACGCCCAGATATTTCCGGTGTCTTAATCATTACAGTATCGCGGCTTATTAGCGTTATTTCCACATCTTCCCATTTAGTTCCTGTTTTGCAGGGGAAAATCATAGGTGCTTGCTCGGTCGATTTCTCTTTATTGGCTGCAACAGTAATTTCTGGTGGGATACTTATATTATTATCTTCTGCCCATTTTATTATATCAATTGGGTTATATAAACTTGGGTTAAGCCCCCATGCAATAGGTACTAATCTCCTGATCTTAACAGTCCTTTCTAAACGTTGAGAAACCTTCTGAATCTTGCGTTTGACATCAGACGGCATATGATAACGATGTTCGGGACATTGATCACACAAAAGGTAAGCTGCTTCCTGTAAAGTCCAACCATCTGACTTGTTCCAGTGGTCGTAATCAGGTTTTGTTTTTGGGGGGGAAAAGTAACTAAGTCCTCCAACCGGTTCTATTGGTGGTGGTGCTTTAGAGATGCGCGAGGCCTGAATGAGCTTCCTGAGCTCTTCCTGCTGCTTAGCGTCAAGGTCCTGTTTGAGCTTGTCTTTATTCTTTTTTTTATCTTCCGTCATTATCCGCCTCCTGTTGCGGTCCTGTTTGTGTATCCGGGGAAAGCGGTCCAGGAAAACCGCCTTTCGGGGAGCTCGCCCTATCCCCGGATTGTGTGTTTATTTTATTTGATCACACAAGATGTAGCAATAAATATTTTCATTTCCGGGTGCATATAGGGTGCATTTTACCTTGACAATCCATCATGATTTGATACAATCTGTTAAGCTAAGTTATCGAAATCCCGGTGGACAGACATTAATCCTCTGTTTTTTCTGCCTCTGCTGTCGGTTCTTCCGTTGCCGGTTCTTCCAGCACAATTCCACAGTTTTTTTCTTCTGCCAAGATAACTAAATGATTATACCGCTGCCTGTATGCATTAACTTCAACCTGTTCTGCATCACTCAAGTCCATGAAAAACAATGGCACGATAAAAAACCAGCCGGTGACTCCAAGAGCGACATTCTTTCCCGTTTTTTGTGTTTTTGGAACCAGCCTTGCAATCTCCGCCTGAATAAACAGAAGCTCGGACTCTAAAGCCCTGCATGATTTGTTAGCATCCCCGTACTGGTGAAGCATCACAGGATTCGCAGTACGACCAGCGCACCCTATAACCATAAATAAAACGACTAAGCCTGTAAGTATTTTTTTCATAATTTACCCCCTTTAAGTTGTTAGGCGCAGTGTATCCGCAAAAAAAGCAAGTCCCCTGCGCCTGGAGGCTCGGCAGACGTGATAACGGAATTAGAAGAGCGCCTGCCTCGTCTCAAAACTTTATCCCATAGTCACCTTTTGGTCAACAAATGTTTGGTTTTAACGCTGTGTTTAATAGGTTTTAACCTTGGTTACTTCTATTACGTAATACAAGATAAGATATTGACAATAAAAAGCTTTCAATGTTACTTGCATATCATTCATTTTACTTGTAGTTATTGCGAAAATGTATGATGTTTACACCACAGGAGCAACTGCAAATGAATGCGCCAAGGTTCTATTGAACGGCGGGGCCGGACGTGTTGATGTGCTTACCCTGGCACGGGCCGTGTAAATGATTTACTAAGAATTTCAAAACCCATCCGACATGATTTTTCTTTACAAAGCTTTTTGGTGATAAAGAACGAAAAAGTGTTGAGTGCCTAAAGTGAACTAAAGTGAGCTAAAGTTAAGGTATTCTGCCAATTTTTGTCAGAATGACAGCGCGATAGCGCTTCCTCAACTTTAGTCACTTCGTTCGACCTGAGGCTCTCGACAGGTTAGATCACTTGTAACTTTAGTCACTCTTGTGACGACTGTGACAGACCTTCCAGCAATATTATTTATGTCAGTTGCTTAATGTTCTTATTAGTAAATACGAATATGTTATCTAAAATCGTAAAGCTTAAAGATCTTGTTCAAAAGATAAGCACCCTGCGCGAGTCCGGGCGAACTATTGTTTTTACAAACGGGTGCTTTGATATCCTGCATGTGGGTCATGTGCGTTATCTTGCTGCTGCCAGATCTGAAGGGGATGTCCTGGTGGTGGGATTAAATTCCGATGAGTCTGCAAGATCCATAAAACAGGAAAACAGGCCGATAGTGAGCCAGGACCAAAGGGCTGAGGTGCTGGCCGGTTTGGAGTGCGTCGATTATATTACGGTTTTTAATGAACAAGATCCGTTAAAGCTCATACAGGCCTTAAAGCCTGATGTACTTGTAAAAGGGGCTGACTGGAAAGAAGAGGATATCATCGGGGCTGACGTTGTTAAGGCCGGTGGCGGGAAGGTGGTCAGGGTTGATGTTGTTCCCGATATATCAACTTCACGGATAATACAAAGGATCGTAAAGCGTCATCAGCATATGGGTGGTAAGGGATTGTGGAGTGAATATTAAGCATAGAAATGGTGTTTCATTCTTAGAGTTTCCGAATTTTGCAAAGCTTTCCGGTATCCGGCATGGAGTTTTTACGAGGAACACCGGTAAAAGCAGCGGGCCTTTCCAGAGCCTGAATGTCAGTTTTGGTGTCGGAGACGATGACAATAATGTTAGGCAAAACAGGAGTATTATTTCACGATGTATCGAGGAAAAAGAACTTGTTTTTGCGGATCAGGTTCACGGAATCCGGGTCATGGCATTTGCAAAAGGGAGTAAAGCCTCTTCTGCGCTTAATGCTGATGTTTGCTTAGATGGAGGACATTCGGAAATTCCTGAGGAAAAGATTGGCGGTTTTGATTCAGATTCTGAACGGAAGCTTATCGGGGATGCCCTGGTGACGAATATACCCAAAAAATTTCTTGTGGTACAGGTGGCTGACTGTCAATCTGTACTCATGCATGACCCTGTCCGGCAAGTGGTGGCAAATGTTCATTCTGGTTGGCGAGGAAGTATAAACAATATCATAGGCCGCACAATAAAGGTGATGGAAAAAAACTTCGGCTGTATTTCCAGTGATATAATTGCGGGAATCGGTCCGTCTCTGGGGCCATGCTGCGCGGAATTCGTCAACTACGAAAAGGAGATCCCAAAGGCTTACTGGAAATACAAGGACGATAGAGATCATTTTGATTTCTGGTCTGTAAGTTGCGACCAGATTTGCGAAGCAGGGGTTTTGATTGAAAACGTGGATATAAGCCGGCTGTGCACAAAATGTGATCAAGACCGCTTTTTTTCATTTCGCGGAGAGGGCACCACCGGAAGGTTTGCAACCATAATCGGTCTTAAATAAATAAGGGGTCGGGGAGGTTTATCGTCTTTACGACCGCGCCATGGGTAATCAGATTCCAAAGCGTGTGAACTCGCGTATAAGGGATCGTAAAGAAAGAGCAGTAATATCATTAAATAAATTATTATATTTAAAAGCTTATATTTTTTATAAGCGTAATAAGAATCAGGCTCTTTCTAAACGATCCCTAATACCCTCAAACAGCACACGCTTTTACATCTGATCACCCATTACGCTTAATTGAGGACAACTTTTCGATAAAACTC
>JAUVVL010000079.1 GCA_030604635.1 Desulfobacteraceae bacterium
ATTTGAGCCTGACATCCCGCCAATGGCGGGAGGCAAAAGGGGGCGTTTTGCAAAAGTCTCGATAATCCGAGAGTCAGAAGACCTGCCATTAAGTTTCTCTTTGGGGAGAAGGTAAATCCTCAAGCGGTTAGCGCTTGAGGATTTTTTTATTTGGACAAGTCACTGAAATCATAGATATAGCTAGTGCCTGAACGAAAAGTCATGTTCAGGCAAAATACGAATATCGAAATCCGAAATCCGAAACAAATTCGAATACCAAATGACAAAATGACCGAAACGAAACCGTTGAAAATTAAACGTTTTTGTCATTGGAACATTTTTGATTTCTGTCATTGTTTCGTATTTCGATATTCGGATTTCGAGTTTTTGACCTAAAACCGGGGTTTTCGTTCAGGCACTAGCTATCGAAAGGAGATCAAATATGACCAATAATATCGGTTTGGAAGAAATTTTGAAAGGGATCGGCCCGCTGGATGGAGAATGGATCGAAAAAGCAAAAGAACGAACGGCTCAACTGGTGATGCCTGCACGGGCCCTGGGAAGGCTCCATGAAATTTCGGAACGGCTGTGCGGAATCCAAAAGACCCTGAAACCATCGATCAACCATAAAGCGATTCTGGTAATGGCCGGGGATCACGGGGTGGTGGATGAGGGTGTGAGCGCTTATCCACAGGAGGTTACCGGCGCAATGGTACAGACCTTTTTAAGGGGCGGAGCCGGTATCAATGCGATTTCCCGGCACGTTGGCGCAGAAGTTTGGGTGGTGGACATGGGTATAATTCCTGAACTAAAATCCGATGAGCTGGATGAGAGGAATAGGCTTCTGATTCGCAAGCTTGCTAGAGGAACATCCAGTCTGGCCAAGGGACCGGCCACGACACGAAAGGCGGCTGAAGAGGCAATAATAACAGGATTTCAGCTTGCCACCGATCTGTTCCGGAAAGGAGTGGAAATCCTGGGCACCGGGGACATGGGGATCGGCAACACAACCCCCTCGGCGGCCATCGGAGCCGTGATCACAGGAACAGGCCTGGATAAGATGGTCGGCCGTGGAACAGGCGTGGATGACGAGGGACTTGAAAAAAAGAAAGAGGCAATTCAGCAGGGAATTGAAATAAATCAGCCCAACAGTAAAGACGGTCTTGATGTGTTGTCAAAAGTAGGGGGGTTTGAAATCGGCGGAATCGCGGGCTGCATCCTTGCCGGGGCTTATCACAGCCGCCCTGTGGTAATCGACGGCTTTATTTCAACTGCCGGCGCCCTGGTGGCCCATGCCCTTTGTCCGGCTGTTACCGATTACATCTTTGCCGGACACTGTTCGGAGGAGCCTGGTCACCGTGCCATGCTGGAACACCTGGTGCTCGAACCGATTCTTGACCTGGGCATGCGTCTTGGAGAAGGGACCGGTGGAGCTCTGGCCATGACTATCATGGAAGCGGCTGTATGGGTCTTTAATAATGTACTCACTTTTGAGGAAGCCGGGGTAGCAGATAAGGATTAATAATATTTTTTCTTGACTTACTCTCTATATTTCATTAGATATGCCAAGAGTTAGTTCAGGCGCTCATTTTTGAGCTTAATAGGGAACCCCGTTAAAATCGGGGACGGGCCCGCCGCTGTAATCGGGGACGAACACCGCAATGTGCCACTGTCCGGCTTAGCAAGCTTCGGGATGGGAAGGCGCGGTTAGTAGAAAGATCCGTGAGTCAGAAAACCTGTCTGAACAAAAGGCATATAACCTCGCGGACTGGAGTATGCCTTTGGATCTTGAGGATAAAAAAGGGACATCCCCGGATCGATTTAATTTCGGTCCGGGGATTTTTTTTGCTCCGGGCCCTGAACGTCTCAACAATTTAGGGAAGGAGGAAAAAATGAGGAAAAAATGTTTGGTGTTATTTGTTATGTTGGGTCTTTTTGTTTTGGCGGGATTCGCACAGGCAGCGGATGACGCAAAATCTGAAACAGATGAGACTGAGACTGTTACAATGGAGGAGGTAGTGGTGACCGCTACCAAAACCGAGGAAAAACGGAAAGATATCCCTAATTCCGTGATCCTCATGGATGCAACCGATATCCAGGAGTCTCCGGCCACTAGCCTGGGAGAGCTGCTGGCCAATGAATTGGGTATTGACTGGAGGACGTACGGGGACTACGGCGGTGCTGTTGAGGAGATTTATATCAGAGGCATGAGTGGTGATGCTACCCAGATTTTTGTCAACGGGGTGAGTGTCAATTCTCCTTCTATTGGTAGCGCTGATGTGGGTAGAATCCCGTTGAATAATATCGAGCGAATTGAAGTGGTCAAAGGCTCGGGGTCGCTCCTTTATGGCACAGGCGCAATGGGTGGAACCGTTAATATCATCACCAAACGGCCGGAGCGTGATAAAATGGACCTTAAAGCCAGAGCCGGTTATGGATCTGAAAATACGTATGAGCTTTCTGCAGAGCAGGGTATGTTCGCCCTTGGCAACTTCGGATATTATTTGACAGCCACCCGGCGCGAAACCGACGGATTTCGTGATAACAGTGATCTAACCCACAATGATATTTCCCTCAACCTGGTGTTCGATAAAGGCGATGTCCTGGACATAAGTTTATATGGCGATTATATCGATCGTGAATATGGTCGTCCAGGAGTCAAACCACCTGAAGGGACCACGGATTTCTTCGTGAATGGTGTTAAATTGTATAATCAAGATTCTGCCAACCTGCTCAACAGCGGTGGTGATGAAGACGCACATCTAGTCCTCCAGATCAAGAGCAGTCCTTTAGACTGGTTGGATTTCAGCCTGAAAAGCGATTACACTAACATGGAAAATTATACCTATTTGCGATATTATAGTACTTTTCCCGTAACCGGCTTGCCTGGTAGCAAAAGCTGGGTTACCAATGAAGTGTTTGGTGCCGAGGGAAATGTGAACATTAAACTTTTTGAGGTGGCAAACCTGTTACTGGGTGCTGAATACAAGGATTATGACTGGAAAAATGAAAGCATAGACCTGGATGCACTTGGCGCCGAAATTTCCTCGACCCGATCAAGCACAAAAGCCGGTGTCCATACCAAGGGTGCCTTTGCCGAAGCACAATACCGGCCCAATGATTATTTTAAGGTATTGGCCGGCATAAGGCACGAAGACCATTCGACCTTTGGAGCGGAAAATATCCCCCGCTACGGGCTAATTATCAACCCGCTGGAAAACACTGCCCTGAAACTTAACCATGGAAAACATTTTAAGGCTCCGACACCCAATGACCTTTTCTGGCCGTATGAAGACTGGGGTTGGGGAATGGGTGCCGAAGGGAACCGCAATTTAAAGCCCGAGATGGGGTGGCATACGGACGTAACTGCTGAACAAACCTTAATTGACAATAAATTATTTTTAACGCTCTCATATTTCCATTGGGATATTGACGATAAAATCCGTTGGGTACCGGACGCATCCTTTTTCTATAGACCTGAAAATCTGGATAGTTTTAATGCCAAGGGATGGGAAATTGGAGCAAAAATCGGGCCATTTTACAATTTAACATTAACTCTTAACTATACTTACACGGATGCTGAAGAAAACAAATCAGGTGGTGTTGAACGTCAGGCACTATATACTCCAAAAAATTATTTCAAAAGCAACCTTATATATTGGTTCGATCATGGCTTGACCTTAGCGGCTACGGTCCGTTATATGGATGAACGGCCAGGCTATTATTTAAGTGATACCGATACTGAACCTAATTACATATTGCAGTCATATTGGACGACTGACCTTAAAATTGAACAGCGTTTGTTTGATCACTGGATTCTTTCACTGCAGAGCAATAACCTTTTTGACAAGGGCTATGATACCTATGCCGAAAATTTTACCGATCAATCGACTGTCCTTACAACAATGGAAGGATATCCTGGAGCCGGTCGATCTGTCTTTTTTAGCGTTTCATATGAATATTGATGGTCTTGTAAAAAGTCAGAAAAGCGACATTTTTACGAGAGTGTTTTGTATTTGGTGTTTAGTGTTTAGTGATATAAAAAATTGATATATAAATAAATATTTCAAACAAAACACAAAATAATAAACACCAAACACTTGATGAATTCAACTTTTTATGAATTCATTAATAATGAGGAGAAACTATGCTGGACATATTTATTAGCGGCGGGCCGGTCATGTATCCGCTGCTGGCCTGTTCGATCATTATGCTGACCGTGATTATTGAACGGATTTTTTTCTGGATCAGTATGGATATGTGCCGTAATAAGCCACTTGTGGATGAAGTTCTTGAATTGTGCCGTGCAGGAGACTGGGAATCGGTAAGACTAAAAACCAAGGAGTCGAAAGACTATATTATCCGGATTCTTATCGCCGGCATTCTCCACCGGGACTTTTCCATGACCAAGGCCATGGAATCGGCAGCGGCTGATGAGATTAAGCTGATGCGCCGGTATAATGGCATTTTGGATACCATGATTACCGTGGCTCCCCTTCTGGGTATTTTCGGTACTGTTCTCGGAATCATTGTCTCTTTTGAAGCGATGGGAACAGCGGGTATCGAACAACCGCAGGCCGTAACCGCTGGAATCGCTCAGGCCCTGATCACGACAGCATCCGGACTCGGGATTGCGATTCTTTCGGTCTTTCCTTTCAATTACTTTAACTCACGGGTTGAAAATGCCGCGCTTGCCATTGAAAAATATGCGACCAGTCTTGAAATTGTTTACGAAAAGCTGGTCCACCCAAATGTCGAGCAGGAGAAAGATAAGGAATGAAAATCAACCTTCAGACAAATAAAAAAGCCCGCATTGAAATGCTCCCATTAATCGACATCGTCTTCCTGCTCCTGGTGTTCTTTATCTATGCAATGCTTTCAATGGCTGTTCATCGAGGATTGCCGGTTGCACTTCCCACATCCTCATCTGCTATAATTGATAAAGAATTAGTGCTGTCCGTTACCGTGAAAACGGACGGAACAATATATATTAATAAAGAACAGATCCCCCTTAATGATTTGACTTCGGTCTTAATAAGTAAAACAAAAGAGTATAAGGAGCCTGGGGTACTGCTTTTTGCCGACCGCGACCTTTCATACCAGAAACTCTTTAGTGTTATGGATCAGATCAGGATGGCGGGTATCAATCGAATTTCTCTTCAGGCTGAGGTAAACAAATAGCAGTGAAACGGATTCTAATATCTGCGGTGCTGGCACTGGGGATACACGGCATCCTTTTGGGATCGGAGTGCAGATGGCTCAAGGGGATATCTGTTGCCAGGCCAAAGTCCCGTAACATGACCATAACATTGGCCTTCCGACAACCCCAAAAGCCGGCGGCCAGGAAAACCGCGGTAAAAAAGCCAAGCCTTCCGCCAAAAACCCCTGACCGTTCTAAAGCTACAAAAAAAGAGCATAAACATAAAAGCGTTCCAAAACCCAGGCCTCAAAGAACCGTTGTCGATAGCTCTAAATCTATGACTGAATCTGAACAGACCAAATCCAAAGTGGACATGTTGCCGCTTCAATTCGTGAGAGAAGCCAGACCCTTATATCGAATAAACCCTCTTCCCGAATATCCTAAAATTGCCAGAAGAAGAGGATATCAGGGCAGTGTTGTCCTTGAAGTTCAGGTAGGTCGAAATGGAAGTGTTGTTGACTTGCGAGTGTCCAGATCCAGCGGCTACCCGATCCTGGACAAGGCGGCAATAGCCACGGTGAAAGACTGGTCATTTGAGCCAGGCATGGTTGGTAAAGAAAGGGCGGCCATGTGGGTCAGAATCCCTATTAGGTTTGAGTTGAAATAACCCTAATTCTTTACTGAAAAGTTGTATTATTCTCATCCTCTGCAATCAATTCCATAAGATATCGGCCGTAATCGTTTGTCAACATGTCAGATGCAAGGTTCGAGAGCCCCTCTTTGTTGATGTAACCGAGATGATAGGCAATTTCTTCAATACATGAAATTTTGAGTCCCTGGCGTTCCTGAATGGCCTGGACGTAACTGGCGGCCTGCTGAAGGGCTTCCTCGGTTCCGGTGTCAAGCCAGGCAAAACCTCTTCCCAGAAGTTCGACCCGGAGTTGCCCCCTACGCAGGTATTCCATATTCACGTCTGTAATTTCAAGTTCTCCACGGGCTGATGGTTTAAGATTTGCTGCGATGTTCACCACATCATTGTCATAAAAATAAAGACCCGGCACTGCATAATTCGATTTGGGTTTCTTGGGCTTCTCCTCGATCCTGGTGACGTTGCCGTCCGGATCAAACTCTACAACGCCATAGCGTTCGGGGTCCCGCACCAGGTATCCGAAAATTATGCCGCCTTTCTTGAGTTGAACAGCCCTGCTCAAGGTATCGGTAAGATTATGGCCGTAGAATATATTATCACCGAGGATTAGACAGACCGGATCTTTTCCAATGAATGATTTTCCGATAATAAAAGCCTGGGCCAACCCCTCAGGTCTTGGCTGCACTGCATAAGAGAAGGAAAGTCCCAATTGTGAGCCGTCTCCAAAAAGTTTTTTAAACAAATGTGAATCTTCCGGGGTGGAAATAAAAAGTATTTCACGGATCCCTGCCAACATCAGAACAGACAGCGGATAATAGACCATGGGTTTGTCATAAACAGGTAAAAGCTGTTTGCTTACCACACGGGTAATTGGATAGAGTCGGGATCCTGAACCGCCAACTAATATTATTCCCTTCATAATATTTCCTGAATCATGCAAAATTTAGGTGACTGTTAAAGGAGTCGATTAAATTTATTATGGCTTCATTACCATTGAGCCAACAGCTAAATAACTGTATCCTCTGGAAATCATTTCTTCGAAATCCGGAATCATACGCCGTCCGTCCATCACCAGATAAGGTGGTTTGGCCGTCTCTTCTATGGTCCGCGAAAGGCCGCGGAATTCTTCACAGTCAGAGTATATAAAAAGTGCGTCAGTTCCTTTGATCGCCTCTTTGGCTGTTTGAAAATAGTCTATCTTTTCAAAAAGAATATTTTTAGAAGGTTCAAATGTCTCCTTTGCGGTCTCGATGGCCAAGGGGTCGTACGCATTTATCTTGGCTACACCTTTTCCGAGTAGAGATTCGATAACCTTGATGGAAGAGGCATCCCGCATATCGTTTGTGTGTTTCTTAAACGCCAGCCCCAATACCGCAACATTTTTATTATTGAATTTGTAACCGGCTTCATTGATCGCCCTTTCGATGAGATAGACCTTTTGATATTCATTGACCTCATACGAAGCTTCAAGCATCTTGGTATTCACATTAACTCTTCGCAACTGGTGAATCAACGAAGCGATGTCTTTGCCAAAGCAACTTCCCCCTGCCCCATTGCTCACAAATGATCCCCATGTGCTGATTCTATCGTCAGCCGTAACACCGATCCTGAGGTCATCAATTTTAACGTTGGGAAATTTTTCCCCGATCTTCGCGCCCACACCGTTCCAGAACGATATATATGTTAGAAGCATGGTATTTGCAACGTACTTTATGGCTTCCGCGGTTTCCAGCGTGGTCTCTATATACTTGATTCGAACATGATTAACAAATTGAGAGTAAACCATTCGAAGAATTTTAAAGTCCTCTTCATGCTCACAACCTATCACAACCCGATCGGGCAATCGTGCCTGGACCACAGCCGTACCTTCTGCCAAAAACTCCGGATTTGAAGCAACACCAAAGTTTTGTACTTCATGGCTGTCCAAAATGTCCTTTAGATGCCTCGCGGTCCCGATTGGCACAGTGCTTTTATTCACAAAAACAACCCTGCGTTTGTCCTTCCGTTTTTTTACGACCTCTGCAATATCTGCCGTCGCAGCATCGTAAAAACCAAGATTAGTAGATCCGTCCACCGGATTAGAAGGTGTCGGTAAACAAAGGAAAATGGCATCGGCACCCTCTATGATCGATTCCAGATCAGAAGAAAAAAACAGGTATTTTCCGAGTGTTTCCCTTATAATATTGTTTAAACCGGGTTCATTGACGTGTTTCTCAATCTTTTCAGCCTGGCCTGTTGAAAATTCATTGATCTTGTTTTCGTCAATGTCATATGCATACACCTCGTGACCATATTCAGAACACACCGCAGCATGTACAAGGCCTACATATCCTGTTCCTACAACGATTATTTTCATGCCATACTCCTATAATTTATTTAAACATATAAAACCGGGTCCTATGGGCCAGGATTCTTTACTTACCACTATGCATAAAAGATTTTTTCCACTGCCCCTTTGATCCCCTTGGTGGCATTCCGGGTATCGATAATCAAATTGGAGTGTTTGACGATCTCAGCAAAGTCATAGTCACTGTGATCGGTAACAATGATCGCGGCATCCATTTCGACCAGCACTTCCGGGGTAATGGGCGTCGATGACATCTGAAAATCGTATTTCCGGGAGGCTTGCAATTTCGGTATCCATGGATCATTGTAAACTACAATAGCACCCTTTTCCAAAAGCATTTTCATAATGGCGTAACCCGGAGATTCCCTATCATCATCAATATCCTTTTTATAGGCGATTCCCAGAACCATGATCCGGCTCCCGTTGAGGCTCTTTTTTTGTTTATTAAGAGCTTCCACGGTCTTTTCTATCACGTAATAGGGCATGGACACATTGATCTCTCCTGCCAGTTGAATAAATCGTGTGGAAAAGTCGTACTCCCTGGCCTTCCAGGCCAGATAAAAGGGATCAACGGGAATGCAATGTCCTCCCAGCCCGGGTCCCGGATAAAAAGGTGTATAACCAAAAGGCTTGGTAGCAGCAGCATCAATAACCTCAAAGAGATCGATTCCCATCTTGTGGGACAAAATCTTTAGTTCGTTAACCAGAGCAATATTAACTGAACGGAAAGTATTTTCTAAAAGCTTGGTCAATTCAGCTGCTTGAGTGGAAGAAACAGGAACCGACCGGGTAATAGCGTTATACAGAGCTGTAGCGACCTCCAGACAGGAACTGGTTACGCCCCCAACGACTTTAGGGATATTGGTGGCTGTGAATTTCTTGTTTCCCGGATCTTCCCTTTCAGGTGAAAAGGCAAGGAAAAAATCCTCCCCAACCTTCATATCATCAGACGCCAGACCGGGGAGAAGCATCTCCTCGGTGGTCCCTGGATAGGTTGTACTCTCCAGAACAACTAGTTGTCCTCTGCGCAAATATTTAGCAATAGTCTTTGTGGTTTCCAAAAGGTACCTCAGGTCCGGCTCCATCTTGTCGGAAAGAGGTGTGGGAACACAGATAAGTATGCAATCTGCCTCGCTTAAACGGCTAAAGTCAATAGTTACATCCAACTGTTTCTGATGGATCATTTCCCTGATAGGCTCTTCCGGAATATGTTTGATATAAGATTCGCCGTGAAGAAGTTTATCAATCTTGAGGGTATCCAGATCAAACCCAATGACCTTAAAACCTTTGCTTACAAAATGTATGGCAAGGGGCAATCCCACATAGCCGAGGCCGATGATTCCAACAATTGCCGTTTTATTCTGTATGATCTCTAAGAGCCTCAACTGTGTTGTATCCATCTTTTTTTCGTTCATATACTATTACCTTTGATGTCAAGAAGTTAGCACGAAAAATCGTAACTTCTCAATAACCTATGGGATTGCCCCCCTCACCCTGCCCTCTCCCCCCAGGGGGAGAGGGTTTGGGTGAGGGGGGCTTTACGAATACCATCACTTATTGAGAAGTTACGAAAAATCCAGCTCCACATTAACAATCTCAAGCGGCTCCTCCCCGGGATTTTCCAACTTAACAGCTTGCTTTTCAGTAAACATCATCGATTGCCCCCTATTTAAAAGCCCGCTCTGATTTTCCGTTGTTGTTTTGGCCTGACCTTTAATCACAACCAAATGTTTGATAATTGAAGCGTCGGCTTTTATCTCAAGCTTTGAGCCTGGATATATGATCAGCTTTACGACCCTGAAATTATCTTTCATCTCCAACACGGTAAAGGTTCCCCAGGGATGGTATTCGGTCTTATGTTTATAATATTCACGCCGACCCTTTTCCTTGAGCTTTTTGACAATCGATTTAACATCCCTGCTGCTTTCCATATCAGAAACAAATACAGAGTCCGGCGTTTCAACAACAACAATATTGTTAATATTATTGGTTGCAACAAGTCGTTCATTTCCCATTATCAAACAATTTTCCGTATTTATTGCAATGACGTCTCCGTCAATAACATTGCTGCTTTGATCTTTGGGGAAAAAGTCATACAGCGACTTCCATGATCCGATATCGCTCCATCCGAAGTCTGAAGGTAAAACAGCCCCTTTATCTGTTTTCTCCATAATAGCATGATCGATGGCAATATTCGGCAACAGTTGATAGTCATCTCGAGATATGTCGTATTCGGTTAAAACAAGAGTTTTCATTTTGTTTAAAAGTTCAGGCTGATAAATTTTTAATTCTTTCATCATCACAGATGCTTTAAACGTAAACATGCCACTATTCCAGAAAAAACTCCCGGCGTCAACATACCTTCTTGCGGTTTCCATATCCGGCTTTTCAACAAATCTTTGTACAGAAAATGCCTGATCCGTTATTTCTCCGGCGCCCTCAATATATCCGTAGCCTGTTTCAGGATAATGGGGCTTGATTCCGAACGTCACAATATATCCCACCTCGGCAAGATTTATGGCAGACCTTAATTTTTCGTGAAAAGCGCTGATATCCCGAATCACGTGATCGGCCGGAAAGATGCATAATATAGCATCCTCTTCATGTTTAAGGATATGAAGCATCCCCAGGAGTATGGCAGGTGCGGTATTGCGGCCGCAAGGTTCACATATTATCTTGCCAGCAGCCATGATATCGATTTCCTCCATATGTCTTGCAATTTCAGATAAATGTTCTTTTACGCAAACAACCCGAATATTTTCCGCATCGAGCACAGGCGCCAGCCTTTTGATGGTTATTTGAATAAGTGAATCCTCACCTATGAATTTAACAAGCTGCTTGGGATAGAGTTCTCGTGACACCGGCCAGAGTCGTGTTCCTGATCCACCGGCTAACAGCACCGGATATACATTTGTTTTATATTCCGACATTTATTATTCCCTTTTGAAAGTATTGCTTTAACTGTGACGAAGCCGTCATTATTTATTTAAACATAGAAAACCTGGTCCTTTGGGCCAGGTCAGAGACAAAGGGATAAACCAAAGCCGGGTCCTTTGGGCCAGGTCAGAGACAAAGGGATAAACCAAAGCCGGGTCCTTTGGGCACGGATTCTTTACTTGTAATGTGTTTTAATCCAAGCCTGATATTCACCGCTTTTCACCCGGTCGACCCATTTCCGATTATCCAGATACCATTGAATAGTATCACGAATTCCGGTTTCAAGAGTTGCTTCAGGACTCCAGTTCAACTCCTTATTCAACTTGGTAAAATCAATGGCATATCTCCGGTCATGGCCGGGCCTGTCATCTACAAAGGTTATAAGATCTTTTCTGGGCCGGTTGTCGCTCAACCTGTTCTTCTCATCCAAAATATCACAAATAATTTCCACAATTGCAATATTTTCCATTTCACTGTCGCCTCCGATATTGTAAGTCTCTCCCGTCTTTCCGTTTTTCATGATGGTCCAGATGGCCGTACAGTGATCTCTGACATAAAGCCAGTCCCTGACGTTTCGGCCATCCCCGTAAATCGGCAGAGATTTACCATCCAGGGCATTGAGAATTATAAGTGGAATGAGTTTTTCCGGAAACTGGTAGGGCCCGTAATTATTCGAACAATTGGAGATGGTTATCGGCAGGCCATAGGTCTTGTGAAATGCCCGCACCAGATGATCAGAAGACGCTTTGGAGGCAGAATATGGGCTGTTGGGTTGATAGGGCGTTGTTTCCGTGAAATACCCTTCCCTGCCCAGACTGCCGTAAACCTCGTCCGTGCTGATATGATGAAAGCGTATCATCTGTTTCTGCCGTGATCTGGCCGACTCGAGCAGGTTAAAAGTTCCCACGATATTGGTCTGTATAAAGGCATCCGGTTTTACGATAGACCTGTCCACATGGGATTCGGCGGCAAAATGACAAACAGTATCGATACTGTAATCATCAAAGATTCCGTCAATCCTCGCCCCATCGCATATATCGGCCTTTATGAAAACATATTGGTCTTGAAAATCAGTCTCAATATCAGCCAGATTTTCCCGATTACCGGCATATGTCAGTTTATCCACATTCACGATCCGCCCCTTAAAATCGGATTCTTTTAACAGGTATCGGACAAAATTGGCGCCGATAAACCCACATCCGCCTGTAACCAGAATATTCTTCATAAGCTTATTGTTCCTTTGATGCCTCGCTTAGCAAACGCCCTTTAAAATCGTTCACAAATTGATCCAGGTCATTTTGCCAGTGTGTCATAATATTGATGCCTTTTTCCTTAAGATGCCGGTTTTCCAGAATAGAATTTTTCGGCCTCGGGGCAGGAATCGGATATTCCTCAGTGGTGCATGGAATCACCGTATGCGGCACTTCCATTTTTTTAAGAAAATAACCAGCCAATTCATACCACGTACAATACCCCTCTGCTGTGGCATGATAGGTTCCCTGACCATTTACATCAATTATTCGTGCGATTTGCAGCGCCAGACGATGGGACCATGTGGGCGAACCGAACTGGTCATTAACAACCTTGATCTTATTGTTGGGATTTTCCAAAGCCAGTTTAAGCATGGTTTTAAGAAAATTGTGGCCGTTCACGCCATACATCCAGGCCGTCCTGAGAATCATGTGCCTATCTGTTGTCTGCCTAACGACCTTTTCACTCTCATGTTTGGTCTTCCCATAATAAGAAAGAGGATGAGGCTCATCCTCTTCCGCGTATGGCTCCGGCACTTTTTTTCTGCCATCAAAAACATAGTCGCTGGAGATATGAATCAATCGGCCGCCATGTTTCGCCACGCTCTGTGCCAGATTTTCCGGACCTGTCACATTTACTTTCCAAGCCAGTTCCTTTTCGGTTTCACAATTATCGACCTTGCTATAGGCCGCGCAATTGAGTATGATATCCGGAGTGAAGTATTTCACCATGGTTTCCACATCCGACAAACGGGTAATATCCAGTTCTTCCGGATCTATGGCCATAACTTCATGAGTTTCATTAAGAACTCGAGCGCAGTCGGCGCCCAGTTGTCCTCTAGCACCCGTTATCATGATTTTCATGACCTTTTGCCTCCTCGGAACATGATACTCGATGCTCGATATTCGTACACAATCATATCAATATCACATGCCCTTTTTAGATCCTATGCTATAATAATATATTAAGGTATTTATAATATGTTTTCTTATATTCTGTCAAATAGTGTCTTCCAGACAATTTTGACGAACTTTCGAAAAATTAATACAAAGGTACACTGTTGTCCAAAATAGACAATTGATGTTTATAAAACAGACTGTAAATATAGATCAAAATGGTATTTACCCAGCTAGGGACCTTGGAGTGGTGGAGTAATGAAGCAATAATAGTTTCCAATACTCCATCACTCCATTACTCCAATTCATTCAAGCAGTTTTATTATGATCGTCTTTAAACTCACAGCTCATTTCATAAAAATTA
>JAUVVL010000132.1 GCA_030604635.1 Desulfobacteraceae bacterium
AGGTAAAATTTGCTATTTTGCTGTTCTTTCTTAACGCTCTCTAATACACTCAAACAGTGACCCACTTTAAAACCGGATCACCTGAATGCTTGTGGAACACGTTTTTCAAAAAGCTAAATTAATACAAATCTTTATATTTATATCCCAAACTTTATGAGGTTATTCTTATGAAAAGTTTTGCCAGGCTTGATCGTCTTCCACCGTATGTATTTGCTACTGTTAACAAGATTAAAATGGATGCCAGGCGTGCAGGAAAGGATATTATTGACCTTGGAATGGGCAATCCCGACCTTGGCACGCCACAGCATATCGTCGACAAGCTGATTGATGCTGCTCAAAAACCGCATAATCACCGCTATTCAGCATCCATGGGTATCACAAAGCTGAGAATGGCCATTGCAAGCTGGTATAAACGCAGGTTTGACGTCGATATTGATCCTGACACCGAGGCAATCGTCACCATCGGTGCAAAGGAAGGGATCTCACATCTTATCCTTGTGACCATCCGTCCGGGGGACGTGGTGTTTACACCGAACCCGACCTATCCGATCCATCCATTCTCGGCAATTATTTCCGGAGGTGATGTAAGGGGGATACCGATGGGCCCGGACCATGATTTTTTCGAAAACCTCATTAACGCCACCAGACAGACCTGGCCGAGGCCCAGGGTCTTAGTCATTAGCTTTCCCCATAATCCCACAACTGAAATAGTTGACATAGAATTTTTTGAAAAAATCGTTGATTATGCAAGTGAACACGATATCATGATCGTTCACGACTTCGCTTATGCAGATCTAACATTTGACGGTTATAAACCGCCTAGTTTCCTCCAGGTCAAAGGCGCCAAGGATGTGGGTGTTGAATTTTTTTCACTTTCAAAGAGCTACAGTATGCCCGGCTGGAGAGTCGGTTTTTGCGTTGGAAACCAAGAGATTGTGGGAGCGCTGGCCCGAATAAAAAGTTATCTTGATTACGGTATTTTTCAGCCGATTCAGATTGCTTCCATCATCGCCCTGGACGGCCCCCAGGACTGCGTTAAAGAGATATGTGATACTTATCAAACACGAAGGGATGCTCTGATATCCGGCCTCAATCGTGTGGGCTGGGAAATAGAGAGCCCGAAGGGGACTATGTTTGTATGGGCAAAAATTCCGGACAAATATCTGAAAATGGGCTCGGTTGAATTTTCCAAATTACTGATTAATGAAGCCCAGGTCGCTGTTTCACCGGGCCTGGGATTTGGCGAGTACGGGGCTGATTACGTACGGTTTGCGTTAATAGAAAACAATATGCGCATAAACCAGGCTGTAAGGGGAATCCGGAAGATATTGTAAATCCATTTAAAAGGTCTCAGGGAGTAATTTGTATGAAAGAGATCAACATAGGTCTACTCGGCTGCGGCACAGTCGGCACAGGTGTTGCAAAAATTCTTATTGAAAACAGAGACCTTATCCGTTCCCGGGTTGGGGCTAACCTGAACCTGAGACGCGTTGCCGATATAGACCTTAAAAGTGATCGGGGAATACGGTTTGATGACGGCGTCTTTATTGCCGATGCGCATAAAGTGGTCGATGACCCTGGAATTGATATCATTATTGAAATGATCGGTGGAGAGGGAGTTGCAAAGGATTTTATCTTAAGAGCCATTGATAACAATAAGCAGGTTGTTACCGCAAATAAAGCACTGCTTGCCAACCATGGCAATTCCATATTCAAGGCCGCAGCGGAAAAGGGTGTTGATCTTGCCTTTGAGGCCAGCGTCGGCGGCTGCATGCCGATCATCAAATCGTTGCGCGAGTCTTTGGTCGGGAATCACGTAAAATCTATGACCGGCATTCTGAACGGGACCTGTAACTATATCTTATCCAGGAGTACCGACGATGGCAGCAGTTTTGAAGATGTGCTCGCTGAAGCCCAAGAAAAGGGGTTTGCAGAGGCGGATACGACCCTGGATGTGGAAGGGATCGACACCGCCCACAAACTGGCCATTTTGACATCCCTTGCCTATGGCATGGAAATTAATTTTAAAGATATATATATCGAAGGGATCTCCAATATCACCCCTATGGATATTGTTTTTGCAGGTCAGTTCGGATACAGGATTAAGCTTCTTGCTATCAGCAAGGACACGGGCAATGCCGTTGATGCCAGGGTCCATCCCACCATGATACCGTTTGACAATCTGCTTTCCAGTGTCAATGGGGTCCTTAATGCCATTACTATTTCCGGCGATGCCGTCGGTGACGTGATGCTCTACGGACACGGTGCGGGGATGATGCCAACCGCCAGTGCCGTGGTCAGCGACACGGTTGATATTGCCCGCAACCTCTTATCAGGCACAAGCGGAAGAGTTCCTTTACTTTCATATCAGATGGAAAATATCCGCAAAATTCCTATTATCCCTGTTGATGAAATCTTTACCCACTACTATTTCCGGTTTTCCGCGGTGGATCGTCCCGGAGTTCTTTCGAAGATATCCGGTATTCTGGGCGATTTAGGAATCAGCATCAAATCCGTACACCAGAAAGGAAGAAAAACCAAAGGGCCTGTTCCCATTGTCATGCTCACACATCTTGCCAAAGAGGCGGATGTGCAAAAAGCCCTGACGAAAATAACCACCCTGGATGTTGTGAAAGACAGACCTGTTCTCATACGTATCGAGGATGAAGACGAACAGGATTGAATTGTGAGGTTTTATGCATATTGTTTGTTCTGACTTGGAAGGCATTTTTGTTCCGGAAATATGGATAAATGTTGCCGAAAAAACAGGTATTAAAGAACTCAGTCTGACAACACGTGATATACCTGATTATGATGTATTAATGAAAAGACGTCTCGCTATCCTTGATGAGAAAGGGCTTAAAATAGATGATATTAAAGCGGTTATCGATACCATGGGCCCCCTTGAAGGGGCCCTTGAATTTCTGGACTGGCTCAGGTCACGCACCCAAATCATCGTTGTTTCTGATACGTTTGTTCAGTTTGCGGGCCCCTTGATGAAAAAGCTCGGCTGGCCGACGCTTTTTTGCAACAAATTATCAATAGATCCCGACGGTTCGATTGTTGATTATAATTTACGCCAGAAAGACGGCAAGCGGGAAGCGGTGGTATCGTTAAACAGACTGAACTACTACACCATATCTATTGGTGATTCTTATAACGACATTGCCATGATGAAGGAAGCCGACGCGGGGATACTTTTTCGCCCGCCGGAAAATGTGAAAAACGAGTTCCCGGAATTTCCGGTATCACACAGCTACGACGAGCTGAAAACGATTATTCAAAACATATTTGCAAACGATTCTGCCTGAGAATTTTATGCTGACCCATAAAACAAAATGCCGGGTAATATATGGCGACACGGACAAAATGGGTTTCGTCTATCATGCCAACTACTTTCGCTGGTTTGAAGCAGGTCGTTCCGAGCTGTTCAGGCATCTGGGACTCTCCTATAAGGCAATCGAAACAGAGGGTATTTATCTGCCGGTATCCGAAGTTCATTGCAAATTCATCTCTCCTTCCCAATACGATGATATTCTGGTCATAGAAACTTCACTCGACACGAGCGTCAAAGCATATATGAAGTTTGACTATCGCATTTTCAGCGAAAACGGCAACGATATCCTTGCTGAAGGTTACACGAAGCACGCGTGTGTGGACCGCAACGGCCGGTTGTTACGCCCGCCTGAATTAATAACAAAGCTTATTGAAAAAAGTGTAGCGGTTTAGTTCTTTGAAACAAATTGATTTCAAACCAGCGGGAATATAATTAAAAAGCTAAAGTATTAAAAAAAAGTTATGATTCCGTTTAGTCCGGGTTAGAACTGGTTTCAAAACCCAAGTTGATCTTAATTATGGATATTTCAAAATTTGACAGATGCAACATCCTTGTTGTGGGCGATTTGATGGTCGACGAATACCTGTGGGGAGATGTTGAACGCATATCTCCCGAGGCCCCGGTCCAGGTGGTCTCGATCAAAGACGAGGATTATTCCCTGGGTGGATCAGGCAATGTCGTCAACAACATTGTTGCCCTCGGCGCAAAAGTTTCAGCAGTCGGTGTAATCGGTACAGGCAGAGATGGGCAGTTTCTGCTCAATAAATTAAATGAGCTTGGTGTCGATATTGCAGGCATTTTTCAGGATTCCGACAGGCCCACCACACGGAAAACAAGGATTATTGCGTCCAGTCAGCATGTTCTCAGAATCGACAGGGAAACAAAAGAATCCATATCAGAACCGACATTCGAGGCGATTGCAAAATTTATGGAAGACAAAATCCCCGATGTTGATGTTGTATTGATTTCCGACTATGGCAAAGGACTGATTACAGAAGCTTTGCTGGCAAGACTGATTGCGGCTGCTCAAAAGCACAAAAAGATTACTATCGCTGATCCCAAAGGGCTCGATTTTTCAAAATATTCAGGTGTATCCCTGATCACACCGAACAAAAAAGAGGCCGCCCTGGCTTCAGGTATAGAAGTTGTAGATGAAGAAACCCTTTTAGAAGCAGGAAACAAAATTCTTCAGAGAGTCGGTATTGATAAGCTTTTAATAACATGCGGCAAGGACGGAATGGTTCTTTTTGATCGTAACAAAGCGCCGTATAAAATCAGGGCCGAGACCCGACAGGTCTATGACGTGTCAGGCGCCGGTGATACCGTACTTGCCGTCATTGGACTTGCAGTAGCCTCAGGGATATCATTTGAAGATGGGGCGGTCCTTGCCAATACTGCTGCCGGAATCGTTGTGGAAAAGGTCGGCACAGCAACAGTTTCAAGGCAAGAATTGGCCTCGGCCCTGAAACACGATGATATCTCATTGAAGCACAAGGATTTGTCCGAACTTCCGTTCCTTATACAGGATCTGAAGAAAAAGGGTAAGCGGCTGGTAATGACCAACGGTTGCTTTGATCTCTTACATGCAGGCCATATCATGCTTTTTTCTGCTTCTAAGCAGCTTGGAGATGTACTTATCGTTGCCATCGACGATGATGATTCAGTGAAAGACCTGAAAGGTCCGGGGAGGCCGGTAATCAGTGCAAGGGAGCGTGTTCGGATTATAAGCGCTCTTGACACGGTTGATTATGTTGTCGTCTTTTCTTCGCAAGAGCTATCAAAGCTCATTGAAATAATACGTCCGGATGTACTTACAAAGGGGAGCAACTACAC
The DNA here is from genome assembly GCA_030604635.1 of Desulfobacteraceae bacterium. Classification (GTDB taxonomy): domain Bacteria; phylum Desulfobacterota; class Desulfobacteria; order Desulfobacterales; family UBA11574; genus JAUVVL01. The sequence goes on from JAUVVL010000132.1 coordinate 5,171, forward strand.
ATCTGAAGAAGTTTTCGGGCGAGAACTTGTTGAACAGCTTGGCGGACGTGTAGTACTGATTCCGGTTACCGAAGAAATTTCATCAACCCGCATTATAGATAATATCAGAAACAGTGAAACCGCGCCTTAGCGCTCTAATTCGTAAATTCGATTACGTATTTTTATCAAGACAACTATCCCGTATAAGTTGAATTCTAAAAGTTTGAAGTTTGAAGTTTGAAGTGCCTAAAGTGAGCTAAAGCCCGCCCTGGTGCGACTCGTTCATATTTGTTGATGTAGGCTATGCATCATTCCAGACCTGACTTTTAGAGTATAGAGTATTGGTGATCGGTCTGGGCCAGGGTGAGGAACGCGCTTTCAGCGCGATCAAGTATAATTAAAATTGACAGAATACCTTAACTTTAGGCACTTTAGTTCACTTTAGGCACTTTACACTTTTGCGTACATAGAATGAATAAACCAAGTTATAAATACGTGATTGTATTTATGAATACGTGTACTTAGCTTCAAATTCACAACCTGGTAAATTCTCCGTGATGTCCATGTAAAAGAAAGTTAACACCCAAAAAAGTAAATAAAACGACTGCAAAACCTATGATTGCCATAATTGCCGCCCTGCGTCCCCGCCATCCTACGGCAAGACGCTGGTGGAGCAAGGCTGCATACAAAAGCCATGTTATCCCAGACCAAACCTCCTTGGGATCCCAGCTCCAGAATTTGCCCCAGACCAATTTGGCATATACGAAACCTGAAATAAGGCCAAGAGTGAGCATGGTAAAGCCCGCAATGATGCATGCATACCCTGTGGTGTCGAGCAGCTCAAGGGATGGCAGACGCCTGAAGAAAAACCCATGATGTTTGGACTTTATGGCGTGTTCTTGGATAAGATATAAAAGCCCTACCCCGCAGGCCAGTGCAAATGACGCCTCGCCGATAAAGATAGTAATGACATGAACGATAAGCCAGAAGCTCTTAAAGATGTTTTTGACCTGTACCGGCTCTCTCGGCAGTTGGGAGGCGATGATCATAACCAGGGTTGCAAGCGGGGCAGCATATATACCAAGAATTTTTAGTTTAAACTTATATTGTAATATCAGGAAAACACCTGCAATGGCCCAGCCCGCTATGGAGAGTGTTTCGTAAAGATTATGAATAGGGATATGGCCTGATCTAACAAACCCGTAGCCGATAACGGCTGAATGGCACAAAAAACCGGCCATCAACAGATAGAATGCTACCCGCTGAAGAAAATTTTTCTGTAAAAAAAGATAGGCAAAGTATCCTACCGTACTCAGCATGTAAAAGAGAATGGTTATAATAATCAGCAGTTCCACTTGTTGCACCTATGAATTTTTCAAAACATAGTTTAAAAGTCGTGGCCAGCCAATGATCTCTGGCGAGGCAAACACATAAGCTTATGCCATATCAACAATTTTTGTCGTTGTTACTATGCTAACTGCCTGTTTCCATTAATTCGTCAAATATATATCCTTCACCAAGAATCTCAAGAAGCAAGTGATTTATATCTTTGTTTTTGCGGTCCCTGATCAATTCAATGAGGCCCCTGCTTATCAGCTGTTCAAAAAGATGTTTGTGGGCTTCAGGTTCGTGATTTTTAGCTAATAGTATTTTGCGTATAGCGCCCATTAGCTTTAGAAACTCGGCATATTCGTTTCCGAATTCCTTTTCAAGATCTTTGCGCAGTTTTTTTGCAAAAGCAGGACTTTTTCCGGAAGTTGATATGGCAATGACCAAATCCCCCCTGTTTACTATAGACGGGAGAATAAAATTGCAGGCTTCCGGGCGATCTGCGATATTACACAGAATGCCAAGGCGTTCAGCCTCGACATGGATCTGCCGGTTCGATTCTTCATTGTCTGTTGCTCCGATAACAAGGAACTTGCCGTCAAGATCAGAAGTTTGATAGGGTCGTTTTTTCAAAACGATTGAGCCGTTATAGGCAAGCTCAAGCAGCTGCTCGGTAACATCGGTGCTGACAACTGTTACTTTTGCGCCACAGTCAAGCAGAGTCATTGCCTTGCGTGTGCCCACGGAGCCGCCGCCAACTACTAAACATTTTTGATTACGAATATCAAGATTGACTGGATAATATCTCATAATTTTTCTGGAACAACCTGCTATTGTCACCTTTTACCTAAATCCTGCAAACGTCGTGTTTGCGGGCCAACACGCTGTATATATTTATAATTTAAATTCCTTAAAGATTGTTTGTGCAGGTTTTTGGTTTAAGGTGTTGAGCTATAATTCTATTTTCATAAGATCTTCTGCCAGAACAAGCGGGCCGGCATAGGTTTTGCGGCACTGTTTTTCAATATCGACCAGATCGCATTCCGGATAAAAGTGGGTTAAGACCAGGTTGCGGACATTTGCCAGGCTTGCAATCTCGCCTGCCAAAGAGGGCGTTAGATGTCCTTTTACCTTTAAGTCGTCGGGAAGCGCCGATTCGCAAATCAGAAGATCCGCATCCCTGGAAAGGGTGACAAGGTTATCGGAAAAATCCGTATCACCGGAATAGACCACCGATATTCCGCCGGGGCTGGTTATTCTGTATGCGATACTCTCTTCATTGTGCATAACAGGAAGTGATTCCACCATAAAATCATCGAAACTGCAAGTATCACGAGCGTTATTGTCAAGCTCGACTATGTTTAAAAGACCAGGAGCAAGTTCGATCCAATGACCATAGACCGCTTTCAGCTTGTCATAAAATGCTGAAAATCCCCTTCCGGCCACAAGCGTGATCGAAATTTGACGCCGAGTCCCATCAGGGTATTTGTTGGCAAACAGAAATGGGACCAGTTCACCGGTATGATCAGGATGGAAATGGCTGTAAAAAATAAATGAAACATCGAATATGGTAGTTTCGGCTTCAAGAAGTCTCCTCATAGTGCCTGCGCCGGAATCGAACAGCAGCACTTTGTCATTTATTTTCATAAGAATCGAACAGGAGCTTCGCCTGAGTGACGGGACGCATGTGCCTGAACCGAGTATGGTCACTGATATTTCGATAGTATTAGAAGTCATTTTTTTCCTGCTCTTTTTTCAATCATATTGATGATCCAGCTTAAGAGCTCTTTATCATCCTTATGGTCAACGACATGCTTTAGATCTGCAAGTGGAATTTCAGCACGTGCCATGCTTTTATGCCCCCCGGCGGAGCCGAAAAGACCAAAAGTTTCTTTTGCCACTTTGCCGGCATTCTTGCGAAGTCCGTCGTTTCTAAAGACAAGAACCAGCGTTTTATTACATAAGCCCGAGACAATGCTCCAGTTGGCAGAATTAATTCTCATGAAAAAATCTGCAATGAGTACGCATACATCCGGATTCACCACCGGGCCAAGATGGGCAAAGACCCTGCCTTTTCGCATGCGCTTGTGTTCTATGGCGTGTTTGAAATATTTTAAAAAATCGAGTTTGAGTTCTGACCGTTCGATCTTACGGGAAAGGTGGATATTTGCATGTCGATAAAGAAACTGAAATGCCCTGACATCTTCAATTGATGTTTGCCGCTCAAAATTGTCTGTATCTGTTTTGATGGCATAAAACAGACCTGTGGCCAGTTTGACAGAAGGTTTTATTCTGGCTGCCCTTAAATATTCGGTCATAATGCTGGCTGTGGCTCCATATTTAGGGCGGATGTCCAGAAAAGGCGCTTGGACTCCGGTATCAGGATGATGGTCAATGATAACGCCCGGTGTGAATTTGGCAAAAGCTTCATGATGATCCGGCTGGGAATCAACGATTATAAAGCGGTTGAACCGGGATTCGTCTATTTCATTAATGTGAATGAGAGCGACTCCCAAGAGTCGAATCATGGCAAGATTGTCAGGGCGTTCGATAATATTGATATTGGATATGGTTATACCTGCGACCTTGCGCCACAGCAATCTCTTGAGAGCCATGGCGCTTGAAATGGCATCCGGATCTGCGTTAATTACAATCAGAACATGATCGTCACCGGAAAACTGATTATAAAGACGACGCAATTTTTCAGCAGCAGAAAGTTTCATATAGGCGCTTAGCAAAGCTATATCGACAGTTTTTCGTCGATACCGAATAAGCTATTGTATTTTCGAATTAAAAGTGAGCTAAAGTTGAGGTTAAAGATACTTAGATTAATCCTGTTTGATTCCGGCTTGTCCGGGTTCAGCAAGTTAAAATATATTACATTTTAATTTTATGCAATCAGAAGATTTGCTGGTTTGGTGAAAAAAAGTCTCCTTATCCGGCAGAAAAAAACATATATTGACTTTGAAACTTCAACCCAGGCCGGGATGTTGCAAAAACCGCTTTCTACAGCCAAATGTTTTTGAGGAATGTTATAATCATCTCAACAGTCCAAAGTTTTGACACTGTCATGCAGCCAATGGCATGTTAATATAGCTGCAATCCTTGCTTTTTGACATAATTATTCGATAAATCGCGCTATTACTGAAAAAGCGAAAATTCAGGAAGTATTCTTCCTGGATGACCGACCTGACAATTTCTTCCGAAGGTATCGTTGATGTGACTCTTCGGAGTCACCCCAAATACTTATTCCAAATCGTCTGATGAAAGTTCAACGCTACGATTTGCAGGATACCCGTAGCTATACAGGCAAAATTTACAAAGCCTTCAATTGCCTCTGTCGCTTGTTTGATTAACCGTTGGGAGCGTTCATCACCAGCCGCAGACAAATCACTTACTGTTCGCTTGCCGATACGGGGCCAGACACCGGTCCAAAAACGATAGAAAAACGCTCCGATCAGGTGTTTTAACACCTTAAAGCTCACTTCGATCTTAAATCGATAACTATAGGACAATATGATATCATCAGCCGATAAGGTCAAGTCGGAACACATCAAAATGAACCGATCTGAGCCGTCGCACACAAGGACAAAACGCACCTTTTCTC
>JAUVVL010000037.1 GCA_030604635.1 Desulfobacteraceae bacterium
GCCGTTCGGCTTTGAGGCTCTCGACAAGCTCTCGACAGGTTAGTCACTTCACACTTATCGATTCTGTGATAAATAGCCCCTTTCAGGGGCAAACCAAAGCCTGGTCCTATGGGCCAGGATTCTTTATTAAATGTCCCGGCGGCGGCAGACTTGTCTTGTAAAATGCCCGGAATAGACCGCCGACGAAATAAACTTTTTTTTCAAATGGTGGTGAATATATGTGTTTACACCAAAGGTTAGCATGCAAATGCGGAAGAAATGAGGCCTATCTTTTTCACAGAGATGATATTCTTCCAGAAAAGGTTGTTATCAATCTATATTGTCCCGAATGCCGGAACCAGGCGGACTGGGATGACACAACAATGATTGAGGATGTCGGATGGATCATCGAGTACGATATTGAGGCAGCCAAATTTTATATTGGTCTTAAAGGTGTGCACAATCTCATAAACAATCTCATAACTCCGGAATTCATATTTGATGAGGATTACTGTTCATGGTATGGCATGAGCCCCAAAGATCTGGAAGAAAATGCTCGCGTTCACCAGGAATTATTTCCGTTACAAAAGAAAGATAAACTGTCTTATTTCAACGAGCTCAAGAAGAGGCGCCTGTCACAATTTGCAGAACTCAAGAGAGCAGGCTGGCGCAAGGCACAAAATATTTGACTTGGGCTTTCATTACTCTGTCCATTTCACGGTTATCAGGCCCCCTTCAGCCCGATCTCTTCAGCGACTTCCTGCATACCCATAATCGTGTCCGTGATAAGGTCTGTCAGCTCCATGCCAAGCATTTTGGCGCCTCTTTCAATGATGGATCGGTCGACTCCAGCCGCAAATCTTTTGTCTTTCCATTTCTTTTTTACGGATTTGGTTTTTAGATCCATAACGCTTTTAGAGGGGCGAACCAGGGCCGTTGTCACCACCAGCCCGGTCAGTTCGTCGACGGCATAAAGAATTTTTTCAAGTTCTGTCTGGGGTTCAACATCCGAACAGATCCCCCAGCCGTGGCTGACCACCGCCCGTATGTACTCAGGGGGCCAGGAATTTTCCTTGAGGATCTCCTCGGTCTTGCGGCAGTGTTCATCCGGGAACTGTTCATAATCAAGGTCATGGACCAGACCGATAATACCCCATTTTTCTTCGTCTTCTCCGCGTTTGCGGGCAAAATAGCGCATAACCCCTTCCACAGCCAGCGCGTGTTTAATAAGGCCCTCATTTTTGTTGTATTCCGTCAATAGTTTATATGCCTCTTCTCTGGTCGGTAGGTTTGAACTCATTTTTTATCTCCTTTTTTTCTCTTCACAATGTTTCCTTTGGAACAAATTTTGTAGCTGCTCATGTATTTTGTCACCAAGGCACTAAGATTATTGAATATTGTTGTTCTACTTTTTTGCAATGCATTTTTTTCTTTCAGATAAGAGTGTAAAAATATATTTTTATTTCCTTTGTGCTTTTGTGTCTTACCTGCCCGCCCCGCCTGTCGGCCGGCATCCGGCAGGCGGGGTGGCTGAATAGTTACCAAATTTTTTGACAATTACTTTAATTCATAAATCTGACTGATTGTAAATACTGATTTGAATGATATCTGAAAGATGTGATATTGGAAAACAGATCATGAAAAATGAATCTGTATAACCCGGATATTTCACGAGTCTAATTTGCAGTATTTTTACGAATTTGTTTGATATTCTTCATGAGAAATTCGGGTTAATCGCGATTGAAGAAGAGAGGGGCATTCAAATGAAAAAACCGGATTATCTAAAAGATTTGTTAAAATGTGAACTCTGCGAACACCGGTGCGGGGTCAACCGCTTAGCTGGAGAAGCCGGGGTCTGCCGGGTTACGCTGCCGACGGTGGCTTCGGCTGCGCTTCACCAAGCACCTCCGGAGAGCTACACCGTATTTATGGCCGGTTGTAACTACAAATGTCTCAATTGCCAGAACTGGACCATTTCCCAATACCCGGATAACGGGTACGAGCAGAGAGGATATGAAGAACCGGACAAACTGGCCGCGGAATGCGTCAATCAGCTGAATTCCGCATCAGCCGATCTAATGGGGGCAGACAGGATATTCTTTTCAGGCGGCGAACCCACCGTTCATCTTCCGTATATTGAAGCGGTTGTCGCAGCTGCCCGTAAGATTAAACCGGATACTAAAATCAATTATGACACCAATGGATACATGACCGAGCAGAGTTTAAAAAGGGTTCTTTCTTTTACCACATCGATTACCTATGACCTGAAAGCTTACCATGACGAGGTGCACCGTGCCCTGACCGGGGTACCGTCCCGACCGGTTCTGAGGAACGCCGAATATATTGCAAGAAATGCTTTTGACAAACTGTGGGAGTATAGAATCGTTGTTATTCCGCAAATCAATGAAAATGAAATCAGGCCGTTAGCCGAATTCATCGCTGATATCGATCCATTGCTTCGGGTTTGCTTTCTGGCCTTCAGGCCGAACTTTGCTCTGGAAAATCACAAAGGTGCGGGGCGAGGCCTTATGAGGCGATGCGTCGAAATTGCCAAAGAATATGGTCTTATGAATGCCTACTGGTCCGGATTTACCGGTTTAACCGGAAAGGTCATTAAAACAGCAGGTGAAATCAGGGAAAGCTATCTGTCAGAAGGTGCACAAATTGCGGGCTCCTATGCATATTATGCGGGCTGTCAAACCCATCCCCGTGACTGTTCCACCTGCAGCACGAATCAGGCCTGCATGGTTAAGAGGTATATTCCCTCAAAAATAACCTAGAAACACTATAAAAAAATCAAATTGTAACGGGCTTTTGATGTTAACGGGCACTTCCATGTTTGGGTTGAATTTTTGAATAATGCTTTGAAGCTTCATTTTGATTGCAGTTCAAGCCCCTCTGTGTTAATCTAAACGTAAAATTGTGAGAAGCTTTCTGATCAGGATTACTATTGATGGTTTCGTAAAAAATCTATTTTGCTCACTGGGGCCCCTACAACAATGAAAATCCAAAGGCTTCTGATACATTGTACTATACCGACCCGCTCATAATTCGGACTTGGCCAATATACAATAGGCCGCCGTTAAATACCAGTTCCCGGGAACTTTTGTTCAGCTGAAATAAGAAATAATCACAATTTGAGGATGTTCTCATGGATGATAAGCCTACATATGAAGAATTGGAATACAGTGTAAAGGTGTTAAAGAAAGAAGCTGTTTGGCGCAAGCAAGCAGAGGAGGCGCTGCGGAAGAGCGAAGAGCGGTTCCGCTCTTTGTTTGAAAACGCCCCTGTGTTGATACATCTTTTGGACAGGCATGGCACAATCTTGCTGACCAATCCCATTTCAGCTAGCGAGTTAGGTTACTCCCCAAAAGAGCTGGTTGGCTGTAAGATAGCCGAGTTTTTCACACCCGCTTCACAGAAAATCTTCGCTGAGCATTTTCCAGACCTTTTGGAGAAAGGTGTTAATCGCCAAGAAGTGGAACTCGTTTGCAAAGACGGGAAAATATTAATTATGCATTGCACCACTTCGGCCGTTCGCGACGAGCAAGGAAACATCAGGTTTTTCGTGGCATTCCAACGTGACATCACCGAGCGGAGGCGGGCAGAGCAAGAATTAAGACAGGCCAAAAAGGCGGCAGAGGCCGCCAACAATGCAAAGAGCGAGTTTCTTGCTACCATGAGCCACGAAATCAGGACACCCCTGAGTCATATAATCGGGTTTATCGAACTGGCTGCGGATAAGAGCGCCGGGGATTTGAACGAGGAACAGGAGAAGCATCTCAATCTTGCGCTTGAAAGCAGCCGGCAGATGCTCTCACTGATCAACGACATTCTGGATTTTCCCAAAGTGGAAGCAGAAAAACTGGAGGAAAATAAGTTGCTTTCTGAATAGCGATGTCGGTTCCATATACCTGCAATCCTCCGGGAAAATTTTATCTTTTTCAGAAAGATCCTTTCCAAGGGCCAATATAATCATCCTTTTGGTCTCCATGCGGCAGATACGTAACTTCTCAATAATTTATTTCGACCTTGAAAACGTGGTCCTTTGGGCCTCCGGCTTGTAGAGCCTACGCCTCGGAGAGCCAGGTCAGAGTTAACCGGTTCTGCCAGAAGAGACGGCGCAAAAGTTTGAAATGATACAAAAGCTCGATATTAAATATTTGAACGAGTCGCACCAGGGCGGGCACTTTAGTCACTTCACACTTATCGATTCTGTGATAAATAGCCCCTTTCAGGGGCAAACCAAAGCCTGGTCCTATGGGCCAGGATTCTTTACTGAAGCCCACTTGTGATAAAGTGTAAAAGATCTGTCTGTCTGAGCGACCGCAGAACATAACTCTGGGTCATTTCACCCATTTTTTTGGGGTATATCACCCAACCCAGCCTCCGAAAAAGTTCAAATTTTCTCCTTAAAAACCGTAACTATTTGGTTTTATAGGCTTGCAAAGAAAAGCTTTTGTTGGCATACTTATTGCTTTACATCACTATAATAGGACGCTACAATAGATCACTACAAAGAGTAAAATATTAGTTTAAACCTCTGATATAAGGAAAAAAAGTGGATCCATTCCGCAAACTGGCCAAAATGAAGACCCTGCTCGTTGATGATGAGCTGATCCGTGACGCTCTGAGCCTGGCTTTCATGAATATTGAAAAACCCTTTTTAATCAAGAAACTTATTACGTCTCTGGCCTTGCTGGTCGAAAAGCACAATGCAATGAGCTGCAACCACGGATGAAAGACATAATTGTGAACAATGGGTTAAAAAATATGCCGATGAATCGTTCAGGGAAGGCTTTCGATGAAACCGAGAGTCTTAGACAGCGCATTGATGAACTGGAGAGTCTTCTAAAGGTGAATCAGGTGCTAAGCAACATCCATGATCCTATGGAACTGTATTCTGCTTTAGCAGGCTTCATTAGGGAAAAATTCAAAGTCCGCACTCTGTCCATTTTCGTTTATTATCATAATGCCAAAAAATTCGAATCGGTCTTCAGCCATGGCCTTGATGATTTAGTTTTTTCATTTAACAGGAATAATGGGCTTCTTTGGCAAGAAATCCTTCGAAAAGACCCCTTCCCCGTCAATGACATTTCCGGCAATCCTATTTTCCCGGAGCTCTTTGAAAACCACCATCTGAAAAAGTTGCGTTCCGAATTGTGGGTTCCTTTTGTCGTGAGAAACGAGGTGATCGGTCTTTTGACAATGGGTAAAAAGGGCAACGACCAAGCTTTTGATGAATTTGATTTAAATTATATTAAACATATCGCCAACCACGCCTCGATCTGTCTAAACGCCTGCACTTATAATTTGAATCGAGAAAATGAAAAGAAAGAATTGAATAAAATCCTCCAAAATTTTTCTTACCTTCTCAAAATCAGTAGGGCTATGACCAATATCGGTGATCTGAAAAACCTTCTCAAATACATCATGGCACAGGCTATTGAGATAACCAAGGCGGAAAAGGGCTCCATCATGCTTTACGATCCCGACACCGATCAATTGAGTGTCAGCGTCATAGAGGGATTGGAAGACAAGAGCTATCAGGAAAAGATAAACAATAAACAAGTCAAGTGCAAAAGCTTTAAACCAGGCGAAGGTGTGGCCGGGCAGGTTTTTCAAACGGCAAAACCTATAATATTAAATAAGACTCGGGGCGACGAAAAGTTCATCGAGGCGGATTCCTCCTTTACCCGTTCCATCGCCTGCATCCCCATGGTCGTTTACAACAACGTCATCGGCGTCATCAACGTAACCAATAAACGGGATGAGGCTCATTTTTCTGAAGTAGACGTGGTGATGTTGAAGGCCGTTACTGACCAGGCAGCAGTGGCTATCAATAAGGCCCAGTTTCTGGAGATGGCTGTAACTGACTTCTTGACAGGACTGTATATTCGACGTTTTTTCCTGGTGCGGCTTCGGGATGAGTTACACCGGGCTGAACGACATAACAAAGTATTCTCAGTTGTAATGGCTGATATTGACAGATTCAAGAATGTTAACGATATGTACGGCCATTCCGCAGGAGATCAGGTCCTCAAAGCAGTGGGGAAGTTTTTGCAAAAAAACATAAGGCACGAGGATATTGTCGCAAGACATGGTGGTGAAGAGTTTGTGATATTTCTTCCTGAAACAAACAAGAAAGCAGCTTATATTCTGGCAGAGAGGTTGAGAAAAAGATTCTCTCAAATCAAACTGGACAATTTCCCAAATCCCTCCATTAGCATGGGCATCGCCTCCTTTCCTGAGGATGGGAAAGATATCGAAAGCCTGATTAATAATGCAGATACAGCCATGTACTTCGCAAAGCAGAGAGGGCGCAACAAAGTTGTTAAATTTTCACGAACTGACACTAGTTACGTGGATCATAGTCAAGAAAGTCTTTAAGGCTAAAATGTTACATCAAACCTTGATGCCCATGTAAAAAGTCCTTTTTACATGGATTAAGGAATTTAGGGATTAAGGAATTGCGAATTATTTAAAGACATTATGAATGCGAAAAATTGAATAATTCAGCCCCGCCTGCCGGCCGGCGGGCAGGAAGTTTTGACTTTTTACGAAACCATCAACCTAAATCCGGCAAACTCGGCGCTTGCAGGATTTAGGTTTTATGCTTTTGCTGCCGTGTTTTCTGGATTCTGGCCCAGGTGTCACGTAACGTCACAGTCCGGTTGAATACCAGTTTTTTGTCGGAAGAATCTACGTAATCTACACAAAAATAACCGAGCCTCTCGAACTGGCACCGGCTGCCCGGTGCTGCACCTGCCAGACTCGGTTCAACATAGCAAGACAATATCTCCAAAGAGTTCGGATTCAAAAACTTTTTGAAATCAGCATCCTTTTCATCGGACGGATTCTCTTTTACAAAGAGATGATCATACAGGCGTGCTTCGGCTTCGATCGCGTGGGCCGCCGAAACCCAGTGCAACGTAGCCTTGACCTTGCGTCCGTCAGGAGACGAACCACCGCGTGTCTCCGGATCATAGGTGCAGTGTAACTCAACTACTTGGCCGGTCTGTTCATCCTTAACAACTTTCACGCATGTGATATAATATGCATATCGCAGCCGTACCTCTCGGCCTGGGGCCAAACGGAAGAACTTTTTCGGCGGGTCCTCTTGAAAGTCGTCCTGTTCGATATACAGCACGCGGGAAAAAGGAACCTTGCGTGACCCCATTGCAGGATCCTCGGGATTGTTCAAGGCATCTAATTCTTCCACCTGGTCTTCGGGATAATTATCGATGACCACCCGCAACGGACGCAACACCCCCATTACACGCGGCGCCCTTTTATTCAAATCTTCCCTGACGCTGTATTCGAGCAGTGCCATATCGACGATGCTGTCCCGCTTTGCCACACCGATGCGTTCACAAAAGTTTCGGATCGACTCCGGTGTGTAGCCGCGTCTCCGCAAACCGCTCAGGGTCAGCATTCGAGGATCGTCCCAACCTGAGACATATTCACCTTCCACCAATTCCACAAGCTTGCGTTTACTCAAAACGGTATAGCTAAGATTAAGGCGTGCGAACTCGATCTGCTGGGGGTGACAATCGACGTTCAGTTCGTCCAGTATCCAGTCGTACAACTGGCGATTAATTTCAAATTCCAGCGTACAAATGGAATGGGTAATCCCTTCGATGGAATCCGAAAGGCAGTGAGCAAAGTCGTACATCGGATAAATACACCACTTGTTGCCTGTCCTGTGATGTGGCACCCGTCGAATGCGAAAGAGAGTCGGATCACGCATAATCACATTCGGCGATGCCATATCAATCTTAGCTCGCAGCACGTGTGTGCCGTCCTCGAATTCTCCAGCCCGCATGCGCTCGAACAGACCCAGGTTTTCTTCGACCGAACGTATGCGATAAGGGCTCTCCTTGCCCGGCTCAGTCAGGGTGCCGCGGTATTGTCTGATTTCCTCTGCACTCAGGCTGCAAACATAGGCCTTACCTTTTTTGATCAGCTGGGCTGCATACTGATACAGTTGTTCAAAGTAGTCAGATGCGTAAAACAGCCGATCACCCCAATCGAATCCAAGCCATCGAACGTCTTCTTTGATAGATTCCACATATTCAACGTCCTCCTTGCTGGGATTGGTATCATCAAAACGTAAATTGCAAACTCCGCCTTTATTTTCGACGGCAATACCGAAGTTAAGGCAGATCGACTTGGCGTGTCCGATATGCAGATAGCCGTTCGGCTCCGGTGGAAATCGGGTCACCACCCGACCGTCGTTTTTATTGGCCTTTAGGTCTTCGGCGATAATATGTCGGATAAAATTGGAAGGGGGAGTTGATTCGATTGTAGTCATATTAGAGGCTCCCAAAAATGCTCACGGAGCGAGACCTTTGCAAAACACCCTCTTTTGCCCAATTTCTGTGTCAGGCTCAAATTTTAATCCTCAAAATACTCAATGTATTCCAGTGGTTAAAATCTTCGCCTTCCTTGAACTTGAACAAAATTGAGCATTTTTCAAAGGTCTCGGAGCGAGCAAATCCGAATATCAAATTTCCGAATGTTCAAGCCTTAGTGCTCTAATTCGTAAATTTGATTACGTATTTTTATCAAGACAACTAACCCGTATAAGTTGAATTCTAAAAGTTTGAAGTTTGAAGTGCCTAAAGTGAGCTAAACCTGCCCGCCGGCAGGCAGGCGGGGTTGAGGAACGCGCTTTCAGCGCGATCAATTATAATTAAAATTGACAGAATACCTTAACTTTATGCACTTTACACTTTTGCATACACAGAATGAATAAACCAAGTTATAAATACGTGATCGTATTTATGAATACATGTACTTAGAGACTTTTGACCATTCAGGATGTTACTCGAACAATTCCACGGCCTTTTGCAGGCGTTCCACCACACGATGCTGTCCCACGGCAACCAGTACATCAAACAGCCCGGGACCGGCCAACTGACCGGTAACAACAGCTCGAATACCGTTGGTTAATATCCCTACTTTAAGCCCCAACTCTTCAGCCATCGCACGGATTGTATTCTCGGATTCCTCGACCGTAAACTTTTTGATGGCCTGAAGGCGATCCGCCATGACCGGAAACCACTCCTTGAGCCTTTCATGCTTTAGTATATTTTTTTTCAAGGCTTTGGGTTCGATGGAATAGTCTTCGGAAAAATAGGCCCGGCCACGGGTAACAAAATCGGTGGTAACATGAAACCGGCTCCGAATCAGTTCAATTGTATCCAGAAACCACTGACGTTTGCTCCCCTCATACTCCGGGTCCCAGATCCCCTCCTTTTCAAGCTCAGCCCGTACGTAGGGTTCGATCTCTTCAATTGGTAGATTTCTCAGATAATGGGCGTTGATACTGATTGCCTTGGGGTCGGTAAAAAATTTGGGGTCATCTGTTTTAACATTAAAGATGGAATTGACGCGACTGATTCCCTGTAACGAAAATGCTTCGATCAGTTCCTCCCTGGAAAAGATTTCTCTCGATTCATGCGTGGCCCATCCCAGAAGGACCAAAAAGTTTACAAATGCCCACGGCAGGAATCCGTGCTCCTTGTAAAAGTGGATCGCAACCAGTTCGCCGTGCTTACGCTTGGAGATCTTAGCCTTTTTGGGATCGAGCGTGAGAGACATGTGGGCAAACTGCGGGATCGGTGCGCCCAGCGCCTGATAGATCAAAATCTGCTTGTGTGCATTCGACAACCCGTCCTGCCCGCGAATAACGTGGGTGATCCGGTCACGGATATCATCGACCGTATTTGAAAGGAGATAGAGTGGTTGACCATTGGAACGGACAACCACGAAATCCTCTATATCTTCGTATTTATGATCTATCTTTCCATAAACGATGTCTTCAAAACTGACAGAGCCTTTACCGCGCGGAACCTTCATACGAATTGTGAAAGGGATGCCGGCTGCTTCCCTTTCGGCAACCGCCTCCGGTGTTAAATGGCGGCAAGTACCGTCATATTTTATATCGCTTTTCTGCTTCATCGCCGCCTGCCGCTTACTCTCAAGTTCTTCTTTAGTGCAAAAGCACTTGTAGGCATGCCACGATTCGAGGAGTTTTTGGGCAGCCTCAAGATGTTCGTTTATAAAACGGGACTGGAAATAAGGGCCTTCGTCCCATGTAATACCCAGCCATTTCAAGCCTTCAATAATCCCCTGGATGGATTCTTCGGTAGATCTTTCCACGTCCGTATCCTCGATTCTTAAGATCAGTTTACCTCCGGTCTTTTGAGCAAAAAGCCAGTTAAATAACGCTGTGCGGGCACCACCGATATGAAGATATCCGGTCGGACTCGGGGGAAAGCGCACGATCACTTCTTGATCCATATGGAATTACCTTTCTTGTTGAAATCTTGGCAAAAAATTCTTTTTGAGTAACTTTTCAAAAAATTCTTTTATCATTTTATTTTTTTACAATTTCTGATTCAATTTTTCCGGCCAGATCGAGTGCTATATCTAAAGCATCATTTATTTTGAACAACTGCACCTTGCATGTCTTGAGGGATGCTGGTGATGCCATTATAGTTTCTTCACTTATGAAAAGTTTCTGAAGTTGTTTAGCTTTATCAGACAAACCGTCTAATCTTACGGCAAATACTCCTATTTCCTCGGCCCATCTTTTGCGTTCATCATCCGGAAAGGCCACTTGTTTGTAGCCCAGTCCCTCTTTTAAGGCCCCAATTCTGTAATCTTCAGGGTTTGCGATAATTTCGTACATGTGGAACTCCTTTTAGTAGAATTCATCGGACAAATCTGTTATATAAATATTTTTGAACGTTACCAAATTTTTTGGCGCTTTGCAAATCCATATCGACTTTTTTTGTCGATATCGAATAACGTATTGTATTTTCGGGATTAAAATTCGAATACCCGCCTGCCATTGCCCGGTTTGCATTATGGCGCCTATTTGCTCCTGCCTCACTGCTTGAGGCGGTTGAAGCACTCTGCCCAAAAAGGCATGGGCGGGCAGGTCAAAATTCTTAAGAAAAAATTCCTAATTTTCGAAGATGGAAGAAATTATCAACCTTACCAAAGATCTGATTCGATTCAAAACAATGCGCTCAAAACCCAAGGAAATTGAGCGCTGTACCGAATTTATTGAATATTATTTAAAAAACTGCGGCGTTGAATACAAGCGTCTTGATCATCAGATATCCCCATCCATTCTGGTCGTTCCACAAAGCGGTTTTGCTCCCATACTCCTGATGACTCACATCGACGTCGTTGATGCGCCGGATGAGCTGTTCAACCCCTTTGAAAAAGATGGAAAGCTTTACGGCCGTGGAAGCATCGATGATAAGTATGCCGTTGCCTTATCATTGGTCCTGTTAAACAAGCACTTTAAGCAACTTCGAAAACATGGTAAAAGTCAGGATAATTTGCCGTTCGGAATTTTAATTACCAGCGATGAAGAAATCGGCGGTTTTAATGGCGCAAAAAAGGCGCTTCAGGAGATTAAAACAGACTTTTGCATCGTTCTGGATGGCGGCAGCGTAGAAAAAATCGTGGTCAAAGAAAAGGGGAGCGCCCGGCTGAAACTCGTATCCAGAGTAAAGGCGGCCCGCGGCGCAAGACCATGGCTCTGTGAAAATGCCATCGAAAAACTGATTGACGATTACGTAAAATTGAGAACATATTTCATGCGATCGGTTCCGCAACACTGGCACAGGTCAATAAATATCAAAAGCATTCATGCAGGAAAATCACATCATCAAGTTCCGGGATACGCCGAGGCTGTATTAGATATCCGGTATACGGAAACTGACAACCTGGAAGAACTTATCAACAAGATGCAGCAAGAATTGCAAAGCAAGCTCATGGTCGAGGCCGTAGAACCTCTTTTTGATGAAGGTCCGTCATTACACCTGGACCTGCTGCTGGACATTTCAAAAAACACTTCAATCGGATTCCAAGACGGTTCAAATGACGCCGGCTTTCTTTCAAAATACGGAATAAAAGGGATCATCTGGGGCGCCGATGGCGACCAGAGCCAGCATTCCCTGACAGAGCACGTCAATATTGAAAGCGTCTATACCCTCTATCGTATCCTGAATGAGTTTGTGAAAAAAATAACCCAAGTAGTGCTTGACCGAAAACCCCGTTTTCGGTCAAAAATCCGAAATTCGAATTTCTAATTTAGTGGTTATCCCTTCGGGATGCTTCGCGCGAATTTTTCATCTAATTATTTCGGCAAAACCATTTATCTCTGACCTGGCTATCCGAGGCGTAGGCTCTACGAACCGGAGGCCCAAAGGACCAGGTTATATATGTTTAAACAAAAAGGATGGGGCCCATGGGCGAAGAAATGGAATGCATGTGTATGGAATGCGGCGCCTCCAGCTATCTTCCCGCAGATGACATTACTATGGATGAAGAGGACGGCACCGAGTCGAATCTTTTAGACAGGCTTCTGGTCTGTCAAAATTGTGGCGGTCAGCTGAGGCTGATGGGCAGGGCTGGAGACGAGCCTTATTACCGGCCCAAGTAATCGGTGTGTAAGCGGAATGAAAACTATGGGTTAAAAAAAATTGGTCCGGTATAAGTGGAAGATTTCCGCTTCTTCATCTTCATGCAAAAGCCTGATCGGCATGGCCTCCATTATGCAGCGGTAGTTCGGGGATGTACCATACAAGCGACAGATCAACGGCCCGACAGGGTAAATGGAACAACCCGTTTCATTTAAGTAAGGACAGGTGTTACCCCGAGCCTCACCAAGCTGCATCGAATTTTTTTGAAGAAACGCTTTGACACGTTCATCCTCCACCCGTGTTCTGGAAGGTACGCCGAAGTTTTGACAGCACTCGTGGCACCCTTCAGTACAGTGAAAGTCCGGAATCAGTTCGTAAATATCATTAATGTCCATCCAACGTATCCTAGGGGCTTGAAAAAGGAGTACCCTCTCAGTAAGTTCTGGAGTATTATATGATAAAAGAATTTACTGAGGAGTTACAAAAAAGATAGATAAATTGTTGATTATATGGGCCAGAATACTGAAAAAAAGTCAAATGAAAAAATGATTATATCAGCCAATCAGCCATATTTTTTTCCGTTTCCGGGTTTTTTCTACAAGGCGCATCTTTCTGATGTTTTCGTAATTTTGGATAACGTCCAGTTTCCCCGGGGTACAACCTGGATAACCCGAAATCGATTTAAGAACAACCAGGGGACCCTGTGGATGACCGTGCCTGTAAAAAAGAAAGGTTTGGGGCTGCAAAACATCAACGCCGTCAGGATATGCCATGACGGCCGCTGGGCAAAAAAACATTTGGATAGCTTAAAGAGTGCATATGCCAGAGCCCCGTACTACAAGGATCATCTTAGCTTTGTGGAAGGTCTGTTTTTATCAAGATTTGATAAACTCATCGACTTGAATCTAAAGATCATCCGCTACCTGATGAAACATCTTCGGATTGACACAAAGGTCGTATTACTGTCCGAACTGGGGATTCAGGCAAGAGGAGACCAGCTTCTTATTGAAATCTGCAGGAAGCTGGGCGCCCCGCGGTTTTTGGCCCAGAGCGCTGCCGGAAAATATCTTGATGCAGATCGATTCAAGGCGGCAGGGATCAGGCTGACAGACTTTAAACCACCATCATTAGTCTATCCTCAACTCTGGGGGGATTTCATCCCCAACCTCTCAGCACTTGACCTTGTTTTCAATTGCGGACCAAAAGCGCATGATATCTTGACAGCCGGTTAAAAAAGCCTCATGGAAAACGCTGGACAAAGTCTGTATGGAAATTTAAAAAGAAATCCCAAGGTCTTTCAATTCATCACATTATCTCTAATAAATTGGATGCCTTGAGATACTTCTGAATCTGGTGTTCCCGGTTTCAACTCGACAACCAACAATGTATCATTCTTGAGAAAGGACTTAATACTTTTGAAATCAATTTTTCCTGTTCCAGGAGCAAGGTGATCATCAAGCCCAACGGCGTCGTGGAGATGAACACCGATTAGTTTGTCAGAATAGGTTTTCAAAAGAGCTGCGGATGGAATAATAGTTAGAACTTCATTTGCAAAAGCATGACCAGTATCATGCCAGTACCCCACAGGCCCTCCTTCAAACTCGGTAAATAAAACTTCAAAATCATCAAATCCAGGCAGTTCATGATAATGATACCGATTCTCAATTCCGAGAGTTATATTTTGTTTTTCAGCAACACGAATAAGCCTATCCAGGCTGAATAGCAGGCCTTCCAGATGTTTGGTCTTTAACAGATCACACTCCTTCAGTTTTTGAATAATAAATGCCTGAGCCTCTTCCGAATGAATTCGGTCTGTTTCCCAAAAATCGTATAGAACATCTGTCTCTGTGTTCATTTCCACATAGCCGCAGTGAAGGATTACCGCCTTCGCTTCAAGGTCATTGGCATGTTCAATGCTTTTTATAGTCCACTGGATAGCACGCTGACGCTCCTCTCTGTCCGGGTGCGAAAGGAGAAACAGATCTCCTCCACCTTTCGAATGAGGTATAACAGCAGGAATAGGGAAAAAATTATGAATACTTACAACCTTCAAATCTGATCGCTTCAGCGGCTTTTTCATCTGTCGGAATATAGCTTCATTGATACGATAATCCAGTTCAATCCCGCTGACATCAAAACCTTCCAATGCCTGAACCAAGATTTCGCCATTTTTTGATTCTTTCGATTTCCATGAAGTAGAAAGAGCTAACATGTTCGTGCATCCTTCAGATAACTTCCGGTAAACCGGATTTTGTTAACCATGTGGGGAAAAGTCATACCCTAAATAAGGGAAAAATGATGCATTTATGCCATATTAATGATATATTTGCAATTATTTTGGCATATTCAACGTCCGCACAATACCCAAAACTCTTTGACTTTATTTCCTTTTTGATTCATAATTTCATAAAGCTCTGAAGAATAAATATTTTACTATACAGAATTCATAATCTTTTCTAACATATACTCTTAACCCTATATATTGACGTTTTTCAATTAAACCTTTTCAGCAGGAAAGGAGACCTCAAATGAAAAAAATTATATTACTCTGCTTTTATGTTCTATTACTTTTTCCATTTGCAAGTCAGGCTAAGACCGTGACCTTTGAAGAAAAATATACTTATGATGCAAGCGAAGCTGATAGCAAACTAACATGCCGAACCATTTCATTATTGCAAGTCAAGAGGCTTTTATTAGAAAAGCTTGGTACTTATATCGAAACAAAAACAGAGGTTGCGAATTATCAAATTACAAAGGACGAAATTACAGCCTTAAGCGCCGGTATTGTTAAAACAGAAATTTTAGAAGAAAAATGGAATGGAAAAATATATTCCCTAACAGCAAAGATTGATGCTGATCCAAATGCTGTTGCAAAAGCAATTGAAGAGATGAAGGGAAGCCGTGAAGGTGAGGAGAATATCAGAAAATTAAAAAATGTTAATGAAAAATCGATAGAGCAAATTCAAGAATTGAAAGAAGAATTGGCAAGAATTCAAAATAATTTAATAAATATAAATCGTGACTTTAGATCCTCATCAAAGATTATTAGTGCCTGGGAATCATTTGAAACAGGATTACAACTACGACGTGAAGGAAAATATAGAGAAGCAATATCTGCTTTTAATAAAGCCATAGAACATAATCCAAAATATATGCATTTCCATCATAGGGGTAATACTTACATGGCATTGAAGCAATATAGAAATGCTATTAAGGATTTTAATGCCGTGATTAATTTAAATCCTGGGATAAGAAACGCCTATTTTTACAGAGGCATAGCCTTAATAAAAATAGGAAAGAAGAAAAGAGGGTTGGACGATATAAGAAAGGCTGCGAAACTTGGTAGTGGAAATGCAAAACGATGGCTGAAATTAAAAGGCAAATAAATGGGTTCTTTTCTTATTCTAAAATTCATGGTAATTATTTTTAAAATACATTCTTATTTTTTAAATTCCATAACAATTGTCGTCCGATACAGGATTTTAACATTTTTCTTCAGCACCGGGGCTTAAGATTTTTTCTTCCAGGCAATATCATTCATGCCTTGGGAAATTGACCAAATATTTATGATTTGAGCATTTATTTCGCCAAAACCAAAATGCCGTGCTATAAATCATAAATATTCGGTCACGGAGAATTCCGTGCCAATTGACAAAGATATCGCCTTTCAGAAAAAACCTTAACCCCCTGTTACCAGAATCACACAGATTTAAATGTTGGGTTTCAATATCGTTTAACTAAAACAAAGAGCAGGAGGTAAAGTATGCGTATTCTATTGATTGGCCAGGCAGCATTTGCGGCAAAAGTATTGGAGAGTCTGTTGGAAAGGGGGGAGAACGTTGTAGCGGTTTACGCGCCGCCGGACAGACCGGGCGGCCGGACTGATCCTCTCAAGGATGCAGCTGTTTCCAAAGGAATTGAAGTTTTTCAACCCAAGACGTATAAGGATGATCAAGTTTTTGTCGAGTACAAGGATCTTCAACCGGATCTGACCGTCATGGCGTTTGTCACCGATATCATCCCGGCACGCTTTTTTGATGTGCCCACTCACGGAACCATCAACTATCATCCTTCAATTTTACCGCGTCATCGCGGCGCAAGTGCTATTAACTGGGCTGTGATCATGGGGGACACCCGAACCGGACTAAGCATCTTCTGGCCTGACGGGGGTATCGACACCGGACTTATTATCCTTCAGAAAGAGATCGACATCGGCCCGGAAGATACAACCGGTTCCATCTATTTTAATCACCTCTTTCCCATGGGCATTGAGGCCATCCTCGAATCGATCGATCTGGTAAAAGCGGGCAAGGCGCCCAAGCTTCCCCAGGATGAAGCCGATGCTACTTATGAGCCGCCATGCGATGACCGCGTGGCAGGCATTGATTGGAACAAGCCGGCCCGGGAACTTTACAATCTGGTGCGCGGTTGTGATCCTCAACCCGGCGCATTTGCTCTATTCAAAGGAGAAAAGGTTCGCTTTTACGGGGCAAAGCTGATCGAGGAAGCTGCTGATAAAGCTCCGGGAACGATTCTTAACATCGATGATCAGGGGATTCATGTGGCGGTCTCCGGAGGAAAGCTTGTCGCAACCAAAGTCAGGCCGGCTAAAGGCGGAAAAGTGGCTGCCGCCGAATTCGCGGCCGAACAAGGACTGAAAACCGGAGACGTGTTTGATACATAGCCCGGATTAAAGATAAAGAGATAGAAGCAGCCATGCGAAGCCGCCGTGAGGCGGTACCGGCCCCTGTGCATGAAATCAGAGGAATCAAGAAAAGGATAAGCCTTTTAGCGATAATTATGATTTTGCTGGCTATGATAGGAGGTTTGGCCTGGCTCTACTTCGCCCATAAAGAAAGAGACAGCGAGGCTTTCTGAACGAATATTTTGTAACGGCGTCGTGCAGTTGATCTCTTGTCACCGAACATTTTCAGAACATAAGCATCATCTTGCCAATCTATGTTTTTTTCCCCATGATAACTGCGTGACCGCAAAAAGGATATTTGTCCAGTGTTTTTATGTCATCAACAAGCTTGGCCCGAACCGGATTAAGGTGAATATACCGTACGAGTTCCAGCAGATAGATATCTTCTTGGCAGAGAATCGATTTGTAACGGTTCTGAAAAAGCTGGCCGCTTCGACGATGTCGACGGTTAAAGCTCATTGCATGGCCGGTGAGCAGCCTGCGCATAACGGTGGAAAGCGGACAAGCACCAGTGCGCAGTAAAAGGTGAAAGTGGTTGGGAATCAGAGCCCATGCAAAACATTTTGTACCGGTTTCTGAGAGCACCTTACCTAGCCGATCCAGGAAATTAATCCTGTCGGTGTCATCTTTAAATATTTTTCTTCGCTCGATGCCTCTTA
>JAUVVL010000347.1 GCA_030604635.1 Desulfobacteraceae bacterium
AATAATTTTTTCTTGAAATGCTCGAAGTATTAATGCAGACTGTTAAAAATTAACTTCTTATCGTCATGTTTTATCAGAAAACGCCGATCTAATTGCGCCTAACTTAACATCTTACTGCGGGGTTCGTCCCCGGCTAAGCTGCGTGCCTAAAGCATTTCGAACCTGCACGGCTTTTACGGTAAACCGCTCCGTTTCTTCAGGTCAGCTTCATTTGCATTGTTAGAAGTTTTTCTCTTTATTTCTTTCTTTTGTCTTTTAAATAAATTGCCTTTGAGAGTCCATCGCCAACAGCTCTTTCTTCGAGTTGGAATAGCTTTGTTGCTGATGCAAGCTCCCCCAACTTTTTGTAACCATAGTTTCGCGGATCAAACTCTGGTGCCTGCTTGGCAATGTTACTGCCCACGGATGCAAGATGAGCCCAACCAGAATCGTCCGAAGATGCCTCAACAGCGTTTCTTAATAAATTAACGAGTTTCGTGTCTTTCTTAAGTTCGCTGGTTGTCTTGCGTTTTATTTTCTCACTATAATCATCTTTGGAGCGCAGCACTTCAGTGAAAATAAACTTATCACACGCAGAAACGAATGCATTAGGGGTTTTTCTCTCCCCGAATCCATATACAAAAAGACCTGCTTCCCTTATCCTTGACGCTAACTTAGTGAAATCACTATCGCTGGATACGATGCAAAAACCGTCAAATTTGCCCGTGTAAAGTAAATCCATTGCGTCAATTATCAATGCACTGTCGGTTGCATTTTTCCCTGAAGTATACCCAAATTGCTGTATGGGCTGTATTGAATACTGTAAAAGAACTTCCTTCCACCCTTTAAGGCCTGACAGCGTCCAGTCACCGTAAATCCTTTTTACATTAGCTGTCCCATACTTTGCGATTTCCGATAGTAGTCCGTCAACAATAGAAGGTTGGGCGTTGTCTGCATCTATTAATACGGCCAATTTTTCAATTTTTTCGTCTGACATTTTTTTCCTTTTGAACTTCTTACGACTGAGTTAAGGAGCCGCCATGCTTATACCGACCATACACGGTGGCACCCCACCAATTGCTGGCATTATAGCAGATATCTTCAATTGGTTACTATGACTTTATTCCCCTCGTGCCACCGGGACTGAATCCGTAATTGCCATCCATTTCCGAACCGGGCCTAATTTGCGACCGCCCATGGCGGTCGCACCTCAACGAATTGTTAGCCATCTCTGATTATCTTTGGTATCCTATCCCTTTTATGATCACACGGTTATCCTTAATTTGGGTTTTAGCACCGAGTATTTCCTCAACCAGCCATAATCGTGTTTCAACATGTTGTGTTACTCGTGGAATCAGATATTCGCTGGTCCCATCCGCTAGAGCACAGAATGGAATCAACTGATCAGCTAGATATCTATCAACTGTTGCTCCTGTTTCTAAATCATCAATCAGGTTTCTAGCTACCTGCTTTCCGATGTTTTCAGCAGAACGTTTTAGTGCCCCAGCCATATCTGAACCTATGAGACATTTGTTTTCGGTCTTTGCCCAGATTGCTAACGAAGCACCGGCTTGAATAGAGACTTTGTTAAATGTTGGGTTCTGCTTGGTATCGTAAATCACCCGGATTGCTGGATTGTATCCTTTTGCTCTCAAACTTATTTGACATGCTTCAGCCATTCTATCAGACACTTTTCTCTCTTCGAGCAGAGATGAAAGTGCAAAACCATCAATCCTTAATACTTCACCTTGTTCAAGCAGAGTGATAGGGTGCAATTTTTGTCTCAATTGTACCGTTTTCACTTGAATTGATCCATAGCCTTTAGGATAGTAACCTGCTTGTAATATTTTAAGCTCAGCATCAATACCCATATGATGCAAAACAGGGAATAAAACATGTTTCAAGTAGTAAGCTGATGGGGCGAAATCTTGGAATAAACCGCCTGTGATTTTGAAAGTTGCAGCTTCTTCACAAAAGATTGATATTGGCAAGAGAATTGAAGTTAATAAAGCAGTAGAGCCAGCAGTTCCAATATCGAAATAGTAATTACCTCCGCACAATCTCTCTCCCGGCCAAAACCTAATCTCCTTTGATCCAACTTTGGCATTTTCTATTCTACCTTGGCAAATCTGTCTACAGGCTTCTGCCCCTTTCAGATGTTGAGATCTTAAGCCGGGTTTATCTCTTTTTGTTCTGATGTTCGTAATATGTAATCCCTGACCAGTTAATGCAGAAAGGGAAACTGCATCCCGAACTATCGTTCCCGATCCTGATTTATGTCCGCCGTTGATCTCTATCATTGGTTATTGCTTTGCCAGCTATCTGATTATTCTTACAACAAGTATATACCAGAACAAGAGGTAAACCTGCCGAAAAACGTAAGCCTGTCCTCTCATTCAGAACCTTCTGATTGGGATACAATACTTGGTTAGCAAAAGTGAAACCGAATTTCTTAAACAGGTTGTTATATTCATCTTCGGAACGTATAACAACCGGAACTCTCAATGACCCTTTGGCTGGCATTGTCCAGAACTCACGGCCGAGTTCCAACAAACCCCGCAGTTAGCGCAGTTAGCCTTTTATTAATAGGCGTTTAATAAGCCTTAGGCTTATAAATGATGAAGCATGATCCCATAAAAACGGGGAGGTTCCAACATGCTTTATCGCTATATTAACCAGTTTATTGAATATTGCAGACTGGCGGATTTCTCAGTACGTTCCATCCAAGCTTTAACCATCCGGCTGAATTAATTTAAAGCCTTCCTGAAATCTCAAAGAATCCGGTCGGTTAAAAAGATCACTTATCAACATCTGATCAACTTTGTGGCCGACCACAAAGCCCCCTCAATACATGTAAGAAAGTCCCGTGTCTGCTTGTTAACCGCTTTCTATAACGGAAAAGGAAAGTATTCTTAATTTTCTTCTACTATTTTTATTGGTAATAATTTTTTCTTGAAATGCTCGAAGTATTAATGCAGACTGTTAAAAATTAACTTCTTATCGTCATGTTTTATCAGAAAACGCCGATCTAATTGCGCCTAACTTAACATCTTACTGCGGGGTTCG
>JAUVVL010000333.1 GCA_030604635.1 Desulfobacteraceae bacterium
AATTGAAAAGATTCTCCTTAGACAGCTATTTTTTGTGATAAAATGATAGGTCTAAGCCCAAAAATCGTGCCTAATAATTTAAAATATTATATCATTTTAATAGCTTGTCGTGGTCAGACCCCTATTTACTATTTGTCGAGAGATGAATCCGCCGGGAGCACCTCCTTCACCTTCTTGAGCGCTTCTCGATTCGCTTCCAAGATGTTCATTAGGTGGCGCAAATCTCTTGAACCCGTTTTCATCACGTGATGGTAGTCAAGTGAAATGATGGTGGTCAGCGCGGCAACGGAGGGAATAGCCTCCTTGTGCTTGTGCCAGAAACGGATGGCATTGCTGAGAAAGGCAGAGCAACGCTCAATTAGCGTTGGGTCATCCGCAAGGTGTGCCTCGATGGGAATCGCCGCCAACTGTTCAGCCAGCGCTTCGATGATCTGACGATTATCGGATTTCATATCCCTGACTTTTTGTCTAACTTCTCACCTGTGAGGGCCGCGAAGTGGCCCGAATCAGGTGCAGAAGAATGTTAGGTGCAGCCTTTATAGAAATGCAATATTTCTGAAATTCCTTATTTCACTTCTTTCACTTGGGTTCACTTGGGGTCGGGCCACGTTAACCAACTATAACAATAGCAAAAGAGGCCTAAAATAAGCCCTAAAATCGTCTTAAACGACTCTTTTTGCCACAAAAAGGACCTTTTAAGCTAAATAATATTTCAAAAGAAAATCCTTAGAGCTGTTATTTTGCACCCAAAATGGTATGCTTAAGCCCAAAAAACGGCTATTTATAGAGTTCTTTTTCCGAATTTTCAGACACTTAGCGTGGCCTGATAATCATATAAAGGGTTAATCATAAATCAAGAGAATAAAGCGATTATGTAATACAGCAGAAGACGTTTTGCGCATCAAGCGTGACATTTTCCTTCGGATCGCTCCGCTAAATGTCACTACAGCCAGATGCGCTATAAAGAGACACCTCCCTATCCATAGCACAATCGTGCTATGGAACCATTATCTGTTAACCTTTAGATTTAGGAGGTGTCAAATGAAAGCATACGCCGGAATCGATCTACACTCAAGTAATAGTTTTATCGGAATCATTGATGAAAAAGACAGACGGCTCTACAGCAAGCGGCATGAAAACCGAGTTGATGTCGTTTTGAAGGCACTTAGACCGTTTAAACGAAACTTGCAAGGCATTGTGGTGGAATCGACCTACAATTGGTATTGGCTGGTGGATGGATTACAAGAAAAAGGCTATAAAGTCCATCTGGCCAACCCGTCAGCAATCAAACAATATGAAGGATTGAAACATACCGATGACCAGTGGGATTCGTTCTGGCTGGCGCACATGCTGCGTCTCAACATACTGCCTGAAGGCATATTTATCCCAAAGAGCGAGGAGCACTCAGAGATCTGCTGCGTCGTCGGCTTCGATTCGTAAAGCACAGAACGTCCACTGCCTTGAGTTTACAAAGCATGATTGCCAGAAACCGTGGTTTCACTATGCCCGTAAGTTCGATTAAAACTTTCACAGAACAGTTTGTAGAGGATATGTTTGATTCTCCCCATTTGGTGTTTGCAGCCAAAAGCGATGTTGCCGAAATTCAGCTCTTAAATAAGATTATCAAGAATATTGAGAAAGAAGTTAAAACTCAAATACAGCTGAGAAAGTCTTTTCAAATGCTGCTTACCATCCCCGGTATAGGAGATATTTTAGCTCTGACGATCATGTTAGAAGTTGGCGATATCAAACGTTTTTATAAAGTTGGCAACTACTGTTCATATTGCCGTTGTGTAAAAAGCCAACGACTGTCGAACGGAAAAAAGAAAGGCCAGGGAAACCGAAAAAACGGCAATAGATATCTGGCATGGGCATATGTAGAAGCTGCACATTTTGCCACCCGATACTGTTCCGGAGCTCGAAGGTTATACCAACGCAAAAAAGCAAAAGCCAACGGCGCCGTTGCTACCAAAGCCCTTGCCAATAAATTGGCCCGAGCTTCTTACTATATTATGCGCGATCAAGTACCGTTTGATGAAAAAAAGCTTTTTGTTTAATCACTTTGGGTACGGCAGTAAACCGATTCTGGGGTTGGTATAAAGCCATATGGCCTGATTGGAAGCTGCCGTAGCCCAACTATATAAACAGTCAGCGGCTGTTTTTACCACTCTTGATTCGCCCATGTCGTGAACCTTAGCGAGGTTGGTTAATAACCATAGGATCTGTGAAAATGCGAATTGGACACGGCATGGTACCGAAAATTTTCTGGGGGCCGGAAACGGTCCAGGGGCGGTTCTAATAATTTGTCAAAGAACAATGCCTTGATCCTGATGGGTGACTGGTGCGAGTCAGTTAAATGCGACTTCAACCGATAAAACCGAAATAACGGGTGCGGATAAGAACAAAAAACGATGTCGCGCTGTTGTGTGTAAATATCAAGAATAAATTGCCATTTATTTTCAGGGAGAGGTGTTTTTTCTCTTGACATACCCTTTAATGGGCGACCCCAAATCATCTTCGAAAGACAAAATTTGACGATGCGAATGCATATTAGAGGGCTGACCAGGCTTACAAATGCTTTTTCTAAGAAGTTGCGGAACCTTAAAGCTGCGGTTGCCCTACATTTTGCACATTATAACTTTATAAGGATTCATCAAACATTGAGGGTTACACCTGCTATGGAGGCGGGAATTACTAATCATGTTTGGTCTATGAAAGAGTTGTTGGCCTGTACGATTTAAATTATTTATTTTTTTCTAGTTTCATAGTAATAAGACAGCCATATTAAAATATTGGCAAGAATTATAAAATACCATTCTTCAAAAAAATGGACAACTTTTTCAGTGAACACATAGCCTGGTCTGTCGGGATTGTTGTTACCCTCTTTGGTATTATCGCCGCCCACCGCCTCGTCCTGTATAGAGATGAACAAACAAGAATCAATGAAGCTGCCCAAAAACTCAAGAAGGTCTTTAAAGAAGAACTCGATTGTCTTAAAAGTGGAGATTTTTTTGCATGGAATATCCTTCCCTATGCACTCCAAAAACACCGCGCCGCCATGGATGAATTTTCCTTTCACCTGAAGGGGTGGAAAAGAAAAAGATTCCAGAGGTTTTGCGAAAAATATTATAAATATTGTGACGAACAAAAAATAATAGGTGAATCTCATATAGCTAACATTCAAAAAAATATGCCTAAAATTTATATGGGAGAACCCATAAGAATAAGAACTAAACCAAACAAAAAAGATATTCAAGTTGCCATAAAGCACATTCAAAAAATTCTTTCTTTCGCTAAA
>JAUVVL010000195.1 GCA_030604635.1 Desulfobacteraceae bacterium
CAATCATATGTTAAAAGATAAATCTTGTTATTAGCTGTTTTTTCTTAAGGCTCACTAACACACTCAAACAGCCAGCTCTTTTACATTTTATCACCAGTGGGCTCCAGAATTTATTGAGAAGTTACAAGAATGAAAGATATCATTATACTTTTAAAACCGAGGATTTGGTCCTTTAAAGGCAAGGGCTTTTTAAAGAACAACGAAAGCAGGCCATTTAAGCTTTTATTGTTCGGGACAATCGGTGTGCTTTTTTGGGGCGGTATATTTGCTGTCTCATTGCGAGTTCTCGGTTATTTCAAAAATATAGAAGACCTGGGTGATATCCTTGCATATAAACTGCTTTCAATGGTGCTTCTCATATTTCTTTCAATTCTTATTTTCAGCAGTATCCTCACATCCCTTTCCAAACTTTATATCAGCAGAGATCTTCCTCTTGTACATTCCATGCCGGTTTCAAGTTACAAAATTCTTATTGCAAGGTGGATTGAAAGCACCGTCGACAGTTCGTGGATGGTCGTTGTGTATACCATTCCGGTCTTTATCTCATACGGTATTGTTTATCGGGCAGGCCCTTTTTTCTATGGCAATATCGTTTTCACCCTTTTATCGCTTTCGATTATTGCATCAGGCATAAGCGTCATTCTGGTTATGATCGCCGTGATTGTTATTCCGGCAAGTCGCATAAGAAGTATATTTATATTCATAGGTCTTTTCTTTTTTATGGTCCTCTTTTTTGCTTTTCGATTTATACGGCCGGAACGTCTTGTTGATCCCGAAATTTTTGCAACCGTCCTTGTTTATCTTAAGGCATTAAAGACCCCGTCACCGCCATACCTTCCGAGTACATGGGCATTTGACAGCATGAAGGCTGTACTTTCAGGGCAGTTTGCAGAGTGGTTGTTTCACATGGCGCTTTCCTTGAGCTTTGTAGGGGTAATGGTGTTTATGGTTATCATTATTGCAGATGCCATGTACTTTAAAGGGCTTTCAAAGACCCGGACGGCACCGGTTAGGCTTTTTAAATTCAGAGGGTCCGGCAGCATACTTTTAAGATTTCTGTCGCGTCCGGTCAGGGCCTTTGCAGTAAAAGAGATCCGAACATTTTTCCGGGATCAGACCCAGTGGTCCCAGCTATTTCTTATAGGGGCCCTTGTTGTCATATATATCTACAACTTTAATGCTCTTCCCTTGGAAAAAGCTCCCATAAAGACCGTATACCTTCAGAATCTGCTTTCCTTTCTGAACATGGCCCTTGCGGGCTTTGTTCTTATAGCTGTTACAGCCCGCTTTGCTTATCCTGCTGTAAGCACTGAAAGTGAGGCATTCTGGTTGGTAAAATCGGCGCCGATACCGCTAAAAAACTATCTCTGGATAAAGTTCTTTATCTATTTTTTCCCCCTGCTGGTTTTAACCGAAATCCTGATCGTTGCAACGAACATCCTCCTTAACGTTACTCCCTTTATGATGGCACTTTCAACAGTTAACATATTATTAATGGTTCCGGGGGTTGTATCCATGGGGATTGGTTTTGGCGCAGCGTATCCGGATTTTAAATCCGAAAACCCGGCCCAAACTGTTACAAGTTTCGGCGGACTTCTCTTTATGATGGTGTGTGCAGGATATATAGGCGCCGTGATCCTAATTGAGTCCGGCCCGGTTTACAACATTTTTATGGCAGGCATCAGGGAAAGGGCATTAACCGTTTTAGAGTGGATATGGATAATTGGATCGTTTGCACTGGCTTTTATAATTAGTATTCTTGCAATTGTGCTTCCAATGAGGTTCGGAGAAAAGAAGCTGTCAAAGCTGTTGATCTGAGACTGCCCCCTTAGGGGTATCAAAATGCTCTGCAATGCGGGTTAACCCGAATCAACGGCCATACACCTAAAACCCATTCCTGAACATGTATAATAAATACTTACTATTAAGCACATTAAGCAACCGTCATAGATAATATTGCTGGAAGGTCTATCACAGTCGTTACAAGAGTGACTAAAGTTAAAAGTGATCTAAAGTGAGCTAAAGTTGAGGAAGCGCTATCGCGCTGTCATTCTGATAAAAATTGGCAGAATACCTTAATTTTAGCTCACTTTAGTTCACTTTAGGCACTCAACACTTTTTCGGTTTTTATCACAAAAAAGCTTTGTAAAGAAAAATCATGTCGGATGGGTTTTGAACTTCTTAGTAAAACCTAAAACAAGATGAATTCGACTTTTTATAAAACCATCAAGATTGATATTGTAAAAAGAGAATTATGTCTTATTATGTCTTATTATGTCTTATTAAAATATTGGTATCAATTTAGCCCTTTGAAAAAAATTATCGCATTCAGGTAATCCGGTTTTAAATCGTGTCAAACAGTGACCCACTTTAAAACCGGATCACCTGAATGCTTGTGGGACACGTTTTTCATAAAGCTAAATTAATACATAATCGAGGCAGGGCAACAATGGCTGAAACCGACAAAGATGATCTTATCAGCATTATTGAAGAAGATGAAAAGGATGCAACTTTACCTGAAACACTTCCTTTGATGTCGGTACGGGATATTGTGATTTTTAACGACATGCTTCTCCCGCTTTTTGTTGGACGCGAAAAATCGGTTCGCGCTGTGGAAGAGGCAGTTGCAAAGAACGGGTATTTGTTTTTGGCTACACAAAAGGACCCAGATATCGAAAACCCGGAGCAGGATCAAATTTTTTCGGTTGGCACTGTGAGCCGGATACTGCGAATGCTGAAACTTCCTGATGGTAGTGTCAAGGCCCTTGTGCAGGGTATCGCCAAGGCAAGGATTGTTAAATACGTTTCAAAGAGATCTTTGTATCGGGTAAAAATTGAAATTATTAAGGAGGAACCGGTTAAGGAGATCGATCTTGAAATTGAAGCCCTGATGCGGAATGTCCGGGAGCACTCCGAAAAGATTCTGGATTTGCGTGGCGAAATGACCAGTGATGTCGGCACTATTTTGGAAAGTATAGATGATCCTGGGAAACTTGCTGATCTTGTTGCCTCAAATCTTAGATTAAAAATTGATGAATCCCAGATTCTGCTCGAACTGATCGATCCTGTGGAACGTCTCAAGAAAGTCAACGACTTGCTCTCACGTGAAGTGGAACTATCATCCATGCAGGTTAAGATCCAGTCTGATGTTAGAGATGAAATTTCAAAAAGCCAGCGAGACTACTTTTTAAGAGAACAGGTGAGGGCGATTCACAGGGAACTCGGGGAGGCCGATGACAAAGCACATGAGATCGAGGATTACAAAAAAAAGATAAAAAGCGCCAAGATGTCAAAGGAGGCTGATAAAGAAGCTTTAAAACAGCTGAAACGTCTGGAACAGATGCATCCTGACTCAGCCGAAGCTTCAGTTGTGCGAACCTATTTGGACTGGCTGGTTGATTTGCCCTGGAGTAAATCGACCAAAGATATATTCGATATCAAGCGCGCCAAAAAGGTCCTCAACAAGGACCATTTTGCATTGGACAAGGTAAAGGATCGCATACTGGAATATTTGAGCGTACGTAAGTTTAATCCAATGATGAAAGGTCCAATTCTCTGTTTTATGGGTCCACCTGGTGTGGGAAAGACTTCCCTGGGTCAGGCTATTGCGCACGCCATGAAACGTAAATTCGTCCGTATTTCTCTGGGTGGCATTCGTGATGAAGCAGAAATCAGAGGACACCGTCGTACTTATATCGGTTCCATGCCGGGACGTATATTGCATGGTTTGAAACAGAGTGGTGCAAACAATCCTGTCTTCATGATGGACGAGATCGACAAGCTTGGCTCTGATTTTCGTGGAGATCCTTCTTCAGCCCTTTTAGAGGCTCTTGATCCAGAACAGAACTCGGCTTTTAGTGACCACTACCTTAACTTACCCTTTGATCTTTCCAAGGTCATGTTTATCCTCACGGCCAACTTGACAGATACCATCCCGTCAGCGCTGCTTGACAGGATGGAGGTTATTTCTCTTACCGGATATACAGAAGAAGAAAAAACGATGATTGCCCAAAGGCACCTTATTCCGCGACAGATCAGGGAGAATGGATTAAAGGCCAAAACCATGCCTATCACACCGGGTGCATTGCTTCAGATTATAACAGAGTATACTTCTGAGGCCGGCTTAAGGAACCTTGAACGCGAGATAGGAGCTCTTTGCCGCAAGGTGGCGCGAAAAATTGCCGAAGGAGATAAAGGGCCTTTTCGGATTACAAAAAACAACTTGCATAAGTACCTGGGTGTTCCCAAATATTTTCCTGAAATGGATCAGGAAAGCAGTCAGGTCGGTTTATCCACCGGACTTGCCTGGACCCAGGTCGGTGGTGAGGTTCTTTATGTCGAGGCATCTTTAATTGGTGGCAAGGGAGAGTTAATCATAACCGGTCAACTCGGAGATGTTATGCAGGAGTCTGCCCGTGCAGCTCTTAGCTATGCCAGGGCAAACCTTGCATCTTTAGGCGTTAAAGAAAATATTTTTGAAAATATGGATGTACATATTCACGTTCCGGCGGGTGCAATACCAAAAGACGGGCCATCGGCCGGAATTGCAATGGCTACAGCTCTTATTTCTGCTTTGACGAATAAACCGGTAAATAAAGATGTAGCCATGACAGGTGAAATCACACTCAGGGGGAGGGTTCTTCCTGTAGGAGGTTTAAAGGAGAAAGCATTGGGCGCGTTAAGGGCCGGAATTAGCACAATCATTATTCCCGAGAAGAACAGAAGGGATCTGGCTGAGATTCCATCGAACGTAAAGCGTAAAATCAGTTTTGTTCCTGTAAAGAACATGGATAGAGTTCTTTCGCTTGCCATTAACCTATAACCCATCACCTATTTCTTATGAAAATACTTGCGGTTGATACGGCTACAAAAAGCTGTAGTGTTGGTATTGTTGATAATGAATCCTTGTTGGCTGAAGTGACGATTGTCAGGGAGCAGACCCATTCGAAACATTTAATGGAAATGATACATACGGTCATCGGTTTGTCAGGCCTAACTGTCTCTGAACTGGACGGCTTTGCTGTCACCAGGGGGCCTGGAACTTTTACCGGGGTGCGTATCGGAATAAGTTCGGTCAAGGGGCTTGCGGTGGCATCCGGCAAACCTGTTGTGGGTGTTTCAAGCCTTGATGTACTTGCCATGCAGGCATCTCTTTCTTCATATCTCATCTGTCCGCTATTAGATGCGCGCAGAGGGGAGGTCTATTGTGCCCGATACAGGTTTCGAGATGGCAATTTGAAAAAGGAGATCGAGGAGCAGGTGTTTCCCCCTGAAAAAGCTGTACGTGACCTTAATGAGGCATGCCTGTTTGTGGGGAATGGCGCCAGGCTTTATCAAGAAACAATATTAAACAAGATAGGTAAACTCGCACATTTTGCACCGCCTTTTCAAAGTACGATCCGAGCTTCAACTGTGGCGCATCTTAGCATGAATAGATTCGAAAACGCCGATACAGATGA
The DNA here is from genome assembly GCA_030604635.1 of Desulfobacteraceae bacterium. GTDB lineage: Bacteria > Desulfobacterota > Desulfobacteria > Desulfobacterales > UBA11574 > JAUVVL01. The sequence continues at coordinate 5,460 of JAUVVL010000195.1, forward strand.
TGTCGCTATGTTTGTGCCTCATTATATCAGAAAGTCTGATGCAGAACTTAATTTTAAGGGGAAAAGACAAACAAAGCTGTGAGAAGCGATTTCAATAATAAGGTTTTCGCTTATCGTTGACAATACTGTTTTGTTTTGATAATAATATATATTTTAAGTTTATAAGCTGTATCTGAATACTGTAAATGTAAATTGGATCAAGGCACATTGAATGGATAAATTTTCCTGTTCTAATCTGCCGAGCCATACAGCCTTTCCTGTGGCAAGCGCTGGATATCCTTTTATATTTGCCTCTGCATTTACAACTGCTGTATTCGCCATTTTGGAGCTGACCGCTCCGGCCCTTATCGGTCTTGCTATTACCTTTTTTATCTGTTATTTTTTCAGGGACCCGGAACGTGTTATTCCCAATGATAACCGTGCTGTGGTTGCTCCAGCCGACGGCAAGGTTATTTTGGCGGGTCCTGTGGACAACAGTCCGTTTTTTAAAGGTGCATGCATTAAGATCAGTATCTTCATGTCGATTTTTAATGTTCATGTAAATCGTATTCCCCATGAAGGGCGAGTAAAAACGGTTAGTTATTATCCCGGAAAATTTTTTTCCGCCAATCTTGATAAGGCTTCAAGACTTAACGAGCACAATGCAGTTTTTCTTGAAACCAAAGAAGGAAAAAATATTTGCATAGTCCAGATTGCAGGTCTGATTGCAAGGCGAATAATCTGCAAGATACAGGAGGGTGAAGTTGTCGCCCGTGGGCAGCGTTTTGGTTTGATATGTTTTGGATCACGTCTCGATGTTTATCTCCCGCCTGATGCAAATTTAAATGTGGCTGTTGGAAATAGGGTAAAGGCAGGGACATCTGTTTTGGGAGTTTTGCCATGAAAAGAAGAAAAAGATTTAAAAAAGAAGGATCGCGTCTCGGAATTTACATTTTGCCCAACATATTTACATCGCTTAATCTTTTCTGCGGCTTCTATGCTGTAATAGCATCCATAGACGGCAAATTTATTGCCGCGTCCGTGGCTATTATTATTGGCATAATTTTTGATATTATGGACGGTAAAATTGCCAGGGCTACCAATACTACCAGTAAATTCGGCATTGAATACGATTCCCTGGCAGATCTTATATCTTTTGGCCTTGCACCAGGCGTGATGATATATTTGTGGGCTCTTAAACCGTTAGGAAGAATCGGCTGGCTGGCTGCATTCCTTTTCATGGCGTGTGGCGCTCTCCGCCTGGCACGTTTCAACTCCCAGGTGGGCACCATAAGCAGTGATTACTTTATAGGACTTCCGATACCGGCCGGAGCAGGTATGTCGGCAACAACTGTTTTGTTCTGTCACAGGGTTGGTATAGCAGGGGAAGTAAATCCCATATTCATTCTTGTCTTGCTTTATATGCTTTCCTTTTTAATGGTAAGCACTCTAAAATACAGCAGTTTCAAAAAGCCGGAACTGTTTAGAAAGATGAATTTCAATGTTCTGGTTGCAGTAATCCTGATATTTATTTTTATTGCTGCCCAGCCATCCATTGCCCTTTTTATATTAGGGCTTGCGTATGTCATTTCAGGTCCTTTCATCACCATGCGGCATTATAAAGAAACAAAACGACAAAAGGCCGAAACCACCGAAATAGACGAGCACAAGTCGAGTCCTATTTTGCCATGATATATGGACATTGTTAATTCAAGTCACCGGTTTTTTGGGGTAAAAAGGATTAATTTCGATGACTTAGTACACGTATTCATAAATACGATCACGTATTTATAACTTGGTTTATTCATTCTATGTATGCAAAAGTGTAAAGTGCCTAAAGTGAACTAAAGTGCCTAAAGTTAAGGTATTCTGTCAATTTTAATTATAATTG
>JAUVVL010000140.1 GCA_030604635.1 Desulfobacteraceae bacterium
CAATCATATGTTAAAAGATAAATCTTGTTATTAGCTGTTTTTTCTTAAGGCTCACTAACACACTCAAACAGCCAGCTCTTTTACATTTTATCACCAGTGGGCTCCAGAATTTATTGAGAAGTTACAAATCTCATAATGGTCTGTACCGGGGAGGGCGTAACTATGACATCTAATGAAACCAAACAGGAAGAAAAGATAACCGTGTTTGTGGACTATAAACTCAAGGATATTATCCCCGGATTTATGGATGATTGGAAGGAAGAGGTCAGGTTTATGCGGGAAGCCCTGGAAAAGGGAGACTATGAGACTATTCTTAAGTTGGGCCATAACATGAAAGGAATCGGCGGTACATGCGGGTTTGGCGCCATCACTGATATGGGCAGGAGCCTCGAGGAGGCCGCAAAGGTCATGGACCCGGAGGGGATCGGGGAAACTTTGAACAAGCTTTCTTCATATCTTAAACGGGTTGAGGTTGTGTATGAATAGTCAGGTCAAGAAACAGGAAAATCAGAATTGTCATGGTTTTTGTCGATGGTGTTTAGAAGCCGTTTATAAACCTCCTGGTGAGACCGTTTAGGCATTTCCAACTTTAGGTATATCAAGGAGCCTCAATAATGACTGACGATAGCAAAACAGTACTTGAAAAGTTTAACGACCTGCGCGAATCCTATATCGCCGTGCTGCCCGAAAAACTTGCTTCCATCGATGAAGCCTGGGCCGCCTTTGATCGCGGCAAGGGGGACCCCGGACAGCTTGAGGCTTTGCACCATCTGGTGCATGGGGTGGCCGGTTCCGGCGGCACATTCGGATTTGCGGATTTAAGTATAGCTGCTCGCAACCTGGAAGTGCTGATCAAGACTTTGAGAGAGAGCGACCATTTAATTTCTCAAGAGCATCGTAATCAGATCAAGCGTCTGATGACGGATCTGCATACCGCTGCGGAAAAGTCTGATTTTTCCCCCATGGAAGAGCTGCCACCGGTCAAATCAGTCCAGGAACCGGAGGAACGACATGTATTCGTAGTGGAAGACGACAAGCACCTTGCCCGGGAATTGGCCCGTCAGCTCCGCCATGCCGGCTACGAAGTAAGCGTTTTCGCCACACCGGAAGGACTCAAGGACCGGATAGACAAAACCCCCCCGGCAGCTATCATCATGGACATGGTCTTTCCCGAGGGCGAACTGGCCGGTGCAGAGGCGATCAGCGAGATCCAGCATGCCCGAGAGCAGCTTATTCCCGTCGTCTTCATGTCGGTGCGGAATGACATTGAAGCCCGGCTAAGTGCGGCCCGCGCAGGGTGTACGCGTTATTTCACCAAGCCGCTGGCTGTCAACCAGATGGTGGAAGCCTTGGACGAATTGACGACAGACAGCGCAATGCATCCATACCGGGTGCTCATCGTGGATGATGATGTGCCGCTTTCTAGGATGTACGCCTTTGCCCTGAAACAGGCGGGCATACTCACCTCTGTTGTCAATGACCCCTTAAAGGCCCTGGAGCGTATAGCAGAGTTCAAGCCGGAATTGATCCTGATGGACGTATATATGCCCGGTTGCAAGGGGACGGAGCTTGCCGCCGTCATTCGGCAGGATCCGAGCTATACAAACGTTTCCATCGTATTTTTGTCCACAGAAACAGACCTTGACAAACAGATGGCTGCCATGAACCTTGGGGGAGATGATTTTTTAACCAAGCCCATCGACTTCAATGTTTTGATCGAGATGGTGATGCCGCGGGTCAAACGCACCCGTGCGCTAAAAACCCTGACCCGGGATCTGCGAGACTCGGAACGGAAATACCGGGGCGTGGTGAATGACATCAGCATCGGTATTGTTCTTATCGACAGGGATATGAAGATTCTGTCGCTCAATCCCCGGATACATCAATGGTTTCCGCAGCTTTACGAAGGGACCGACTGGGGCAAGCACTTCGAAGATTTTCAGGATGATGATGGATCCGACCCCCCCTGGATTCTCTGCCTGCGTGACGGCCTGGTGCATGAGGCAGTTGTGAAGATTCCTGTGGATGATGCAGTCAGGCATCACCGGATTGTCTCTTCTCCAATTCTGGATGAGGACGGAGAAGTGGCCAATATGATCCAGACGGTCGAAGATATCTCCGAACGTGTGCGTGGTGAAGAGGCTCTGAGACAGTCGGAAAAACGTTATCGAGATCTTTTTGAGAGTATCAGCGACTTTATTTACACGCATGATATCGAGGGTCGATTTATTAGTATTAACCCTATAGCGGCCGATAGCCTGGGATATACGCCCGAAGAAGTCATCGGCCAGCCTCTCAGCGACTTCATGCCTCCAGAACACCGACAGGCCTTCTACGACGAGTACATGCAGCAGATCAGAAGTCAAGACAATTCAAAGGGGATAGCCACATTTTTAGGAAAAGACGGGTCAAGACACTACATCGAGTACCGCAGCACCCCGGTGAAAATGGAGGGAGAAGCTCCATACCTCAGTGGTTCCGGCCGTGACGTTACCGAGCGGTTGCACGCTGAGCGGGCCTTGGAGGCCGCCAACATTGCCAAGAGAGAGTTTCTTGCCAATATGAGCCACGAGATTCGTACACCCATGACCGCCGTCATCGGAATGGCCGATCTGCTCTGGGAGACCACCTTGTCTGATGAGCAAAAGAAATTCGTTGAGACCATCCGGTCATCCGGCGAAAATCTATTGCAACTCATTAACGATATTCTGGATCTGTCAAAGGTTGAGTCCGAGCAGATTAAGCTTGAGAGGTCTCCATTTAATCTCATGGATGTGGTCAACAATGCTTGTGAGGCACATGCAACCACCGCCCAAGAGAAAGGTCTTAAGCTGAGATGGCAGGTCGGGCCAGAAGTGGAGACGTTCATTTTAGGTGACCCAATCCGCCTGAATCAGATTCTGTCCAACCTGACCGGGAATGCCGTTAAATTTACCGAAGAGGGTGAGGTGTTTGTTGAGGTGAGACGACAGGAGGTTCAGGGACAGACAATGGTGGAAAATGCGGGTTCAGGTTTGCAACAGGAGCCGGGCAGAACCACGGAGATGTTGTTTTCCGTGACAGACACCGGGATCGGTATACCGCCGGAAAAGATGGAAGCCATTTTCGACCGGTTTTCACAGGCCGACTCTTCCACCACCCGGAAGTACGGGGGCACCGGGCTAGGTCTGGCTATATCACGTCGGCTGGCGAAACTCATGGAAGGACGCATGTGGGTGGAAAGCGAGGTCGGACAGGGGAGCACCTTTTTCTTTACGGCCAAATTCCAGGTTCAATCAGGGGCAGAGTATGTTAAGGCCCCCGGGACCACGGCTCTGGAGAAGCCCATGGTTGCAAAGCCCGCTGTGCATAAGGATCTGAGTCCTTTGCATATACTGCTCGTGGAGGACAATGAGAAAAACCGGGTGATTATCCAGGCCTTCCTGAAGGAGGCGCCGTATACGGTCGATACAGCCGAAAATGGTGAAGTCGCTGTGAAAAAGTTTACGACCGGTCAATATGATTTTGTGCTCATGGATATTGAAATGCCGGTTATGGACGGCTACATGGCCACTGGTAAAATCAGACAATGGGAAACAGAAAACAACGTCGAGGCAACCCCTATCATTGCCCTGAGCGCCCACGCACTTGTGAAGCACAGTCAAAAAAGCCTTGAGACCGGGTGCACCGCCCATCTTGCCAAACCGATAAAAAAGGAAGATCTGTTGGAAGCTATCGAAAGATATGCCATCAAGAACAAGTCAGATTAGCCTTTTTGCGAAACCATATAATTTGACCAAATGTAACATTTTAGCCTTTTGAAAAAAATATCGCATTCAGATAATCCGGTTTTTAACGGCTCAAACTCGTGCATAAGTGAGCGTAAAGAAAGAACAGGGGCCAATCTTTGCAAATAAGATCTGCTATATGTGCATATTTTTTAACTCATAGTAATACTTTGCCAATTTGCTGTTCTTTCCTAACGCTCACTAATACACTCAAACAGTGACCCGCTTAAAAACCGGATCACCTGAATGCTTGTCTGGCTCGTTCTTTCATAAAGCTAAAATGATACGATCAAATGAATATCAAGGAACTCTACCCCAGTACCATCTTCTGGAGCTACGGGGCAGGCGGGGCAGGTACGAATACATTGAGTATTTAGAGGATAAAGCTAAAGCTTCACTGCGTGCAATATGCTGAGTCTGTGCCCTGAGAAAGAAGCTTCGCATTTCACGGGGCAGGCACAGATATTGGGCAAAATGGGGCGTTTTTCAAAGGTCTCGCTAAAAGAGGACAAAATGGCAATTTCTAAAAAAACTGATCAATTAGCGGCTATCAGCACCAGTGCGACAATCATTGCAGCCGGCACTAAAATAAGTGGCGAGCTTCAGGTTGACTCCATGGTGCACGTTTATGGCGAATTTTTGGGCACAATCAATTCAAAGAGTATCGTATCCGTGGGGAAAACCGGATTCATAGAGGGTGACATCGTCTCCAACAAATTGATCGTCATCGGTCATTTTGTTGGAACAGCTCAATGTGAGGAGATCGAAATATTGGCCGGCGGAAAAGTGTCCGGTCAGATCACTTCCAGCGTCCTGATGGTCGAAAGGGGCAGCTTTTTCGAAGGGGAAAGCAAGCTCAAAGGATCCGCCAAAGGGAGCGCCGACACTCCGGCGGGTGATTCCGAAGTCGTTGCAAATAATAGTAAGCCCGAAGAGACTGTGTTGGACAAGCCGAGTTGAATAAATTAGTGCCTAAAATGCCTTAAATGATCTAAAGTGCCTAAAGCCCGCCCTGGTGCGACTCGTCCATATATTGATATAGGCGATGCATCATGCCAAACCTGGCTTCTTGAGTATAGAGTATTGGTGATCGGTCTGGGCCAGGGTTAAGGATATTGGCTTCTTAAAGGCAGAATTCCACAATTTTGCTCTCTTTAGTCCCGCCTGTCATAGCCACTTACCCGCTCATTGCTTAAGACAGCCAAAGAGTTAAAAGCAGACAGGCCTGCCTGTGCGTTGTACGCAGACAGGCATTGGCGGGCAGGTCACTTCAAACTTTAGCTCACTTACTCTTAGTGGACGAAACTTTTATCATCTTATTCCACATCACTTATTGAGAAGTTACGAATTTATCTGGCTTTATCCCTGATGCTTGCAAATGAATCCCGCTTCAAGCGGGATGAGAAATCCGGGCTAATCCGGATATTTCATGAGTCTGATTTGACCTTACCGTACAAACTCGAGATTTTCTTTAATTTTGTGAGGGATTGAAAAAACAGCAAAATATAGCTGAACTATTGTAAAATCTTTTCGAACAGGGTATGAATAAGGTTTAAGAAATGCCATGTAACGTATAATTTTGAATTTGAGGAAAAATGGATAAAGTTCTAATTGTAGAAGACGATCTGAAGCTTCAAAAGTTTCTCCAGACACGACTTCAGAAACACAAAGAAGAATTCGAGATCATTCTTGCCTATAACGGTGAAGAGGCCATTAAAGTCCTGGAGCAAAAGTACATTTCCCTGCTGGTAACAGATATTCAAATGCCCAAGGTCGATGGCCTGACCCTTTTGGCCTACATTAATAAAAAGCACCCCCATATTCCCTGCATTGTCATGACGGCTTATGCAATACCGGAATCAGATAAAAGGCTCTCAGATGATAATATCTTCTGTTTTTTGAAAAAACCATTTCAGTTTGAGGAATTGTTGCAGGCCATATTTCTGGCCCTGGAACAGGATATTCCGGACGGCACTATAAAGGGGATAGCAGTTTCCAGTTTTCTACAGATGATTGAAATGGAGGAGAAAACATGCCTTCTTGAGGTTCATTCGCCAGGTAAGGGGAAAGGGCTTTTTTATTTTCAAAAAGGCATCCTGCATAATGCTCTTTACGGCGACCTTAAAGGGGAAGAGGCGGCTTATGAGTTGATTGCCATGGATAAAGCAGAAATCCGCTTCAGGAATCTTCCCAAGAAAAAGTTTGCCAGGCGAATAAAGCAAGAACTTATGGGGCTGATTATGGAAGCCACGAGGCGCGAGAAAGAATCCGATGGATAAGGTGCTTAGTGACAGCCTCTGGCTTTGCCTGCCGGTTATAAGAATATAAATGGATATCATAAAACATATTAAGACACTTCTCCGGGAAATAGAGGTTTATCGCACCCAGGGCTTATATAAAGAGGCAAAGCAAAGATGCAGACAATTGTCAGAGCTGATCCTGCAAAGCGACCAGGTTAAAAACAAACAAAAGGTTCTGGATGCTGTATCAAAGAAAATTGAAGACATAGAAAATGGTGCCCGTAAGGTTGAGGCGGTGGAAGCATCGGGTCATATGTCAACAAAGGAGCAGGCTCTTGTCAAGAATTTGTTCTCTTTTTCAGAAGAGGATAAGACTGATTCGGCAGACCTTGAAGGAGCCACGGCTTTACTCGTGTTCGGTCAGTATGAAAAGGCCTTAAGCGAATTTAATGAGTTGATAAAAAGAGATTCACTCCGTGTTGATGCTGCAAAAAATATTCTAAGGTGCCATATTGGGCTTTCTTCTATAGATAATGCCGTAACGCAATATCAGCAATGGTTGTCAAGCAGCCAATTTCCTTCGGAGGCGTTGGGGAAAATACGTTCTTTTCTTCAGGACATTCTTATAACAAAGGGGATAGACAAAAGTCTTCCAGAACCAGAAATGGCAATAGATGTTATAGATGTCGAGGGACATGAGATAGAGGAAGAAGGATTCATTGATATCGTATCCATTGAAATACCGCTCAATGACGAACTCCAAGAGGGAAAGGGCATTGGGCTTGATGTAAGTTTCCAAAAAGAAAATATGATCAGTGTGATTATTCCGAGTACAAATCAAGATCTGATTGATTATTTTAAAGTCGGATTGAGGCTAAATGATGTCCAGTTCTTTGCAGTTGCCATAATGTTTAAGGAGTCGTGTGTCATTACTGCAAAAGAGCAGATCGAATCGGGCCCAAGGAAGGGAGATTACACACTGGTAATGGAGATTCTAAATACATAAAAACTTATAGAAATAAGCGCATATAAGTTTTTCACCTAAATCCTGCAAGCGTCGAGTTTGCCGCCCCGGTGAAATAGACTCGCCCTGTGGGATAGCCCGTAAGGGGTCTGCACAGCGGAATTCCACCTGGCAAGCATTTCACCCCAGTACGATAGTTCCTACCTACGGGGCAGGTAGGGCAGAATGCTCAATGGCGTTCGCAAAAGACGTTTTACGAGATCATCAATTTTGTTACCTCTAAAAAAATATGATTTTCATTGCAGATTTTTAAAAAAACTATTATATTAAAAATTTTATATATACCGTATATAATTTGACCCACTGAAAGCACTCTTATTTCAGAGTGTTATAGGATTTTCAAGATATAAGCCATCTCAGTGATGTCACCAAAGCCCGAGTATGGGGAAAAAGCATAGGTGTTCGTGATAATGGAACTTAACCAAAGAAACAAATAACGGGAGGAAGATAATTGGATTATAATCTTGGCCCTGAACAGCTCACTAAAATTGAGGAGGTCTTGCAAGAGGATCTCATGGAGATGGGTGTTCATTGTGTTATTTTCATCGATATGGCCGGCAACATTGTTGCAAACCTTGATGATGGCGAAATTAAGCATGATGTTTACTCCCTGGCGGCTCTGGCTGCGGGTAATTTTGGGGCAGTTAGTGCCATGGCTCAAATGATCGGGGAGGAAGACTTTTCTTTACTTTTCCATAAGGGAGAAAAAGAGAGCATACATTTCAGCAAGGTTTTGACTGATTTTTTGTTGATTGTTATATTCGGTCATGAGATATCTCTGGGTCTTTTACGTTTGAAGGTGACTGAGTCAATCGAAAAGATAGAAAAGGTTTTGAAATCCTGACATCAAGGGTTGTATTGGGTTTCACCAGGTCTCCCATTAAATTCCATAGATCTGTATAATCGATGATTGCTTTGGGAGGTATTTTCTTTTGTCGTTTATTAATTTTAAGAAAAAAGAGGTTCAGGTAAAGATAGTCTATTATGGTCCTGGAAGGGGAGGAAAAACAACCAATTTAGAATATATATATAGTAACTTTAAAGACCGTATAAAAACAGAGATGGTCGCCATCAAAACCCAAGGAGATCGGACGCTCTTCTTTGATTTCCTTCCTTTTGATATGGGAAAGATAAAGGGATATGATGTTAAAGTACAGCTATACACCGTACCCGGGCAGGTCAAGTATAATGCCACCAGGGAATTGGTGTTGAGGGGGGTGGATGGTATTGTATTTGTTGCAGATTCCATAGAGGTGAGGAAAGAACAAAACCTTCATTCACTCAAAAACCTCCAGGAGAACCTGGCAATCCATAAAAAAAGTATTTTTAAGATACCTTTATTATTGCAGTACAACAAAAGGGACCTGGCAGAACAGGATATCCCTCTTTTATCCGTTGAAACACTCGAAAAAAGCCTTAACTCTAAGCTCAAGGTGCCTTCTTTTGAGGCCAGCGCCGTTGTGGGAACAAATGTGATACAGACATTGAAAAAGATCATGTCAATGACCATAATTTCTATAGCAAATCAGCTGAAATAGGAGATGAGTAATTGGACAGTCAAAATGGTAGTACCATAGCAGGTGAGGTGGAAGACCGCCTGAGGGATCTTTTTGGTGAAAGTGAGGAAACCCCTGCCATTGCAGGGAAAAGTGATAGTCCTGAAGAAGACTCTCCAATCAGGAATTTGAAGTCCACCCTTTTATCAATCGACTGGGAAATTAGCGATGAGGTATTAGACAAGCTTATTAAGGAAATAGTTAGATTAGAAAATACATACAAGGATGATAAGAATCTTCTGGTGTTCTTTCAGCTACTTGGTGCAGTAGGAAAATATGTGAAGAGCACTAAAGCCAATGCTCATCCTGGTGCTATAAGGTTATTGAACACGGTGTATAACAGCCTGGAAATAGTGATCCTATCGAAAGGTATAACAGGGGCGGAAAAGAAAAAAATACTTCTTGTCCAGGTGGAAGAGTTCAAGAAATTAAAGGAGAAGATAGCCCTTAGAAAAGCCGGGATGGCTAAGAAAAAAGAGGTAGAACCCCCTGAGATAGAACCTGTAATTGAAGCAAAAGAAGAAGATGTGATCGTCCAAGTTGAGCCCGAGGTGATCACGGAAGAGTTGTCGCCCGATATTAGCCGTATGACCCCACAAGAGACTATTGCTTATGTTTTAGCGGAGGTCAAGCAGCTCATCAGGGCCGAATTCAAAGCATTGAGGGAGGAGCTGAAATTGTAAATATATTGAAGGAATATGTTAACTTTTAGACAAAATACCTTTAACCCGAATATTTTATAACCTATACTGAAATATTTTTTTTCCTTGATCCTCTAATACCGTCGAATATTAATATCCTTTAATAGTCTGTCCAGGTCAGCTCAGTGATCTATCAAGAACACTAAATTCCGCAAAACTCTCCACGACCTGCTTCTACTCTTGAAATGTCAATGAAAACAACATGATAGGGTGTTTTCAAAGAATCATCTTATAATTTTAAATGGTTAGCCGACATTTCAACAAATATATCAATATTTTGTGGTATCTTTTGTCTTGACACACAAGATACATTATTTTATATAAATGTTTTGACATATCAATTATTGACGATTTCGTAAAAGATCAAAATTGCGATGGCAAAGTAAAAAGCTCCAAATTCAAGGCGCGCGAATTTTGTGTCATGAGGCGTACTTAGCGTACGCCGCAATGACAACGAAATGAAGCGCAACGCAGAAGTTGGACTTTTTACGAAGCCATCAA
>JAUVVL010000304.1 GCA_030604635.1 Desulfobacteraceae bacterium
CATCTAAGCCTGGAACAAAAGAAAGAAGGCTGGAAACTGTTAGATCAGTTCCTTAACCCATAATCAATGGAGAAGAGTGTTACCCTCTCTTCTCATTTTTGTTTGAATTTTTATTGTTCTATTACACCATATAAGTTATGACTGAAATATAATGCTCATCAAATTGATCTAAAAAAGACAGCGGTACTTCCCGCTTCGAAAGATAAATGATAATGTTACTGTCGAGAAGAGCCCTATTCCCATTCATCTCGAAGCTCCTGCTGCCATTTCCTGACATCCTGAATCATTTCAAAAGGATTTATATCCTCGTTCATGTTAAACAGGTGTTCAAGTTTACTTCGGACATTGCCCTTTGAACGCAAAGGGCGTATTTTTATTTCTAATTCCATGTCTTTAAATTCATCCGGGATATTTATACACGGCTGAATGTTCTTCCCTTTTTTTATGACTGTATACTCTTGCATTGTGCCACCTCCAAATCCCTTAACCGATATATTTCATTATACTATCTCACGAATATCGATCTTGGTCAACAACTTAGTTATGGATTTTGGGGACGTCCATTGTTTCGATTGATGACCCGCCCGCCTCGCCTGAGCACAAGCTACGGCGGGTGCGATGGCGGGCATGCTGTTGCCCCGGTTAAATTCGCTACGCCTTTGTTAAATGCGCTACGCTGTCACAAGTGAATTTAACCTGGTAAACTCTGTTCCTATCGGATCCCGGTGAAACAAAAGAAAGTACATGGTTTCACTGGATAAAAATTAACGGGGTAAAATTGAAGATTGATTAGATGCTTGATACTGACCCAGGTTAAATACGTTACAGTACGATTTTTTGAACTGCTTTAAACCGCCCCAGTACGATTTTCCGAACCTACCCCAGAGGAATAGTCCCGACTAGTCGGGAATTCCACAGGGCAGGCGGGGCAGGCCCCGGTTAAATCCGCCTGCGGCTGACCGTGAAACGGTATTGAACGGGGCAGGCCCCGGTTAAATCCGCCCCAGTACCATCTGCCGGAGCTACGGGGCAGGCCCCGGTTAAATAGCCCTCCGGGATTGAACTGGGCAAGCGGGGTAAACAAAGGACGCCAAGGGTTATATTTTTTCCTGATCGGGGCCAGTCTTCGCGAATCTTCGCCTCGGCAAGCGGACGATCAGAAAAAGAGACAACAATTTTCAGATTTGGGTCAAGTCTGCTCTTGACTCTTGCCAATCAGCCACCCTATCCGCACGTGGAAGTAGGTTCATTAATTTATAAGCTTCTATTCTTCCATTAAATCCAGATGGTTTTCATGAAGCCATTCTTCAACCTCTTGGCGGAGACGGCTTGCAAGGTTCACCATCTCTTTAGCTTCCTGGTCGGAGATCATACCGGCATGATCATAACCGCTGATATTCCTTTTCTTTCGAAACTGATCAAACAAAGCAATCAAGCCGGCATCAGCCTTCATAGTATGAGCAAGAGATTGAATAACCCTGTAATGATGAGCTTCTCGCACGGCACGATAGCCTGAAGCGGCAAGGGCGGCTGTTGCTGTTTGCAGGGCGGCATTATAGGCTATGTTCAACTGCCAGTCCGGACTTAACCCGGACGTTCTGCAATCTAAAAGATCACGATCTGCCACTGCAAGCAAGGCAGCGATTTCTTGCGAGCTTGTCCGATGTTCTGTCAACCAGCCGTTATTCAACCAGTTTTGCAAGCTCATACTCATCTCCAATAAGAAAAAATTTAGAGCCTTCCAGAGTTTTTTTCAGGAAATGATGATCTGCTGCGAATTTGAATCGAAACTCTTCGGGAGGATAAACAATGGGATTGATTTCCCGGCGAACCGTTTCCTGTGCACGACCTAATACTGAAACAACTTCGGCGAATGTTACATCACCCACAACCATAACATCCGCATCGCTACTTGAGCGTTCGCCTCCTCGCACCAGGGAACCGAATAAAAAGGCCACATTGATACGATCTGCCAGAGGTACTAAAGCTGCTCTCAGCACGTCGCCAACACCAACCGTTTTGACCACCAGGCTTTTCAATTCGGCATAGACCGGACACTGCGGGTTGGCCTGGTAATAAACTTGCCGTCCACGTACTGTCCGCCGGATAATTCCTGCCTCGGAAAGCTTCTTTAATTCCCGTTGCACAGCACCCAGGCCAACTCCGGCTGTGCGGGCAATCTGGCGGAGATAGAAGGGTTCCTCAACGTGGCTGTACAGTAATGCCAAAACCGCCCGTCGAGTCTTTCCGAAAAGCGTGGCAGACAAACTGTCAGTTTTAAATGTTGTACTCATATTGGGTATGATTGTACCCTTTTTGATTACAATCTGCAAGCTATTTTTACCAACCTATTATTGGGGTCTGGCCAAGCTATCCATTTGATATTTTTGACTTTCGTGACGCCCCTAAAATTGTAAGTTTCTCATTGAAGGCGACTGGTCATTAGTCAGTAGTCAGTGGATGCATGATACATGATGCTCGATACCCCAGTGAGCCACCGGGATTTTCGACTGGATGCCGGGTGCTCGATACCCCGGTGAACCACCGTGACTTGCGGGACGCCCCTAAAATTATAAGTTTCTCATTGCCCCGCTTTCAGCGGGATCCTCCGCACTACCGGCGGATAAATCTACGCCCCAGATAAACAAAAAGATTAAAGAAGGTTTAACCCCGATGGAATAACCACAAAAAATTGATTCCATTGGGCAAGCTGGATAAAAATTTAACGGGACAGGCAGGATAATTTATTTTATTATTTTGACTCCGGTTGAATGGATTTCACGGTTTGTTTTTTTCGGTTTAGTGTGCAAGTAAGTGGAGTGACCAAGAGAATCTACAAGAACTCCAAATGGTTCTTCATTGTTTCTTTGGGAGTACGCTGAAGCAGGCGTAACAATCTTGACATCGTTTCTCTGAATGGGAGTTGTTTCGATTTTCATACGTTCGGGGCTTTCTGATTAGGGTGCGGCGCAATCTGTGATTTCCAGAACTCCACATCTGAAGATTCAGCCAGATCCGTGTCAACCTCCTCTTGATGGTCAAAATAGTATGCCAAAGCTGAATGGACCTGTGAGGGCGTTAAGTGGGGCAAAGTTGTTAGAATTTCGTCAGCGCTCATCCCCATCTGATAATATCCAGCAATACATCTGACAGTAATTCGAGTCCCAACAATTATAGGTTTTCCATCGGCGATTTCAGGGTCAGATCCAATGTGGGGATATGTTTTTGCTTGTAATGGAACAGCCATAGTATTCCCCTTTCATTTATTTTTTTTATCACGTTAAAACTACTTCTTGGAAAAAGACAAAAGGAAATCAATGATGTCAAAATTATAAGAAAAATTGGGGCTTAGGTCAAGGAAAAGCTGAACCGCCCCGGTGAAATCCGCTGAATAATGGGGGACGCGGACTTGCGGGACGCCCCTAAAATTATAAGTTTCTCATGTTGGCTTATGGTCATTTGTCATTAGTCAGTGGATGGATGACCCGCCCGCCTCGCCTGAGCACAAGCTACGGCGAGTGCGATGGCGGGCAGGCTGTTGCCCCGGTTAAATTCGCTACGCCTTTGTTAAATGCGCTACGCTGTCACAAGTGAATTTAACCTGGTAAACTCTGTTCCTACCGGATCCCGGTGAAACAAAAGAAAGTACATGGTTTCACTGGATAAAAATTAACGGGGTAAAATTGAAGATTGCAAAACAACAAAAGCATAGCGATAATATCAGGTATCGGAGGATCAGGGACCAGTAAGTGGTTCATGGAAAATTATAAATAGACCAAGGAATTTCTTAGACCTTAAAAATTCCATCAAAGATACTTCTTTTCACTCTAAACTTCATC
>JAUVVL010000260.1 GCA_030604635.1 Desulfobacteraceae bacterium
ATGGATAAAGGCTTTTTATATAACTATTTAAATCTAATGACAATTATAGCCATACCTACAAAAATTGTAAGTGATGCTACATTTTTTGTGGTTCCATATTCCATTATTCCACTATTCCATTGTTCCAACACCTCGGAAAGCGGACAATGGTTAGCAAATGATATATATTTTTCCCGCCTTGGCGGGATAGAAATTCCGAGACGTTCAATAATAACCTGTTGTTAAGTAAAGTCAAGGTAACTTCTCAATAAGTTCTGGAGTATTAGATGATTAAGTCGTTGGGATTTCCAAGGCTCGTGCAAGGGCATGATACGTTTTTATTATCCGATGTTTGGCATGAGCGCCCATTTGATTACCCAGGACTGGGTATCCGGATCTTTATCCAGGCATACAATACCGCTGTTTTGGAATTTGAAAACGGGCTTTTCCATTGACCCTGTTATTAGATAGGCGGTCATCCTTTCCATAAAGGGGAGATGGCCGACAAGCATTTGATCTTTAGTGCTGTCTATGTTGCCGGCAAAAGCTGTTACATCGTCCAAAGGATTCAGCCCGCTGCTTTCCTGTACTCCACCTTCGGGTTCCAGAGCAGATGCAAAGATCTCAGCGGTCTGGCGAGCCCTGGTCTTGCCGCTGTGTGTAATGCGTGACACATGGACCCCGTACCCTTTGGCGACCTCTGCGATACGCTCTGTCTCAGCAGTTCCCTCTTCAGAAAGGCCCTTTTTAGGATCTTTATCCTTGGACAAACTCTTGCCGTGCTGCACAAGAAATAGTGCCATGATACGTTCCTTCCTTTCATAACAGCCAGCCCGCAAAATATCCGGGCTTGTAATGAATTAAAGATAAATGCTATGGGAATATAGAAAGTAGCTTAAGAATATTCTTATCTGATTTTTTTCATTATAAGTAGAAGTTGCTTTCCTGTCAATGGAAAAGGAATGAGCCTATGCGATTGCCTTTGATCCGCAGATCATGGGCTTTCAGAAGGCAGCAACCCGAATATTTTAAGGAGAAGATTTGTGGACATCGAAGAAGCCATCAGAACTCGAAAGAGCATCAGAGACTTTAAGCCAGACACCGTCCCCAAAGAGATTCTAAGGGAAATCTTGGAAATCGCCACCCGAGCCCCGTCTGCAGAAAACAGCCAGCCATGGGAGTTCACTGTTATAGCCAGAGATGTCCTTGATAATATCAGGCAGGCCAATATAGAAAGTCTGAATTCCGGTGCGCCGTCCAATCCAGACCTTCATGCTGAGGGGTGGCCTTTGGGCAGCGTGTATCGGCAGCGCCAGGTGGAAATAGCCAAGCAGATTTTCCAGCTCATGGAGATACCAAGGGAGGACAAAGAGAAAAGGACGCGTTGGATGGAGAGAGGTTTCCGCTACTTTAATGCCCCGGCAGCTATCATTATCTCTGTGGATCGATTGGCGCACTATCCCAGGCCATTATTCGATATAGGCGCCGTAACGCAGAACATCTGCCTTGTCGCCTTGAAGTATGGCCTTGGCACCTGCATTGCGAACCAGGGCGTAACGTATCCCGAGGTATTGCGTAAATTTGCGGGCATACCAGCATCCAAGAGGATGATGATTTCCATTGCCATTGGTTATCCCAACTATGATTTTCCTGCCAACAAGGTGGTGAGCACGCGGGAGCCTGTAGAAAACATTACGACTTGGTGTGGGTCTCAATAGGGTTAGCACCAGGTCCACCCACACTCGGTATTGGAGCAAATCATACAACCTTCGGCTCGGTGAACCGTTGCACCGCAATCGGGGCAACTAATGTTTTTGAATTGTGGTGCAGTTTGCCCCTTGAAGTATGCGTCTGCATCTTCAATCCTTTTGGCGACCTCGCGATACAGGTCCGCATACTCCAGAGCAACCTCAACTCCCTTGCCCATACCGGCTGCACAACTGTTTACTTCCACATCCTTCCCTGCGGAAATTGCCTTGGTGCAAGCCGGGCAATGGATAGATTTCATGGAGCGGATTATCTTTTCAGGGGATACACCCGCCCGGAGGCAGTAGGAAAGCAGCACGCCAAGCGCCTTGGTGTTTGCTGCACAGCCGCCGCCTACGGTCCTGATGAAAACTTCAACCACTCCGTCTTTGTCAAAATGAGGATCGACATAGAGTTTGCCGCAGGCTGTTTTCATCTTCAGACTCGGACCTGTCGTTGCCCTTGGACGATGCTTAAGCACCCCCCTGCTCAACTCATCTATTTCTTCAGCTTCTATCTCCTGCTTTCCGGTGAATAAAGCTTGAACATCCCGGGAGCCATCCCGGTAAAATGTGATCCCCTTGCACTCCATTTTCCATGACTTGAAGAACGCTTCGGAGATCTCGGATTTATCTGTATCATTAGGTGCGTTGATCGTCTTTGAGACGCCGGATTCGACGCCGCTGGTCTGAAACGCAGCCTGGATCATAATGTGTTCTTCAACGGAAACACCATTTGTAGTGACAAAGAATTCAGGCAGGGTTTCTGTTTCCTTCCTGTCATACCACTCCTGAACCACACCGGGAACCATGTCGAGCCTTTCTCCTTCCAGGCACTCCTTGGTATAGTTGAAAGCAAAGTTCGGTTCACAACCAGATGAGCAATTCGCTATCAACGAGAGAGTACCTGTCGGGGCTACGGTTGTAAGTGAGCCATTACGTCTTTTGGGAACGGAAAACTCATATTCCTCATAGACCGGCGCCACCCCCTTTTCTTTACCCAGTTCAATGGATGTGTCATTGGCAATATTATAAATAAAGGTCATGATATCTTGTGCAAGATTGATAGATTCAACGGACCCGTAGCGAATGTGAAGTTTGATGCACATGTCGGCAAAGCCCATGATACCCAGGCCGATCTGTCTGGTTTTGCGGGTCATTTCATCGATTTCCCGAATAGGATAATTATTCACGGAGATTACCGAATCCAGAAAACGTACGGATATCTGCGCCATTTCACGCAGTTTTTCCCAGTCAACCTCGGCTTTCCCTTCAACCCAATCACCTCTTACCATCCGGGAAAGGTTGATTGATCCCAGGTTACAAGAACTGTAGGGCAAAAGCGGCTGCTCTCCGCAAGGGTTGGTCGCCTCAATTTCACCCATGGGATGCAGAGGATTATTCCGGTTGATAGTGTCTAAAAACACGAGCCCCGGCTCTCCGTTTTTCCAGGCGCCGTCAATAATTGTTTCCCACACCTTACGTGCTGAAAGGGTCTTGTAAACTCTATCATTGAAAACCAGGTCATAATCCCTGTCATCCTCAACAGCTTTCATAAAGGCATCTGTGATGCCGACAGATAAATTGAAATTTTTCAACTCTCCCTCTATAGTCTTTGCAGCTATGAATCTCTCAATATCAGGGTGATCGCCCCGCAGGATTCCCATATTGGCTCCATTGCGGGTGCCGCCTTGCTTTATAATGTCTCCGATGGTGAAATCGAAAATCTGCATAAAGGAGAGCGGACCGGAAGCTGTTCCTTCGGTGGAACTAATGGTGTCGCCTTTGGGACGAAGGTTTGAAAAACTCATACCTGTTCCACCACCGTATGCTTGTACATCCACTGCGTCAGACAGTGTTTTGAAAATACTTCGTCTGCTGTCTTCCACCGGAAGGACAAAACATGCACTTCCACAGCCGTCGTTTCGGCCGAAGTTTCTTAAAGTGGGGCTGTTGGGCAGAAAATCTAGGTTTAGCATGATATTCTTATATTTTTTTTTCCATTTTGCACAATCTTCTGCTTTTTTTTCAGCACTTGCCACTTTTTGCGCCACCCGGTCACACAACTTTTCCCAGGTTTCATCTTCAGTAAAATATCTTTTTTGCAATATCTTTAATGCGTTAGCTGTTATTTCCATTTTACTTTCCATCTCCTGTACCTAAAGGAAGGGTATCGGTTTGCCCGTACGATAGGCCAGGGCCTGACACGTGGCAATTAACCGTCCATCCTTTTCCATGACCTTAATATCATAGCCGACTGTCTTCTTGGTCCGGCTGACCTCCCTGGCCTCAGCCCGCAAAAACTTCCCAGCCTCCGGACTGGACACATATGTTACGTTAACGTTCAAAGCCACGGCCACAGTCCCTTCTGTCTGGCAAGCGGCCTCAAAGGCCTCGTCGATCAATCCAAAGATGGCCCCGCCGTGAGCCCGGTCGTAGATATTATTCATGGTCGGCGGGTCATAGGCCATCTCCACCGCGGAATACCCGAGATCAAGTTCAACCAGTTCCATGTTCAAAGCCCGCGCAAAAGGCTCCTTCTCCACTGCGCGATAGATAGCCTCTCTGACCGCTGGGTCCATGATCCATCTCCATTTAATATTTTTGTATTAATTTAGCTTTTTGAAAAACGTGTTCCACAATGCGATAATGTTTTCAAAGGGCTAAAATGTTACATATTTTTGAATTGACGGTTTCGTATAAATTTATATTATAACAAAAATATAGTTGTGGAGCAAATATATTCTACACCCATGATGTTGTATGAAAGCGCACAAGAAAGTACCGGATTTCTCATCCCGCTTGAAGAGGGATGAAAAATCCGGACTAATCAGCAGATGGACTTGAAAAAGCCAGACCCAGTACCGCATCTATTTGCTTACCCACAGGATTCATCGATATCGGCTGGAATTGCTCAACCTGGCTTTTTACTTTTTCAAACGCTTTACGGGTAATACGGTCGGACCCCGCAACCAGCCGAGCGAATCCCTGGAA
>JAUVVL010000197.1 GCA_030604635.1 Desulfobacteraceae bacterium
CCGCTTTCAGCGGTGCCTCAGACAGCACGGGACGCTGTCCTGCGTTTCGCCAAGAACCATCACCGTCCGGCTGCAATTTGCCTCGGGCAACCCGCTCCATGTCTAAATCAAAACGCTCGGATTAGTAAGTAAATATGTGTTTAAATTTAGGCAATATTTCGACATAATTGTCTGTATGTCGAAATTGCATGCAATGCCCCATGAGAAAGGTCATTTGATTCGGTATGATCTTTCATGTGACAAATTTGATTGCGCTTATGCATATACGGAATGGGTTTTTCGAATAAATATGAAGGCGCTGATAAGAAATGAAGGATGGTCTATGAATAGTCTTAAGGAAATCAAAAAAACAATAAATGAACATAAGTTATTTCTCAAAGAGAAATTTGCAGTTAAATCCATAGGTGTCTTTGGTTCTTATTTAAGAGGAGAACAAAGTGACCAGAGTGATATCGATATCTTAATAGAATTTCACCGCACTATCGATTTATTTGAATTCATTAAATTAGAGAATTTTTTATGTGAGGTATTAGGCGGTAAAGTGGACCTTGTTATGAAGGATACATTGAAACCCCGCATAAGGGATCGGATATTAAAAGAGGCTGTTGATATATGAAGAGAGACTACAGGCTTTATATAGACGACATCATTGAAGCTATCGATAAGATAGAAAGATTATATTCATAAATTCTCTTTCGACCAATTTGTTAAGGATAACAAAACCATTGATGCTGGCTGTTATAAGGAATTTTGAGATCATCGGGGAAGCCTCAAAACATATTCCCGAAACGATAAGAGGCAAATATCCAAAAATTCCTTGGAAAGAAATGGCAGGGATGCGTGATAAACTCATTCATGAATATTTTGGAGTAAAGCTTGAAGTGGTTTGGGAAACGGTAAAGAAACGCTTCCCAGAATTGAAGATTTTGATAAGGGAAGTGTTAGACAACATGGAAAAGAATATCGACAATGAATTTTAAGATCTTTCAATAAAAAACCAAAAGGACAAAGGCGGACAGCCACGAAAAGACATCTTCACATAAGAGTTTGGCCTTTGTGGAATCGTCACCGGGAAATGCCTTTGCAGAAAGGCCTGGAAGCCTTGAATGCGGAGATCCTATAGTGATCTGGCAGGATGGCAAAGTTGTAAAAATCTCAGTCGCCCAGATTGAAATCCGTGAGCCAATGGCTGAATATAGGGTATTTGATGAAAAGGACAAATAGAATATGCTCCTTAACCTTGCCCCCCGTTTATGGTATCTGGAAATTTAGATATATCACTTCAATCCAAAGCATCTGATTCAGCATGCTATTTGTAAAAACTGAGGAATATCATTTACAAGCTATACTCTAATTTGATTTGAAGTGACTGCACACTATGGCAAGGAGTGCTCGGGGATGGATATCTAATGTTATCTTGTATTAATTATCTTAATTGGCCTGAGTTGGTTCAGGCAAGTAATCTGCTATAAAGGTCCTTAAATTATATGAAGCGGTTTAGGTAAGAACATTTTTGTCTATAGCTAATCATTATTGATTTTTTCACTAAAGAGAAACTCACAGGTGTCCACAAAACCGCATGACGATAGGAGCCGACCTCGGAAATTCTTCACATCTCCACTTCAATTCTGCTCACAACTATCAAGCCTCCGGTTTCACCGGAGCGTTATTGCTTCGGAGACCCAAAAATCTCATTCTCTAAATGCTCCTTCACAAGCTCTGCATACTCGCTCTGAGGATCGATTTTAAGATAATTAATTAACAAGCTTTTATCTATTGACTTTTTTTATTATAATGTAACATTAAAATATGAGCCTTCTGTTGGTACAAACCTGAAACTTTCAGAGGCGGACGGCATCCTGTCATTGACAAACCCAAAGAAAGGAGGCAGCAAAATGGCAGACAAAACAAAAATGGTGCTTTCAGAAATGAAAAAGGCAGGAAAACCGGTAAGACCTGGAGATATAGTGAAACTGACTGGTCTTGAAAAGGACGAAGTGTCAAAAATTATAACTGGATTAAAAATGAGCGGAAAGATCATCTCCCCAAAGAGATGCTATTATGAACCAAAATAAATAAAACTATTTTGACTGAATAGGGCAATAACAGTTTATTATAGATCTAAGGTAATGTATTGATTTCGAGCCAGAAATTTTTTTGACCTATGATGTGGTTTTGGCACCGCTCCAGGCTTTTTCTGAAGATATCTGCAGGGAAGAAAAAATTGAGGGTGGATCTGGATGAGACATCGTTTCCTGAAGATGATAAGAAAGAGATAATGGTTACAAAAATTAACAGCTTATTTTGTCCGGACCAATCAACGGAACACGAACGTCCTTTTTTCATGATTCCCGTCACGGCGGGTTTTCCATCTCCTGCTGAAGATTATATAGAAGGCAAACTTGACCTCAACAAACACCTTATTAAACATCCTTCTGCAACATTTTTTGTTAGAGTTACGGGAGATTCTATGATCGATGCCGGGATACATCCTGGAGATATATTGATCGTGGATCGTGCCATCGAACCCGATGATAAAAAAGTAGTAGTTGCTGTAATTGACGGGGATTTAACATTAAAGAGGATTCGAATGATAAAGGGGAAAGTATTTTTAATGCCCGAAAATGAGGATTATGATCCTCTGGAGATTAAAGAGGAAATGAACTTTGAGATTTGGGGTGTGGTCACAAATGTAATTCATCCCCTTTAACAATTCAACTATACGAAGGTAATATTTTTATGCATCCTGTATTTGCGCTTGTTGATTGTAACAATTTTTACGTGTCATGTGAGAGAGTTTTTAACCCGAAGCTTGCGGGAAAGCCTGTAATCGTACTTTCTAACAATGATGGCTGCGCCATTGCCAGATCAGACGAAGCCAAGGCTCTCGGCATTAAAATGGGTGTGCCTGTATTTCAGATTCTAAATATAATAAAGGCACATAAAGTCCATGTTTACTCATCCAACTACGCCCTTTATGGGGACATGTCTCAAAGGGTAATGCAAACCCTAACCCAATTTACACCAGATATTGAAATATATTCTATAGACGAATCGTTTCTGGATTTGTCAGGCTTTAGTAGCCACAACCGGACTGAATACGGGCGTAAGATAAAATATGCGGTAGAGAAATGGACAGGAATCCCTGTTTCTATAGGGATAGCAGAGACAAAGACACTTGCTAAAATTGCAAACCGGGTCGCTAAAAAGTCAAAAAAATCAAATGGCGTATTAGACTTGACTGCATCACCTTTTCAGGATAAAGCCCTTGAGCTAATAGATGTGGAAGATGTGTGGGGTATAGGGCGTAGTTATTCCAGATTCCTTAAGGAAAACGGTATAAATAATGCTCTACAGCTCCGTGACGCCAACGATCAACTTATCAAGAAGAGGATGGGGATTGTAGGAACCAGATTGCTTCATGAACTTAGAGGTCTTTCCTGTTTTCCCCTTGAACGATGCCCGCCTCCAAAGAAAGGGATTACCGTATCGAGATCCTTCAAGCAAGCGATCGAAACCTTGGATGAGCTGCTTGAGGCAGTTGCGGCGTATGTTTCAACAGGGGCCGAGAAGCTTAGAAAAGAGCACTCTGTTGCAGGGGTGCTCATGGTTTTTCTGATGACGAATCGTTTCAATAAGGAACGTTATTATTATAACATGACAACAATTCGACTTCCCGTTTCAACAAGTGATACTTCAGAACTGATCCAGTATGCTCATGGAGGTCTAATAGAGATTTACAAGAAGGGTTATCTATATAAAAAGGCAGGAGTCATGTTTAGAGATCTGGTATCTGAAACCCAGGTTCAGACAAATTTTCTGGATTCCATAGATCGCATCCATTCAAATAGAATTATGCAGGTTCTTGATAATATTAACGTAAAGATGGGGTCCAGCACTTTAAAATATGCTGCTGTTGGTTTAAGAGGCAATAAGAAGTGGCAAACCGTGTTTGATCATCGCTCACAATCTTACACGACAAACTGGAATCAGTTGCTTGAAGTATCATAAAACGGTGCAGTTTCTAACACTGAAGATCTACTCTTGTTTGTATCTTACTTGAGCCCAGATAAAAAATTATTTTGACCGTGCTCATAGGGCCCTAAGAAGGAGAAATAATTTTATGTCTGCTGTGGTGTAAATCAGAAGTATGATCTGGCATTTAACGGATGGTTGCAATATTGTTTCGAAATCTTTAACCCGCCTTTCGAGCTCCTGCAGCTCAAACCGCTTATCAATAATCAAACTCAAGAATTGAGAAATTGTCGCCTTCCACTAAAAAACTGCGACACATCAGCTATGTTCCTTCTTATAATCCTCTGATTTTAGAAAATCTCTGGTCAATAAGTTGCGTCATTCTGTCGTTTCTTATTGAAAATACGCCATCAGATCCCATATATTGCACCTCAGTTAGATTTTATTTACGGAAATTAATGTGATGATGTCTGCCTTGGTCCTGGAAAAATTGAAGGCCCAAATTTGCGAGGTTTCAAAACTAAATCAACAAATTTTGTCCTGGATTGAGATCATAGATTCGGGGCTTACCCTCTCAAACCCGCCTTTTTGATGTTCCCTGCAATGCCGAATTTGACATCAAGTGCAAATATTTGGTAATGTTGCGATTACGGTTTGGAATCAACAACGAAATTGGTTTGCAAGCGGGTGTAACATAAGGTACGTAACCAAAACCTGACCATACTGCCAAATTTCTTTGGTTCAAGGAAATATGACCATCATCCTTTTTAAAAAATGGGGAGCGGTTATTAATAATGAGGGGGATATTATGTTTATAGTTCATGTTTTTGTCCATGTTAAAGAAGATCAAATAGAAGCTTTCAAACAGGCCACTTTGGAAAATGCATGTAACAGTATTAAGGAATCAGGGGTTGCACGTTTTGATGTTGTGCAGCAACAGGATTACCCCACCCGTTTCATCCTTGTTGAGGTCTACAGAACGCCTGAGGATCCAGCAAAGCATAAAGAAACCGAGCATTATAAGAAATGGAGAGACACTGTAGCGGACATGATGGCAGAGCCGCGCACTAGCATTAAACTCACAAATGTGTTCCCGGACGAGAAGGGATGGGATTAGTTATGAGGTTTGAATTTGCAACAGCCTCACGTATTATTTTTGGACGGGGAACTGTAAAAGAAGTTGCGCCATTAGCTTCAGAGATGGGAAACTATGCCTTGCTCGTCACGGGCCGGAATGTTGAACGTGCCATTCCGTTGTTGGAATCGTTAAATAAAACTGGCATGAAAACTTTTATTTTCAGTGTTTCCGGTGAGCCGACAATAAAACTGATCATTGAAGGAGTACAAACTGCTCGAAAAAATGCCTGTGAAGTTGTGATTGGTATGGGTGGTGGCAGTGCCATTGATACAGCCAAAGCCATAGCCGTTATGCTGACCAATAGCGGCGATATTATGGACTATCTGGAGGTTATTGGGCAAGGAAAAATTTTAACTTACGCTCCGGCTCCCTGTATAGCCATACCGACAACTGCCGGGACAGGTGCTGAAGTCACCAGAAATTCAGTACTGACTTCACCGGAACATAAGGTTAAGGTAAGTCTGCGTAGTCCTATGATGCTGCCAGGTCTGGCTGTAGTCGATCCGGAACTAACATATTCAATGCCTCCAACAATAACTGCCAGTACCGGACTGGATGCCCTAACCCAAATTATAGAATCTTTTGTTTCTGTGAAATCAAATCCACTTACAGATGCCATATGTCTCGATGGTCTAAAGCGTGCTGCTCGTTCATTGCGCCAGGCTTTTGAGGA
This sequence comes from Desulfobacteraceae bacterium, assembly GCA_030604635.1. Taxonomy (GTDB): domain Bacteria; phylum Desulfobacterota; class Desulfobacteria; order Desulfobacterales; family UBA11574; genus JAUVVL01. Next base: position 5,787 of record JAUVVL010000197.1, read on the forward strand.
TGGAAGCAATACAGCCGCCCGTGAAAATATGGCTATTGTCAGTCTTTTTGGAGGCTTAGCTCTTGCAAACTCAAAACTTGGTGCTGTTCACGGGTTTGCAGTCCCAATGGGAGCCATGTTTCCTGCTCCCCATGGAGTAATTTGTGCCCGTTTGCTGCCTTTTGTTATGGAAGTAAATGTCAGGGTTTTGCAACGGCATTCTTCCCAGCAATTTTTATTACGTTATGATGAAGTTGCAAAAGTTTTGACAGGGAAGTCAGATGCTAGAGCAGAAGATGGAACTGTCTGGATACTTGATCTTTGTGAAACATTGGATGTGCCTGTGCTCTCTAATTTTGGGATAACTGAAGATCACTTTACTGAACTGGTTGCCAGATCAAAAAAAGCAAGCAGTATGAAAGGGAATCCCGTTAAGTTAACAGATGAAGAACTAACAGAGATTTTAAGAAAAGCAGTTACATAGATAGACTATCAGATATGTTCGATGTGATGACTCTGCCTTACAGGTTGAAAAATTGAAGGCCCAAACTTGCGAGGTTTAGAAGCGAAATCCTCACATTTTGTCCCGGATCAAGTGATAAATCAGGGGTAAACCCCTCTCTCAAACCCGCCTTTTTGATGTTCACTGTAATCCAAAATTTGACATCAGCCTCTGATATTTGATAACGTGACGATTACAGTTTGAAATCAACAACGGAATTGATTTGAAGGCGGGTATAACATAAAGTAAGTTATAGTGAATTTAAGCGTCGTTAAAAATAAAAAGGAAACATGAAGCCGTTTACGTTTATCGCAATTTTAATTTTCGCATTAGTGGCTTTTTTACATTTTCTGCGCTTTATCTTTAATTGGGAGATCATTATTAACGGAACTTACCTTCCAAGATGGGTAAGTATTTTTGCTATTATTTTACCGGCATTTTTGGCTTTTATGCTTTGGCGGGAAATGAGGAAAAAGGAATAGAAAATCTTAGTGAAAAATTTTTGATCTCCTTATTCCATTTTTAAATTCGTTTAGACTTTAAAAAAGAAACCTTCTAACAAAGGCTTGCTGCCTTGAGGTATGCAAAACTCAAACACTAAAATTTGCATGATTCGTCAACGTTATCTTCTATTGACTCGATAGATTCTCAGGTGTACCTTCAGGCAAGTTATCACGCATTAAGGCTGGTATAGACCGGCACCATGTATTGTATCATGATAGAGGTTTTGAGATATAATTAGATGCATTAATAACACCTAAAATGGCATATTATATTGCAGCCGTATAACTACCACAAATTGGGCAAAAAAGATGCAGCTGCATAATAATATGTTGAACTAAGCGCTTCGCGCAGTTAATCTCCAAACACTTCAAGATTTTGATTCAATTCACATTTTTGATCACCCTGAAAAGGGTGTGGTATACCTCCTATAATATTTCCATTCACCCTAAAAA
>JAUVVL010000176.1 GCA_030604635.1 Desulfobacteraceae bacterium
ATCGCTGCCAGAACCCGAAAAAAAACGCTGAACGAGTTCTGGCGTATTTCCAACCGATAAGCCCCATCGTTGAGGCTCGAATACAGAATTGGGATTTATATTTGCCATTTACTTTGCAATAGAAGAGGGGGGTATAAAAAGTTTATTAGCAAATGTGACATTGTCAAGCTATTCACCCGGGCAATTGCTTGCATAAGAGTATGTCCTTTCATGGGCTTATCAATATACATCGTATGCAGCGAAGGGACATCAAAACCGGTTAGCCACATATCCCGCACAATTACTAATTTTAATTCGTCTTCTGTGTCCTTCATTCTTTCTGCCAGGGCCCGTCTCTGTTCTTTGGTGGTATGGTGTTTTGAGATCTTTTGCCCGTCTGAAGATGCCGAGGTCATTACCACCTTGATAACGCCCTTTTTAAGATCGTCGTTGTGCCACCCGGGTTTGATTTTAATAATTTCATCATACAGGTCGGCGGCAATCCGTCTTGACATTGCCACGATCATTCCCTTGCCCTCAAACACTTCCTGGCGCTGCTCAAAATGGGTTACAATGTCCTCTGCAACCTGTCTTATCCGGTCTTCGCTGCCAATCAAAGCTTCAAGCTGTGTCCATTTCGCCTTGGCTTTTTGTGTCTCGGCAAGGTCTTCTTTTTCTAATTCCTCGTCCAGTTCTGCAACCAGTTTTTTGCCTTCCTCGCTGAGAGCGATTTTTGCCAATCTGCTTTCATAATAGATTTTTACCGTTGCGCCGTCCTCGACCGCCTGGGATATATCGTAAACGTCAACGTAATTGCCGAACACTGCGGGCGTGTTCACGTCTGTTTTTTCAATGGGCGTACCGGTGAAGCCAAGATAAGTCGCATTGGGCAGGGCGTCGCGCGTATATTTCGCAAAGCCGTAAACTATCTTTTTTCCGATTACGGTTCCCTGCTCATCTTTTGCATCGATGGTTTTTGCCTTGAATCCGTACTGCGTCCGGTGGGCTTCATCGGCAATTACAATGATGTTTCGCCTGTCTGATAGTTTCGGGTAAACATTCCCTTCTTCGGGCTGAAACTTCTGGATGGTAGTAAATACAACTCCTCCCGATGCGACATTTAAAAGCTCTTTCAAATGCTCTCTGCTTTCAGCCTGGACAGGATCCTGCCTGAGAAGTTGCTTTGACGCGGCAAATGTATCAAACAGTTGGTCGTCCAGATCGTTTCTGTCGGTGATTACCAGTATGGTCGGATTGTCCAGGGCGAGAACGATTTTACCGGTGAAAAAGACCATTGATAACGATTTACCGCTTCCCTGCGTATGCCAGACCACGCCGCCTTTCCTGTCCCCTGCCGGTTGAGAATCCACCCCAACAAGACCATAGCTTGCCGGTGATTCCATTACCATAAACTCATCTGTCGTTTTGGTTTCAGAATATCCCGATGCCCGCAAGGTAGATTCTACGGCTTTATTCACAGCATAGTATTGATGATATGCAGCCAATTTTTTAATGGTCTGGATTGTTGTAACACCTGTTTCATTATCTTCCTTTTTCGATTTGTCGAATACAATGAAATGACGTATAATATCCAGCAAGGTTCGTTTGTTAAGCATTCCTTTGATCAGCGTTTCCATCTGTCCTATCCGGGGGGATGCTACCGTTTTGCCGTCAGAAGATTTCCACGCCATGAAACGGCTGAAACCTGCGGAAAGGGAACCCGCCTTTGCCTCAAGTCCGTCGGAAATTACCATGAAGCCATTGTAAGTAAAAAGACCGGGTATTGTCTGTTTATAGGTCTGCAACTGCTCGAATGCCGATTTCACGGTTGCGTTCTCGTCGGCAGGATTCTTAAGTTCGATAACAACCAGGGGCAAGCCGTTAACAAAAAGGATTACATCAGGGCGCTTGTTCACCTCGTTTTCTATGACTGTGAATTGGTTGGAAACAAGGAATTCATTGTTCTCTGGATTTTTAAAATCTATCAGCCAGACCAGGTCGCCCCTGTCTGCTCCGTCTTTGCGATAACTTACCTTTATACCATCTGTCAGCATTCGGTGAAACGCTTCATTGTTGGCTATGAGTTCAGGAGAGTTGAGCCTAAGTATCTGTTTGACTGCATCTTCCCTAACATCTGCTGGAATAGTGGGATTGATCCTGCCAACTGCTTTTTTCAGACGCTCTAACAACAGAACATCTTCAAAGGAGCTTCTTTCTGGCGTTTCGCTGTCGGGTGCAATATCGGGAGCGTAAATGTACTGGTAGCCCTGTTTTTCAAGTAGGTTGATTGCTAAATCTTCTATGGCGGGTTCGGTGATTTTATTTGTCGTCATCTTTTTTTCCCGTAATACGCTTTATCTCTTTGTCAAAATCGGAAATGTAATTTTTATCCTGCATTACCCGATATTCTTCGTATTCCTGCTCGGCTTTTAGCTTCGCTTCCAACGCGGAGACTTTGCCTTTATCCTGTAGTATCGGGTAGTCGGATAATTCCAGAAAACTATGGAGAAATTGAACCCAGTCTTGCATTTTCATCAAAATCTGCCGCTGTGCCCGGTTTTCCGCCAGATCAAGATAGGCGGAGACGATTTGATTCAGTTCCTTGATGTGGGCTTCGTTCAGGTAATTCTTTGCGATGGAAACATCGGATTTCAAAATCTTGCCGTCTGGAGCCTGTTTCCAGCCGGTCAAACCCATGTGGATTTCTATTGCATCTGCCGAATCGTAAATAATTTCTGCTGCGGTTTTTCCGGTGATTGCCCAGTGGAGCTTGTTCTGAACCGTGGCGAAAAAATCCTTTGTTACCGGCGCGTTTTTGTCATAATCGGCGGCAAGTGCGTAGATGTCAGTGATCTTCTGATAAAACCGCCGCTCACTTGCCCGGATTTCCCTGATTCGCTCAAGGAGTTCCTCGAAATAATCCTTGCCGAATCGTTTCCCCTGTTTGAGCCGTTCATCATCCAGCACAAAGCCTTTGATGATGTATTCTTTCAGGGTTTTGGTAGCCCAGATGCGGAATTGAGTGGCCTGGTAGGAGTTCACTCGGTAGCCGACCGAAATGATGGCGTCAAGATTGTAGAACTCCATTTCCCGCTTGACCTTCCTATCTCCTTCTTTTTGAACTGTTTCCAAAATGGAAATAGTTGACTCTTTCCTCAACTCCCCTGTTTCATAGATGTTTGCCAGATGCTTGCTAATGGCAGGTACCTTTACTCCAAACAGTCCGGCCATGGCTTTCTGGGTGAGCCAGACGGTTTCATCCTTCAATACAACTTCTACATTCACGTCCCTATCATTTGAGGTATAGAGGATGAAATCGGATTGTTGTTTTACAATATCTCTTTTGTTCATATACCTCCCCCTTCTTGCTCTAATTTTACCCTGACTTCACCACTCATCAATTTAGGCAACAGCGTATCACGCAGTTTTTCAAGAGTGTGGATTTGTTTGCTGTTTATTCCCTGATCATCTTTGGTATCAATGGTTTTTGCCTTGTTTTGGGTTATTCTGCCAACTGCTTTTTTCAGACGCTCTAACAACAGAACATCTTCAAAGGAGCTTCTTTGTGGCGTGTCGCTGTCAGGCGCAATGTCGGGAGCGTAAATGTACTGATAACCGGATTTTTCCAATAACTCGATTGCAAATTCCTCTATTTCACTTTCGGTTATCCAGGTCATTTTTCAAAGTCCCCTATAAATCTTGAGATTTTTCTATTTTTATAATCACCCCAGGGCATTAATCGTTTTTGAGGCCAAGTTACATACAAAAACCTCTTCGCTCTTGTAAAAGCAACATACAAATTATTCTTTTCTTGAGTTAGTTCAATTCCACCACTTCTGATCGCTCGATAATCAGGAAATGTTTCATCATCCATCCCCATTAGAAAAACGATGTCGAACTCTTGTCCCTTCATTGTATGCACGGTACTTAGTGTTATACCATTATGCTGTGCTAAAGGATGTGTTTGTCCTAAAGCCATTGCGTTCCTAAATTGAGGAAGAGATTTATTATCCGTTTTCTTGGCATAATTAAGCCAATGTTTCAATAACTCTTCAATATCATTTAAGACCATTCTTCTCTCATTATCATCTTGGATAGTAATATCGTCTTTAAAGGACTCAAGTTCCCTTTTGAAGTTACTACCATCTTCATTCAACCTGATCACAATTTCTAAAAGATGTCTTCCCATTCCCTTATTTAATTCAGACGCAACAACTTCTAATTCAGTAGTCTCTACAGGTGCTATAGGAAGCAATTTAAATAAACGATTTCTATGTAAGGTATCTTGTGGATTTAATTTAAAACGAAGTGCCAAGTCAAATGTTTTCATTAGATCGGATTCAAACTGAATTGAGCCAGGTGTCATTTTGTAATAAAAGGGTAGACCATTTTCATCTAATAGTGACTCCAATTTGTTGAATACATATTTGTTCCTTGCAAGAACGGCTATCTTTTCATATGTAATACTTCCTTCAATATCATCATGTGTCTTTGAATCAATTAACTCCTTAATCTTGTTAACAACCCACCTGGCCTCCGCGTTTTCATCTTCTAAACAATGTATTTCAAAAAGTCCTTCCTTAACCGTTCCTGCAATATCTTCCGCATCAGGGATAATTTTTTTTGCGGCTGATAATACAGTTTTCGACGAACGGTAATTTTCATTCAGTTCAACAATAACAGGATTAAAATCATGGATAAAGTGTTTATCCATATAGTCAGGAGAAGAGCCATTAAAATGGAAAATGGCTTGATTTGGATCGCCTACCATCATGATATTGGTAAACTCATCATTGGCCAAAGCAACCAAAAGTTGATATTGGGCATTATTTAAGTCCTGTGCTTCATCTATACAGATAGCAAAGAAACTCCTGCGATACAAAGCGGCTGTTTTGGGATAATTAACCAATAAACTATAAGCAAGTAACAGCAAGTCATCAAAATCGATGGCATTTTGGCTGCGTAAAATATCCTGATAGTTTTGATACAGCAAAACGATATTTTCATCATCGGTATGCTGTTCCAGTTCACTGTCGGCGATCAACTTCCGTTTAACTTTTGAGATAAAATTTAAAACATGATAGCGGAAGTTTGTCAGATCTTTTTTATCGTATCTTTTGTATTTGGCGGCATAGGAAGGAGTTTGCTTAATCGCTTGTTCAACCAATTTCAGCCTATCTGTTTCATCTTCAAAAATATGGGGCATTTTCGCCAGACCAATCAAGTTACCATGATTTTCCAACATGGACTGACAAAAACCATGAAAAGTCCCCACAAAAACACGCTTCTCTATTTCCGATATATCACTTAATCGTTCCTTGATTTCCTCTCCTGCTTTATTGGTAAATGTCAGGGCAAGTACTTTTTTATTGGTTTTACTCAGTAAATACCGCACTCTTTCAGTTAAAACCCGTGTTTTACCACTCCCCGCACTGGCCTTAACATAGATCGGGACGTTTTCAGCAAAGACAATTTCTTCCTGTTTTTCTGACAATTTAATCCTGGTCGTCATGCTTCTGCCTCCTACATTTTCAAAATAGCGGCTATTTTGCTAAACAGATCAATCACCTTTGGGGGTAAATCTTTATCGCTTTTTATAATCTGTTCTGCTATGGCAGGGCTGAATTGTGTTTTTCTACCGGTGATTACTTCATATAACTTATCGCCATCATAAGTTTTTATTTCCTGAACCTTGGCTTGTTTATGGTTGTCATTATGATAAATACCCTGACCCACTATCGCTTGTTTAATTTCATCACTAAAACCATCACTAATTAGCTGTCTTTCAAAATCATTACCCTCATCAAGAAAAACAATGCAATCGCTTTCGTTTTTTTCAGAACCACACTTTAAAAACTGAGATTGGACACTGGCTTTAACATTTTTTTCTGGTTCATTTTCTGCATCGCTGAAAATAAACCATGGAATTTTCAACGCTTCCGCAAAGCGTAAAAAAGGCAGATAATTTCCATAGCCACCCACGCCGACAAAATCCAGCCCCATTTCAACAGGTGTTTTATTAAAGTGCTTATGTGCAAAAATGGGTAGCGCTTGCTCTTCAGTTTCCCCTTCAAAAAAGACAATCACCTTGGAGAAAAATATCTCCCCTCTGGTATTAATGACTTGCCGATTTATTTTTCTGATTTCTTCGTCGGTTAAGCTGCCAATCTCTATCTTGCCACAAGTCACGGTTTCATCTTTGTAAAAATTGCGTATCTGGCCTAACTTAGCCGCCGCAGCGATATAAGGCGAATGGGTAGAAATGATTTTTTGACCTGCTATGGCATCCATCTGCCCATAGAGTTTTTTCTGGGCGTTGGGGTGTAAATGGGCTTCCGGCTCTTCTATGGCGAGGATAGGAAAAAACACGGACTGCTCTTTTTCGGCATTGATCGAGAGCAAAGAAATAAACGCCTTCAACGTCAACAGAGAAGACCAACTTCTTGTTCCCATGCCGTGATATTCCATCGAGAAAGGTTCTTTCTGATCGCTATAATAGATCGTTAAACCTTTATTCAAATCACGAATCTTTTTAGTAAAAGGCGTGATTTCTATCCCTTCACTGCGGGTATCCATGGCAGTATCCAGTCCTTTTAAGGTTGTCTTGATATTGGACAAGATATCGCTGCCGCTGACCGCCTTTTCGTTCAATGATTTGATCTGTTCTTCGATGTCCTTGATGTCCTCTTCAGAATATTTAATTTTGGACAACATCTTACCAAGATAAGAACTTCTTAATTTTGTATCCTCCAGAATATCTCGTTGCGCATCCATGTAAAAAAACGGGACTTCATCAAAATGAAAGCTCTTCTCCTTGCCGTTATCAATATCAAACCAATTAATACCCTCCTTAATACCCTCCTGTTTGAATTCCGGCCAACCTTGCAGAATAAACTGCTGGGTTTTGTAACTGTTTGTTATCTATCAAAAGTAATAATTGTTCTGAGTGGGACAAAGTCATTATTACCATCAGTGCGGATCCTCTCTTCGGTAAATTTAACCAGCCAATCGTCTGAAAAATTATCACACTGTTCGCCGTCATCATTGATTGGAACAATCAACAGGTCGATGATTATTTTCTCAGATACCGAATTTCCCGGAATAAAAAAATCATCATGTGTAACAAATTGACGATTACCCAACGACAATTGTAAGGTCTTGAGAAAGGATGTTTTCCCAGTATTGTTCATGCCTGTCAAAATCGTGGTTTGCTCAAGTGCTACTTCAATATTTTCAAGACCTCGAAAACCCGCAATGCGAATGGTTTTTATTAAAATACTCATACAGTCACCTCCTGTCCGAATTGTATCCGCACTTCCCCGCTCATCAGCTTCGGCAACAGCGTATCCCGCAGTTTTTCGAGGGTGCGGATTTGGGAATAGTTACTTTCTTTTTTGCCTAATAAAGGTTTTACAATGCTTGTAAACTCTTTAATTTTTTCGTCGGGAGGGGTTTTAAACTTTGCCCATTCAATACCATCTTTAGATAACATATTGACTGTGCTTCCATTAGTTGCCCCTGCAAGTTGTTCCCTAACATCATAACTCATTAAGAGATAATACAAGAAAGGTTCTGTTATTCGTTTGTCTTTTAATCTTAATCTATAGATATGTTGGCTAAAAATTCCAAAATCACCAAAATATTTGGGCACAATAGCAGGATAGCCGATTAATAATAAATCATGGCCTTGCTCTGTATTTGTAATGATAACATCCCCAGGTTTTACTAAATGTCTTTCCTTATAATCTCCAGAATAATATTTTATACCTTCATACTTATACCCTCCACCTTCATATACTGAATTAAGATTGTGCATCGGGACTCCATTACCTTTTTCTGCTAACCCTGCTCCCTTGTAACTTAAACCACGCATTACTTCTATAAATTGACCAAGCTTTACCCATTCCCACCCCTCCTGCGCTTCCTCCACAAACCACTGCCGGAAAAGCGTTTCTCCCATGGCTTCGAGGGTCTTGTTCTGGCGGTGGAGCAGGTCTATCTTGTCGTCGAGGCTGGAAAGCACCGAGGCGATGGCGCGCTGTTCGGGGGGAGGGGGGAGATTGATATTAATATCCCCTAAATCTGTCCTATTTATTGAGCCAAAAACAGTTCCTCCTTCAGAATTTAGAATTTCTTGTTTCAAATAATGAAGTAAATAACTTGACAATGTCACATTTGCTAATAAACTTTTTATACCCCTCTCTTCTATTGCAAAGTAAATGGCAAATATAAATCCCAATTCTGTATTCGAGCCTCAACGATGGGGCTTATCGGTTGGAAATACG
>JAUVVL010000078.1 GCA_030604635.1 Desulfobacteraceae bacterium
GCGTTATGAAAAAGCAGCACACAGAAAAGCCTTGAGTTTGTGCCTATAGAAACCGGTCCTGTCAGTAACATGATTATACAGGATTGGCTCCTGCTTTTTCATTACGCCCACTTATGCGCGAGTTTGACACGACCGGAGTCTGATTATCATCGAGGCGAGCGCTCTTATTTGCACGATTTTTCAAATCTGACAAAGTAGAATTATAATATGATTTCCGTACAATGATCCAATAAGGGTGCAAAGACATTCTCTGCGATTTTTTTAAAATCTTTATCAAGGGGATCGGTTTTGCCAAAGCAAAGCTCAAAATATGGATCATCGGATTCTCCACGTGAAAAATCGCTCCCAACCCATTTTTTTTGGGCAAAATTTAACGCAGCCTGTTCAGCTTGATTTTTTATCAGCATCTTTCGAGCATATTCAAAGGATGATCCAGGGAAAAAATGCAACGGCTCTGACATTCCTTTCCAAAAGAGTTCGAGAAGTTTTTTTAGAATATCTCCGGAGTTTGTTGCGGGAGCAAATTCCCAGGCAGCATCTTTACATATCAGAAAACTTTTGGCAGGATATTTTTCTTCAACCAATTCACTAAGAAGAAGATGATATATCCATGTATTTAATAGATATTTTGGCTTTGTATTTGCATATCGGATCTGGATAAGCCCGTGCTCGTGAATATCAGTAAGACGGCCAAAGAGATTAAAGCCCGCAATGTCAAGGTCAACGTCAAGGTCATCAAAAGGTTCGCCTTTTATGTGGTTTTTTGTTTTCCTGACAAAAGCTTCCGCATCCACGCTCATTTCATTGAAGACATAGTCGCCGACATTGCCGTGGGGAAGTTGCCCCATGGCCTTTTGAAGGGACAGGGAATCGTTCAGGTCAGATCCGGAAAGTCTGTTTTCCACAAGATCCTGCCCAATCAGGTACTTTTCCAGATTGTCTAAACTGAATTTTTCCCTTTCATCGGATACTGGTATTGTTTCATAAAGGAAAATTCCAAGGCGCTTTTCAAGGAGAAACCTGGCGGGATTGCCGAAAAATGCGCATAAATTATCAATGTCCAGTTTTTTCCATTCCTGGGTCGGCTCAGGCAGTTTGGCTGAGATCAAAGAGGGAATTTTTCTATGGTCATCATATATGTTGCGTCCGGCAACAAAATTCTCCCGTGAATAACTGAACAGCTTGTTATCGGCTTTATAATATTCAGGGGAAAATGCCTGAAGTCTATGAAGTGTAACCACGCATTCCTCTGAAAGACCAAATCCTTCTTTAATATAATCAATGAGTTCGCTTACAAGGACAGACGGAGGGACCAGGGAGTTATCCTTGATGCTCTGACCCACATAACTGATATAGAATCTTTTTCTGGCTGATACCAGGGATTCAAGGAAGAGATACTTGTCATCATTTCTTCTGGACCGGTCTCCAATCCTGGGATTTTTTGCCATCAGATCAAAGCCAAGTGTTTGTGATTCCCGCGGGAAGGCATCCGTGTTCATACCCACAAGGCAGATGACCTTAAACGGGATGCTTCTCATTGGGAGCATGGCGCAAAACGTCACGCCGCTTGAAATAAAACCGGTTCCAAAATGTTCATGTTTAAGAAGATTTCCCAAATAGGACCTTACAACTTCAATTTCGATGAGTTTATCAAAGCCGGACAAGTTTTCCTGTTTTGACAGGTCATCCAGAATGTGTCGCAGAACCTGTATTTCCCGTTCTGAATCCTCATCCAGAGCGAAAAACTGCTCGAGGATTTCAACAAGGGTCGTATGCCATCCGCTTAATGTTCGGACCCGATCAAGGGAGTCGATGCAGGTAAAAACCAGGTCTAAAAATTTCAGGAATTTCCCCAGAACCTTTACTTCATCTCCCTCGATATGGTCATAAGGAAGAATTCCGGAAAACATTTTACAATCGAAACCCGGCATTGCATAGCCTAATAAGAGTCTCTCGATGCCGGCTTTCCAGGTGTTTTCGGAAAAACCCGGAAGCCCCATCTTGCAGCGGCTTTCAGCATCAATTCCCCAACGGATATTTGTATCTTTAATCCAGCGCTCGGCGATTTCGATGTCTGAATCAGCCAGACCGAATTTTTCTTTTATTCCCGGTGATTCCAGAAGCGCCATAACACTGATAGCGCCCAGCCTGCTGTCTTTGAGATCCAGGATTGACATAAATCCGTCGATGACACGGCTTTCTTTTCTGACGCTCTGGTCTGCAATGGTAAAAGGGATCCGCAACGCTTCGTCCGTCTGAGCGTCAAACACGGCTTGGACAAAGGGTGCATACAATTCGATGTCTGGTGTCATGACGATGACATCTTTTGGCATAAGATCCGGGTCTTCTTCAAACATGGCAAGGAGGTTGTCATGGAGAACCTCGATCTCCCGCATGGGGCTGTGGCAGGAATGTATTTGAATGGAAGTGTCAAAATCAGTAACAACAGTTCCTTTACGATCTTTCAATTGCAAAATATCTGACTGGATCTCTGAAAGCATGTTATGCCCGAACTGATCTTCGAACTGTTCGTACATCCGGCAGTCCAACCCGCTGATCATTGAAAAGAAATTTCTACCCAAGGTTCCCATGGAAGACAGTAGCCGGTTCCCCTTTTCCAGGTAAAGTTCCTCCGCGGCGCCATTGAATTGAGCATATTTTCCCCGTATCTTTTTTATCTCCCTGTCAGAAACAATGTCCGCCCAGTACTCTCTGCATGGGTTCATCAGAAAAAGATTAACTTGAGTAAGTCTTGACATTTCAACAAATGTTTCAAGATAAAAAGGTGGCAAATAGGATATTCCGAATATGGATACCCTACCGGGAAAATTCTCTATTTCACGAGATTCTTTTCTAATCTTTTCATGAAGGGCTTTTCGCAGCCAGGCCCGATGCATTTTTTCCTTTCCGGATGAAAGCTTTCGCCATAAATTCGCCTGCCAGTGGACTTCCTTCCCCTTTTCCCACCCGAAAATCATTTCAGGCCGAAAAACTAAATACTGGTCAAACAGATCGGCTATTTTTTGTGAAATCTGGAACAGCCTCATACCCTTTGTATCATCGGCAAGATACCTTTTAAGGCTTTCAAAACCTGGCAATTGAATACATTCAGGAAGGATCTTCATGATTCTGAATGTCATTGTAACAGGGTCAAACGGGGATTCATCCGGTAAATCCGGAATCAATTTATAAAACATTTCCTGCAAAAATGCATTGGGAAAGGGAAAGGCGCTGTTGGCACAAATCCCGTTGTGCCCGGCAAGCTCCATGGATACCCAACGCTCCATCCCTCTGCTCTGAACAACAATAATTTCAGTAGAAACCGGAGAAGACAGGGGTTCTCTGACAATCATTGCCAGTTGTTCGGCCAGGATCTCCAGGCGATTGCTTGTAAATATATTAAGATCTGGATTCAAGGGTTGAGCCATTATTTTTGACGCCCCACAAAATCATCCATGGAATTGTTGATGCCCAAGATATCCGCAATCCTGTCAAAATATTTGGTCGGCAGTAGTCTCAGTAGCGGAACGGTATATAAAATATGTGGCATATTCAGAACAGCCCGGTCTTTTTTAACAGCATGAACAATCTTTCGGGCCACGAAATTTTCATCCAAGATGGGAAGGATGAGTTCATGGCGGCTTTTGACACCTTCAAACATACCGGTGTTGATGTAAAACGGACAAACAACCGTAGTTTTAACACCGTCAATTCTTTTTTTCCGCAGCTCCATGCGGATAGATTCATTAAATCCGACCGATGCGAATTTACTTGCACAATAGTCCGCAAGGGAATTAACGCCAATCCACCCCGCTGCCGATGCAATGGTAACCAGATGCCCGTAATTGGCTTTGATCATATCCGGCAAAAAAGACTTGACCGTCCAAAAGTGCGCCATGATATTGATGTCCATGGTTTTTTTTATCTCATCATCACTGCATTCCATAAACGGCTTCCCGGAAACAATGCCGGCATTGTTGACAAGGACATCGACTTTACCGATCTCTTTCTTAACCCTGTCCGCATTTTCGTAAACAAGGTCTTTATCCGAAACATCGCAAACATATGACCATACATTTTCACCGGAACTTTTAATCTCTTTTACAACCCGGTTCATAGCATCTTCATTAATGTCCCACAGGATGATACGGCTCCCTTCCTTTGCGAAATTAATCGCCGTCAATCTACCGATGCCACTGCCGCCACCTGTAATTAATACAAGCTTGTTTTTTAAGTTCTTCAAACCAAACCTCCATCATTATTGGGTCATAAAATAACGGGGAACAATCTTTAACAATGACCAGAGTCCCTGTAACCGTCGGAAAAATGACTTTGCATAGAGAAATTTGATGGCGCCTGATAATCCCTGAAATATCTTTTTTCCGTGAGGGTGCCACCACATGTTCTGCCGGACGAAAGGCATAATATCGTTAACAATCACCTGGGGTTGGGTCATTTCATCAAATCCGATGGCGCCATGGATTCGGCCTATGCCCGATGCCTTGAAACCACCCCATGGGATTTCGGCCATACCATGGCTCATGAGATGGTCATTTATCATGACTACTCCAGCCTGGATTTGCCGGGCCAGTTTTTCTGCATACTTTCTGTCTTTTGACCAGACCGAACCGGAAAGTCCCAGATCAGAATCGTTGGCTAGTGCAACAGCTTCGTCCATATCTTTTACTTTCATAACACCCAGAATCGGTCCGAAGGTCTCTTCACGCATCACCAGCATGTCGTGATGAACGTCGGTCAACACATAAGCAGGCAGGATATGCCCTGAGCCGTTTCCTTCGGGTTGACTGGATCTGGCAAAGACTACGGCTCCTTTTGCCAGAGCGTCTTCGAGATGACGTTTGACCGTCGCAACCTGGCGCTGAGTGGTTATAACACCAAGGTCTACATTGAAATCCTGATCATGACCAACGCGTAAGGCTTCGACTATTGTTTTAAGTAGAGCCAGAAATGGGTCGTAGACCTTTTCATGAACATAGATACGCTCCACCCCGCCACAGGACTGGCCGCAATTTGACAGCCCCGCCCATACAGCACCAGATGCCGCACGATGCAGGTCAGCGTCATCACAGACCAGCATGGCGTCATTGCCTCCCAGCTCTAGAACCAGTGCTGTCAATGTTTCCGAAGCTTCTTTCATCAGTTGTTTGCCGACGGTGGCGGAACCGGTGAAAAAGAGCTTATCAATGCTGTTTTTGAGAAAAGCGCTTCCGGCAAGGTGACCGGGAATGTTAACATGGTTAAAAATTCCCTCCGGGAGTTTCGCTGCCAGAAAGCATTCTTCTATTTTGCGTCCCACCATTTGTGTTTCCGTTGCGGTTTTCAGTACAACCGCATTTCCGGCCAGAAGTCCCATAACTACCTCGGCAAAGGGGATGTTAAAGGGATAATTCCAGGGGGAGATCACGCCGATAACGCCATAAGGCACCCTTATGATTTTGGAAAGCTTGTTTAAGAGCAGAATATTGCTCGGCAAAATGTTCCGGTCTTTGAGTAATTTTTTGGCTTGTTTGGCATAATAGTTTACGCCCATTACAGCCGGCAGGACTTCGGCTGACAGCGCGTCCACACGGGTTTTGCCGTTGTCTCTGGAAATAACTTCTGCAATTTCCTCGGCATTTTGTGCAATGTAATCACGAACATGGTACATATACCTCATCCGCTCGCCAATCGTTAAACGAGCCCAGGATTTCTGTACAATCCTTGCTTTTTCTATGATCTGTTTGAGTTCATCGACCGGGGTCAGGGGAGAATGTCCCAGAATTTCTCCTGTAGCTGGATTACGGCAAACAGTATGTTCATGGGATGGGACTGATTGTTGGTTAATCATGAAGCGACTCCTTTTTATACCTGGGCAGGAACAGAGGGTATCGTCTAAAAGCTCGCAAATATATTGGAAAACCGTTTCAATTTAGCCTTTTGAAAAATCTGCGAAAAAGCCATTTTGCTCAACAGAGTGAGTAAAATCCGGCTTTTTCAAAGTGATAGATAGCTGTAGGCAACATAATTTTTATCACCTTTCCGGAAGAATTGCAAAGGGTGTAAGCTGTTTAAACATAAATTTTCTTGACTTTATTGGTATTTTTTAATTACTTAAATATATCTGTTCAGGTATCTTGCCACCAAGGCACAAAGACACCAAGATTATTCAATATTATTGTTCCACTTTTTCTTGCAATACATTCTTTTCTTTCAGATAAGAGTGTAAAATTGATATATTTTTATTTCCTTTGTGACTTTGTGTCTTAGTTGCTGAATAGTTACCTTGAATCTATCTGTTCTGGTGCTCGCATGAGATTAACAGGGAACCCCGTTAAAATCGGGGACGGGCCCGCCGCTGTAACCCCTCCTTTTCTGTTAGAAAGGGAACCCTTTTAGCCTGAGTATGCCACTGTTCCGATCGATTGGGATGGGAAGGCTGTTAAAAGGGCGGGGGAGTCAGAAGACCTGCCTGAACAGAAGGTGTAACCTCCGAGGACATGAGGTATATTTAATGATCTTGAGGATAAAAAAGGGACATCCCCGGATCGATATAATTTCGGTCCGGGTTTTTTTTGAGTAAAAGAATTATGGTATTAATTTAGCTTTTTAAAAAACGTGTTCCACAAGCATTCAGGTGATCCGGTTTTAAAGTGGGGCACGAGTTTGACACGGTTTAAAACCGGATTGCCTGAATGCAATAATGTTTTAAAAGGGCTAAAATGTTACGAATTATGAAATATCGATACCAGCTTGTCGTTTTACTGGTTATAATAGGTCTTTCATTGGCCAAGGCTGCACAATCGGCCGCCGGAACCGTGTTGGATCAGCTGGGACGACAAGTCAACGTTCCTGACAATCCCCAACGGATTGTAGCCCTTGCACCGAGCATCACGGAAATCATCTTTGCCCTTGGGCAGGAACATCGTTTAAAAGGTGTAACCAGGTACAGCGATTTTCCTTCTGAAGCCGCAAAACTTCACAAGGTCGGTTCCTATGTGCATCTTGATCTGGAAAGAATTGTGGCTTTAAAACCGGATCTTTGTATCGCTATCAAGGACGGAAACCCCAGGTTGGTGGCCCAGCGGCTGGAATCCCTGAAAATACCAGTCTATGCTGTGGATCCTAAAAATCTGGACACGATAATGAACACCATTATTCAAATCGGAAAACTTCTGGATGTCGATGAAAAGGCGAAAATGCTGGTCCGGGATATGCGCTCCAGGATTCAACGGGTAAAGTCCCTTGTTGAAAAAGCCGCTCATAGGCCGGGGGTTTTTTTTCAAATCGGTATCTCACCTATCGTTTCCATCGGAACCCCTACCTTTATCCATGAACTCATCGTTCTTGCCGGAGGTACCAACCTTGCAGCAGGACCTATCCCCTATCCGCGGTTTAGCCGTGAACAGGTTCTGGCCCTCTCCCCGGAAGTTTTTATCATTACTTCCATGGCGCGAGCTGCGGTATTTGAACAGGTCAAAGCAGAATGGAGCCGATGGCCCAATCTACCTGCTGTTCGAAACCAGCGTATTTTTCTTGAAGATTCCAATCTTTTTGACCGTCCCACGCCACGTATAGTGGACGGTCTTGAGTTGCTTGTAAGGCTGATCCATCCCGACCTTTTTGAGGAGAAGCAGTGAATCCCAGGACACCATCCCTTATCAAACGCCTTTTAACGGTTTCGTTCCTTTTGCTGCTTGTTCTATGTGCGGCTATGCTGTTGGGGATTTCCATGGGATCAACCGCTGGCGGAATGAAGGTTGTTTTTCAAAACTTGCTGGGTGTAAGAGATTCTGATTCCATTCTGAATACCATCATCTGGCAAATCCGCTTTCCACGGGTGCTTCTGGCTGCTCTGGTGGGAGCCACCCTTTCTTTGGGAGGACTTGTTTTCCAGGCCCTGCTTCGCAACCCTCTGGCTGAACCATATATCCTGGGGATTTCAGGGGGGGCGGCCATAGGGGCTATCATCGGCATCCTAATGGGATTTGCCCGCTTTCCGGGCGTGAGTCTCACAGCTTTTGCAGGGAGTATTGCCTCGCTTCTTCTGATACTCGTCATGTCCTCAGGTCAAACGATTCTGAAAAAAGATTCGCTTCTTCTCTCCGGCGTGATGGTCAATGCCTTCTGTGCGGCAGTCATCATGTTTCTTATCTCCATAACCCATGACTCCAGGCTCCACAATATTATTTTCTGGCTCATGGGTGATCTTTCCATGGGAGATATGAAGCATGTCGGAATACTCGCTGCAACGCTTTTCCCCTGTTTTTTTCTTATTTTCTGGCTTTCCAATACAATGAATCTGCTCCTAATGGGAAAGGAGATGGCCCAGACCATGGGAGTAAATATAAAGGCGGTTACATTAACCCTTCTTGTGGCAACTTCATTTATGGTGAGCGCCACGGTTTCTTATTGCGGGCTTCTCGGTTTTGTCGGGCTGGTCATGCCGCATCTGCTGAGGCTTCTTCTGGGGCCGGACCATCGTGTGCTGGTCCCGGCATGCGTGCTGGGCGGAGGCGCTTACATGGTTTTCTGTGATGTGCTGGCACGAGTACTTCCGGAACAGGGCGAGATGCCCGCCGGTGTAATTACCGCCTTAATCGGCGCTCCCCTTTTTATTTATCTTTTGAAAAGATCCGGACGATGAATATGGCTGTAAATGTTACAAACTTGAGTTATTCTTATGGAACCCGTCCTGTTCTTAAGAATCTTACGTTTTCTGTCCCAAAGGGTGATTTTTTCATCATCATCGGTCCCAACGGTTCCGGAAAAACCACATTAATGAAGGTAATTTCGGGAATCTTGAAACCTCAAAAAGGCCGATTGGAGATTCTGAATCGCTCCATCAATCACTATAACCTCAAAGCTTTGGCCAGAACGATTGCCTTTGTTCCCCAGATGGTCACAGTGGATTTTCCTTTCACAGTAATCGAAATGGTTCTTATGGGACGTTCGCCCTATCTTGGCATGCTGGGGCTCGAACATGAAAAGGATCTGGAAATCGCAAAGCAGGCGATAGCCTTCACCGGGGTGGAACATCTGACCCATCGCAAACTGGACCAGCTGAGCGGAGGTGAACTACAACGGGTCTTTATCGCCAGGGCCATATGTCAGGAACCGGATGTTATCCTTCTGGATGAGCCGACAGCGTCTCTGGACCTTGCCCATCAGGTCCGGGTGATGGATTTAATGGAAAAACTCAAGGCGGAAAAGGGAGTCACCGTTGTCATGGTGTCCCATGATGTGAATCTTGCGGCCATGTACGGCGATCAATTACTCATGCTTAACAATGGACAGGTCGTGTGTCAGGGACTCCCTGATGAGGTGCTCACTTTTCAGACCCTGGAGGAAACTTACGGCTGTACGCTCCTGGTGGATGAAAGCCCGCTGGGCAAATTTCCGCGGGTTACGCTGGTGCCAAAAAAATTTATGAACGTTGAAAGGTAAACATTTTTTGGAATCTAAAATTATCAACATCAAGCAGGGCTCCTGTCTGGCGGTCTTGGGGACAGCTTCTGAAGTCGGGAAGAGTATCGTAACAACAGCTCTGTGTCGTTATTTTAACACCAGGGGAATACGGGTCGCGCCGTTTAAAGCCCAAAATATGTCTAACAATTCAGGGGTTACGCCCGAGGGACTGGAAATGGGGCGCGCCCAGATCGTTCAGGCTGAGGCAGCAAGAATACCGCCACACGTGGATATGAACCCGATCCTTTTGAAACCCACCGGTGAGACCGGCTCACAGGTTGTACTCATGGGCGAGGCTGTCGAAAACATTACAGCAAGCCAATACTACAAAAATAAAGAACATCTGTTTGAAACCGCCTGTGCTGCGTTCGACCGTTTACGCGACACATACGACCTCATCATTATGGAAGGGGCCGGCTCTTGCGCAGAGGTCAATCTTATGACGGACGACCTGGTTAACTTGCGTATGGCTGAATATGCAGGTGCGCCCGTAATTCTGGTGGCCGACATCCACAAAGGCGGCGTCTTCGCCCAGATCATCGGAACCCTGGAATGCCTGTCACAAAAGCAGAGAAATCGGATCGCAGGATTTATCATAAACCGGTTTCGAGGCGATCTGCGTCTGTTTGACGAGGGGGTTCGCTGGATAGAACAGCGTACAGGCAAAAAAGTGCTGGGCGTGCTGCCATGGTATGATCATATCAATATCGAGGCGGAAGATTCGGTAGTAATTGAAAATCCGGCAAATGTATCAGGCAAAGACATAAAGGCCCCGGCAATAGCTGTCATACGCATACCCCATATTTCCAATTTTACAGATTTTGAGCCCCTTTCTCGCTTAAAAGGTCTCAATCTTTATTTTGTTGAAAAAGTGCGTGACCTTGTTCCATTCAAAGCGGTTATCATGCCTGGAACAAAAAATACCCGCTCGGATCTGAGCTGGCTGCATGCAACCAGGTGGTCCGAAAAAATTGCCGCCTATGCTGATCAGGGCGGTCACATCCTGGGCATTTGCGGCGGGTATCAAATAATGGGCCATTCTGTACATGATCCGGACGGCCTGGAGGGGTTGCCCGGCAAAAGTAAAGGACTGATGCTTCTACCGGTCGAAACCGTTTTAAAAGCCCCCAAGACAACGACCCGGTCCAGGTTTGTCTGGCAGGATGTCGAGGGGACCGGCTATGAAATCCATATGGGACAGACCAGGCGGTTTGACGCAGAGCCTCTGTTCCGCGTATTTGAACGCAACCGCATTGCCTGTGAGACCGAAGACGGGTGCATGGCACGCGGTTCAAGGATCATTGGAACCTATATGCATGGAATGTTTGATGTTTCCGGCATCACGAAACGCTGGTTGACCACTATCGGTCTTAGCGACATCGAGGTTCCCGACACTCACGGTCTTGCAGCCAAAGATACGGCCTATGACGATCTGGCCGCCCATTTCGAAAAGCATATAGACACCAAAGCGATTATTAAAACTTTGCAATAGTTCAGCCACAAAGACACTAAGACACTAAAATTATAATATGATTCTTTTAATGCCATTTTTAATAAGAGGCACGTTAAAATTGACAAGAAACCCAAATAGATTCTTCTCTTTTTGATAAAGGTTTATAATTCATACCTCTTCTTTGTGCCTTTGTGCCTTAGTGGCTGAACTGTTACGAAACTTTAACTTCGGGGGTTAATTTGTGAAGGGGATTGTTTTGATTGTCGGAGGATGCAGGAGCGGCAAAAGCCGTTATGCCCTTGAACTGGCGACACAGGCCGCCGGACGGAACAAAATATTTATCGCAACCTGCATGCCCGGGGATAAAGAAATGGAAGAGCGTGTCAGGCGCCACAAAAAAGAAAGGAACCAAAGCTGGGCAACCGTCGAGGCTCCGCTTGGTTTAGCGGAAGCCGTCGATGAACACGGCAGACAAGGGAATGTGATCGTTGTCGATTGTCTGACCCTCTGGCTCAGCAATCTTCTTCCGGAAATTAATAACCCAAAAGAAATCGAAGTGCATATCAAGAGACTGACCCAATCGCTGGAAGCGTCCCAATGCCCGGTTTTTCTGGTATCGAATGAGGTGGGAACCGGCATAGTCCCGGAAAACAGGCTGGCCAGGATGTTCAGGGATGTTGCCGGATTTGCCAACCAGAGTGTAGCGGCATGTTCTGACATGGTCATATGGATGGTCGCCGGTATCCCGGTGACCATTAAGAAAAGAAAGTGAAGAATCCGGTTTTTCAGGATTAAATAAATGAAACGTCTTATTTCTGCAATAAAGTTTATAACCATCCTGCCCCTGGGCAAAACAATAATATATGACCCCAAAGGGATGGTTCCTTTCTTCCCGGTTGTGGGTATAATTTTAGGGGCACTGGTGTCCATTTTTGATCAGGGAGTGTCAAGATTGTGGCCGGGACCTGTAGCCGCCATCCTCGACGTAATCTTTCTTGTTGTTTTGACCGGTGCGTTTCATCTGGATGGTCTGGGTGACACGGCAGACGGCCTCTTGGGGCACCGCTCCAGAGAAAAGGCGCTTGAGGTCATGAAAGACAGCAGAATCGGCGTAATGGGTCTTGTTGCAATTATCTGCGGATTATCCATCAAATGGGGCGGCATCATGAATTTAGGTGTCCACAGGAGCCTTTTGCTGGTGATAATACCTGCTTATGCAAGGGGTAGTATGTTATTCGGAATGCGTTTTTTGGAATACGGAAGGCCTGACGGCGGCACCGGGCATGATTTTTTCGGCAATACTTTGAGTTTTTACACTTTCTGGGGATTACTTATCCCAATAGCGCTTTCGTTTTTTTTAGGCTGGAGAGGAATCTGGCTTATCTTTATTTTTGTACTGACAACATCAGCCATTATTCTGTTCTATAAAAAACGGATGGGATGTATCACCGGTGACATGCTTGGCGCCATGACCGAAATTACGGAATCCTTGCTCTTTTTACTGGTTTCAATAGGATGCCCTGTATGATAATCGGCCACAAACGCGGTATCTATGTACCCTACCCTGCCAAAATCTTATAAAGGTGCATTTCCATTTAAGATTGGAAGCACATCTTTCATATATCCGGATGGCTATGCACAGAATGTAAAGATGCTGGCCCCGTATTTGGATGAAATCGAACTTCTACTTTTTGAAAGTGCTTCTGACAGCCTGCCGTCAAATCATGAGATAAAGAAGCTCTCCTTGCTGTCAAACGAATTCGACCTTTCCTATAATATTCATCTGCCGTTGGACATTTTCCTGGGTGATAAAACCCCTTCGATACGGCATCATGCGGTGGAAACCATAATAAAAATCATGGAACTAACCGCTCCGCTGTCTCCTTCGACCTGCACCCTTCACCTCCCATACAATGAGGCCGACATTGAAAAGGAGCGTATCAAAAGGTGGCAGGAACGTCTTTACAACAGCATAGAGCAATTGGTCGCCACTGGAATAAACAATGAAATGATTTCAATTGAAACCCTGGCATATCCGCTGGATTGGGTGGAAAAAATAATAACCTCTTTTAATCTGTCTGTCTGTATTGATCTTGGTCATCTGATAGTGAATCGGTTCGACATGGAAGCTGTTTTCAACAAATATTGTAAAAGAACTTCAACCATACATCTTCACGGCGTTGAAAACCATCAAGATCACCTGCCGCTGGACCGGCTGTCGAAAAGAGATATGGATATTATTGTGAGGATTTTAAAACAGTTCAGCGGGACCGTTTCTCTGGAGGTCTTTACATACGATCACTTAAAGACTTCGTTGCAATATCTGAAAAAATACTGGCATGAAGCAGCTTGTTATCCATAAGCCATTGCCCCTGATATTAATCACGAACCTGGTCGAGCAATTTCATTTGGAAAAATTCCTTTCCGTTTTTACATCTTCAATATTTATAACTTGTTGACAATTATATTGATTTAATGTAAATTTTTCAACAAAGTATTTCAGTTTCCGTTTCATTTTACGGAAAATAGTCCTTCTAATCTATGTTGAACTAAGCGCTTCGCGCAGTTAATCTCCAAACACTTCAAGATTTTGATTCAATTCACATTTTTGATCACCCTGAAAAGGGTGTGGTATACCTCCTATAATATTTCCATTCACCCTAAAAA
>JAUVVL010000338.1 GCA_030604635.1 Desulfobacteraceae bacterium
CTCCCGCCATTGGCGGGATGTCAGGCTCAACATTTTGCACGAAGTGAAGCTTTAGCTTTATCCTCAAAATACTCAATGTATTCGTGCCTGCCCCGTAGGTCCGGAAGATCGTACGGGGTGGTTAAAATTTTTGCCTTCCTTGAACTTGAATCCCGCTTTAGCGGGAAGCATTTTTCAAGGGTCTCACAAAGGGGGCGCAATGTGAAGAATGAAGACTTGCCCCCGATGGTTTCGAAATTGACCTTTTTTAGTAATAATATTAACAAGGGGTATCCTATGGCAACACAACCCGATATAATTGCTGATGTGCGCAGTTTCATGAAAAGCAGAGTGATCCTCTCTGCCGCCGAATTGGATTTCTTTACAAGGCTCGATGGGAATTTTGTCTCCGCCAAAGAAATAGCCGATATGCTTGGCCTGAATGAAAGAGCTACTACACGAATCCTTGACTGCCTTATCACTTACGGTCTTCTTGAAAAGAAAAACGGCCGTTACCGGACAACAGAGAAAGGATCGTATCTTTCGTCCTTGCGCCCGGAATCCATGCTTCCCGTGGTAAAACATATGAATGTAATCTGGAATAACTGGAGTTGTCTCACAGAAGCTATAAAAAAAGGTGCCGATCAACATTTAAAACCGGTCGTTGGTGCCCAGTCTGAGGAAGATAGAAAAGCCTTTATCGGTGCAATGCATGTTGCAGCCAGGCGTCTTTCCGGTAAAATAGCCGAGGCTTATGATTTGAGTCCATTTAAAAGGCTGCTCGATATTGGAGGAGGGTCCGGCGCATACACTATTGCTTTTCTTAAAAAAAACCCGAAATTAAAGGCCGTCATTTTCGATTTGAAAGGAGTCATTCCAATTGCAGAAGAAAATATCAGGAAAGAACGATATCAAGATCGGGTGAATTTTGTAGCAGGAGATTTTTACAAGGATGATCTCCCTGCCGAATGCGATTTAGCTTTACTATCAGCCATTATTCACCAGAACAGCCCCGAACAGAATTTTGAGCTTTACCAAAAAATATATCGAGTGCTCGATTCCGGCGGAACGTTGCTAATACGAGACCATATAATGGATGAGTCTCGTACAAAACCACCTGCCGGGGCTCTTTTTGCCTTGAACATGCTTGTAAACACTCCAGCCGGCGATACCTACACCTTCAGTGAAGTAAAAGACACTTTAGAAATGGTTGGTTTCTCAGAAGTTAAATTGATAATGTCCGGGGAAAAGATGGATTGTCTTGTAGAAGCTATTAAACCGCATTAATGTGATTTAGCTCATGAGCTTTCAACTTCTCAATAAATTGTTGGAGCCCTCTGGTGATAAAATGTTAAAGATCTGACTGTTTGAACGTGTTGGTGAGCTTTAAGAAAAAACAGCGAATATATGATAATTCATCTTGTAAACAAATGATCTATGGCGTTTAAACAGTCGATATTACAAGTGTTGGCCACTATTTTTTCATTAGGCTCACTTGAATGCTAGTTTCAGATATTTTACATTTTATTATCAGAGGGCGAATCGATTTTATCATCTAATTCCATAACTTATTGAGAAGTTAAATGAACTTCAACTGTCAAAGATGTGGTAAATGCTGTAAGGAAATAGGGATTCCCTGGTCGGAATTAAATCCTCATCTTGTTGCTGATTACCTGAATATGGATTTCCATGATTTTCTTGATTCATATGGTTTTATTGTTAACGAATATTCCGGCGAAGTCGAGCATACGGAATTAAGCGTAACACCCTGCCCGTTTCTGGTACATGACAAGGAAAATGCCGTTTGTAAGATTTATCCTGTAAGACCTTGGATCTGCAAAGGTTACCCCGGTCCGGGGATTTTATGTAGAGGAGGGCGGAAAAGGCCGGAGGTTTCAGTATAAATCATTGGGCGGCCGCATTTTCCGAAAAGGCTACCTATTCTTTGATCGGCTATGTAAGACAAAGGGGTCGTGTCCATGTGAAATCGGCCTTGCCGTCACTTCGTGTCCCGGTGAAACAAAAGAAAGTACATGGTTTCACTGGATAAAAATTTCACCCCAGTACGATAGTGCCTACCTACGGGGCAGGCGGGATAAATCTTCATTATTGACAGATTTAGGCACAATGTGAAGAATGAAGACTTGACCACGATGGTTTGCCCCGATGGTTTCCAGGTTCGTTCAGGCGAAGAAGCAAAGGAGGAGACCATGGCACTGACTGACGTAAACGGAACGACTCTCCACTATAGGTTTGACGGACCCGAACACGGACCGGTCGTGATGCTTTCAAACTCACTGGCCTCCGACCTCACCATGTGGGACATTCAGATTCCCGCACTAGTCGAGGCAGGTTATAGTGTGCTCAGGTATGACAGCCGCGGCCACGGGCAGTCAGCGGTGACCGTAGGTCCATACTCCATCGAGATGCTGGCGGCCGACGCTGTGGGGTTGATGGATGCGCTCGGTTTGGATAAGGTCCACTTCTGCGGCCTTTCGATGGGCGGGATGGTCGGCCAGATGCTGGGCACTCGACATGGTGACCGGTTGATCTCGCTGACGCTCTGTGCAACGTCGGCCCACATAGCTCCTCGCGAAATCTGGGATGAGCGCATCGAGACAGTTCGGGAAAACGACATGGATGCAGTGGCCGACGCCACTATTGACCGTTGGTTTACTAAGGCCGGTCAGGAACGCCTGCAAGCCGAGGTCAAAAAGGTCCGACGGATGATTTTGAATACACCAGTTGATGGATTTTGTTCCTGCTGTGCCGCGATTCGAGATATGGACCAGCGCGAATCCATACGCGTCATTTCCACACGGACGCTGGTGGTGGTGGGTGAGCATGATCCCGGTACTCCCGTGTCGGCGGCGGAGTTCATCCACGAGCGCATAGCCTCCTCGGAGTTGAGGGTTATTTCCGATGCTGCCCACTTTATTAATGTTGAGCAGGCAAGCGTATTCAATAATGTACTTTTGGAGTTTATCGAGAAGAACGCCACATAATCGGGTTACCGGGGGATTTCTCACCTACTCCCCACACCACCTGTCAATGGGTCCATACCAGAATGGTAAAGAATCCTGGCCCATAGGACCAGGCTTTGGTTTGCCCCTGAAAGAGGCTATTTATCACAGAATCGATAAGTGTGAAGTGACTAACCTGTCGAGAGCTTGTCGAGAGCCTCAAAGCCGAACGGCCTCTGGTCGAACGAAGTGACCTGCCCGCCAATGCCTATC
>JAUVVL010000003.1 GCA_030604635.1 Desulfobacteraceae bacterium
ACTCACAGGTAAAATTTGCTATTTTGCTGTTCTTTCTTAACGCTCTCTAATCCACTCAAACAGTGACCCACTTTAAAACCGGATCACCTGAATGCTTGTGGAACACGTTTTTCAAAAAGCTAAATTATTACCATTCTGCAAGTTAAGATCAAAGCGTTAATATATCATCATATGCTTTTTCGTCGGTAACCGGTCCAAGCATGGTCAGTGCAAACCGGTTTGCCTGAAGAAGGCTTTCAGCCAGGTCGAGGATGTCGTCCTCTGTAACCGATTCGATTCTATTCGCAACGTCCTGCAAAGGGATATAAGACCCGAAATGGGTCTCATTCTGTGCTGTCCGAACCATCTGGTTGTCGTTATTTTCTGATGCAAGCATAAGGTTGCCTTTTGTGTATTCTTTGGCTTTACGCAGTTCGTTTGGATCGACCCGCGTTTCTTTAAGCTTGCAGATTTCTTTTAGGATCAGCGTTGTGGATTCATAGGCATTTTTTGGATTAACACCCATATAGACTCCGAACATGCCTGTATCGACATAAGAGGATATAAAAGAATAGACAGAATAAGCAAACCCCCTGCGTTCGCGCACCTCCTGGAACAGCCTTGAACTCATGTTACCACCGAGGATAGTGTTCATAAGCGAATAGGCATAGCGTCGAGGGTCGGTTATTGATATACCCTTTGTTCCCAGACAGACATGAACCTGTTCCAAATCCCTGTGGTGCAGATTAACCAGGCAGCGTTCGTCGGGCGTAATCCGTTCGGGAAAGCCGTTACCCGGGCGAACGGATTCGAAGACCGGCCCCACAAGATCGACAAAACGTTCGTGCTCCAGGTTGCCTGCAACCGAAATGACAATACGCTCGGGCTGATAAAAGCGGCGAAAAAATCCTTTAATTGTGTTTGCATCAAAACTTGCAACGTTTTCACGAGTGCCGAGAATGGACTGTCCCAAAGAATTTTCACCCCAAAAATTACTTCCTGAAAGGACGTGAACGTATTCATCCGGGCTGTCTTCGACCATGCCGATCTCCTGAAGAATAACAGCCCGCTCGTTTTCCACCTCTTTTTCATCGAACACGGAGTTTAAAAATATATCGGAGAGGATATCGACCATGGTTTCCAGGTGGGTGACCATGACCTTTCCGTGGTAACAGGTATTTTCCGCGCTCGTAAAAGCGTTTGTATGTCCCCCGATGGCGTCAAACTCCTTGGCAATCTGAAACGCCGTCCGTTTCTCGGTTCCCTTAAAAATCATATGTTCAATAAAATGGGAGAGCCCACTTTCAGCTGATGATTCGTCACGGGCACCCACATTTACCCATACGCCCATTGATACGGAATGAACATGGGGCATCTTTGAGGTGACAATCCTGATACCGTTTTTCAGGACGGTTTTATTTACGTCCTGATCCATTTTCCTTGGCCTCTCTTTCCTCTTCCAGGACAGCCTTGTGGCTCAGGCGGATTTTTCCATCTTTGCTGATTTCAAGAACCTTGACTTTGATGCGATCGCCTTCCTTTACAATATCTGAGACCTTCGTCACACGGTGCATGGCAAGTTGTGAGATGTGCACAAGACCGTCCGTGCCTGACATTATCTGGACAAAGGCCCCGAAATCCATGATCTTTACAACAGTCCCTTCGTAAATCTTGCCAACCTCGGGTTCCTTTGTGATTTCATTTATCATCTCTAAAGCAGAATCTCCTTCTGCTTTGGAGGTAGCGGCAATTTTGATCAAACCCGAATCATCTATTTCAATTTTCGTATTGGTTTCGCTTTGAATCGATCTGATGATTTTCCCGCCGGGACCTATAACTTCACGTATCTTGTCGGGATTAATATTGATGGTAATTATTTTGGGCGCATAGGGAGAGATTTTGTCGCGGGGTTCCTTAAGAGCTTCTATCATCTTGCCAAGGATAAAAAGCCGGCCGACACGGGCCTGTTCAAGAGCCTTTCCCATGATATCTGTGGAAAGTTCATGAATCTTGATATCCATCTGAAGCGCTGTTATGCCGTCTTTTGTGCCCGCAACCTTGAAATCCATGTCGCCCGTGTGATCTTCATCACCAAGAATGTCAGACAGGATAACAACATCATCTCCTTCCTTTACAAGGCCCATTGCAATGCCTGAAACCGGGGTTTTAATGGGAACCCCCCCGTCCATCAGCGCCAGGATGCCCGAACATACGGTTCCCATGGATGAAGAACCGTTAGACTCGAAAACCTCTGATACAAGACGGATGGTATAGTCGAATTCTTCCTTGGGGGGCAGAATCTTTTCTATAGCTCTTGTTGACAGCCCGCCATGACCGATATCCCTGCGGCTAGGTCCAACCATGCGCCTTGTTTCTCCCACAGAATAGGGAGGAAAATTATAGTGGAGCATAAATGGCCTGTATTCTTCTCCAAGCAACGTTTCAACCCGCTGTTCATCATGGCCCGAACCAAGGGTCAACACACCGAGTACCTGGGTTTCTCCCCGTGTAAAGAGGGCGCTGCCGTGTGTTCTGGGCAATATACCGGCCTCACAGGTAATGGGTCTTATCTCATCAAATTTTCTGTTATCGATACGGCGCCCTTCTCTCAAGACAAGATCTCGGCTGATTTTTTTCAGTATATCATTAAATATATCGAATACTTCGCCCTTGCGATCAGCATAATTTTCCCCGAGTTTTTCGATTATATCCGATTTGACGGCGCGAAGTGCTGCCGTGCGTTTACTTTTTCCGGGCGTAAGCATGGCTTCGGATATCAGCGAATATGCTTCGGATTCAATTTTTCTGACCAGTTCTTCATCCCTTTCGGGCGGTACAAAGGGCCGTTTCGGCACTCCATTGATCTCTTTGAGTTTTATTTGCAGATCTATGACCGGCTGCATGGCCTGATGGCCGAAAAAGATGGCTTCAAGCATATCGGCTTCACTGACAATGTTGCCGCCGCCTTCTACCATGACGACACCGGTTTTTGAGCCGGCAACAATGATGTTGATGTCAGAACTTTCGTATTCGTCGATTGTAGGATTGATTTTCAATTGACCGTCTATCCTGCCGACACGAACACATGCAATGGGTCCGGCAAACGGAATGTCTGATATTTCAAGAGCAGCAGACGCTCCTATCATTGCCAGGATATCAGGGTCATTTTCTTGGTCCATGGAGAGTACTGTTGCAATAACCTGAGTTTCGCAGCGATACTTTTTAGGGAAAAGCGGCCTGATGGGGCGGTCGATGAGGCGGGCGGTTAAGGTTTCCTTTTCAGAAGGTCTCCCGATTTCACGCCTAAAATAATTACCCGGTATGCGGCCCGCTGCATAAATTTTTTCCTGATATTCAACAGTAAGCGGCAGAAAATCTGCCATACGCTCTTCATGAGAAGATACAACGGCAACCAGTACAATGGTGTCTCCATATTGAACCATAACCGAACCGGATGCCTGCTTGGCAATTTTACCGGTCTTGATACTCAGGGTTTTCCCCCCGATTTCTGTTTTAAGTAAAGTTTCCATATATGCTCCTAAAAGTAGAGTAACTTCAGAACTGCAACTGCCCTCCAGGCATCTGAGCATGCAAAGTTTGTCATCTATTTTCTCAGTCCCAGGGCTTCGATGATTTTTCTGTATCGTTTTACATCTTTGTTTTTCAAGTAGTTTAAGAGCCTGCGCCGTCTACCGACTAAAATCAGCAAACCCCTTCTGGAGTGGTGATCCTTTTTATGAACCTTTAAGTGTTCAGTGAGATAAGAAATACGATGAGTCAGAAGTCCGGCCTGCACTTCGGGTGAACCGGTATCGTCTTCGTGCCGCTGAAACCGATCAATCAACCCTTTTTTGTCCTCCGCTGTTAAAATCAATTTTTTTGCCTCCTCTTGTTGAAATAAAAAATAATATTGATGAACTCGTAAAAAGTCTTTTGAGAGCGCCAAAATGCTCACCCAGGTGAGTAAAATAGACTTTTTACGAAACCATCAATTGTCGAATACACAACAATAACCATACCTGTTGCTCTCTTTTGTATACTTTAATACGGCAACAAGATCGTTATTTGTATTAACAATCTTGATAAAGCCTTGCGGGCTTCCTATCTGTCCGGGAACAAAATCCTTTTTTGTTATGATATTGCCATGCATTATTTTTTCAGCCAGAACTTCATCGGCAATATGTTCGGGCAGATCCTGCAAGGCGTTTGCCATGCTTATCAGCCGATCAGACAATTTTTCAGATCGAGCCAGTTCTTCGAGATCCGACAATGTTACAGCCTCCGTAATTGAAAACCCGCTGCTTTCGATCCTCCTGAGTTCCTTAAGGTGCCCCCCGCACCCGAGAGATGCGCCGATGTCTGCACAGAGTGTTCTTATATATGTACCAGCAGAGCAGGAGACGATAAAACGTATTAGCGGCAGATTAATCTCAAGTATTTCAATATGTGAAATTGAGACACGTCTTGCCGGTTTCTGAACGGGCTTGCCGCTGCGCGCAAGCTTGTAAAGGGGAAGCCCCTTACATTTCAATGCCGAATAAACCGGCGGAAGTTGCTCAATCGTTCCTTCAAACCGTTTTAATACGGATCGTATCGTTATATCAGAAAATTCTATTGCATCACACGTGGACGTAACGGTTCCGGTTGAATCCTGTGTGTCTGTCTCAACGCCCAGCTGAAGGACAGCCTGGTATTTTTTGTTACCGTGCAGGAAAAACCTGGCAAGCTTTGTTGCACGGTTGATACAGCACACCAGGACACCCGTTGCAAAAGGATCAAGTGTGCCGGTGTGCCCCGCCTTTCTTGCTCCAAGCAGTTTCTTTACACGGGCCACCACTTTAGCGGAGGTTATATCTACGGGCTTGTCAACAACTAAAAGTCCGCTTAATTCATGCTGCATATATCTGGATTACATTTTTTGTAACAGTTTAGTTCTTTGAAACAAATCGATTTCAAAATAAATTTAATTATACCTGAAGCGGAAATAATTTTAAAAAGCTAAAATGTTACCATTTTTCAGCAAGGTTAATAATTTGTGATTTTATGTTAGAAAGCGTCGATTCAATACTGAATCCGGCGGCACTGGAGTGGCCGCCTCCGCCAAACGAAGATGCGATTGTAGCCACATCAACTGATCCATCGGAACGGAGGCTGACATGAAACTTGTTAAAATCTTTTGATTTTCCTTTACCGTTCTGGTGTTCCTGTATTAGCGCTGCGACTTTAACATCCTCTATACGTTTTGCGTAATTGATAAGGCCGTCTACGTCTTCAGGCTGCGTATTTGTTTCATCAAACATATCTTGAGTAAGTGTCATAATTGACAGTTTGCCGTTAGATGAGATTTCAATAGAGTCAAGGGCCAGATTTAGGAGCTTTATTCGACCCAGAGAGTATGTTCCATATACATGCTTGGCAATACTGTAAGGATCGACACCCAGTTCCACCATTTCTTGACAGATTGCAAAAGCAGCCCTGTTTGTATTTGAAAAGCGCAACGAACCTGTATCTGTCAGAATCCCCGTATATATTGAAGTGGCAATGGCCTTGTCAATGGGGACGTCCATCTGTTTTATCAGACGGTATATGATTTCCGCTGTGGCACATGCGGACGTATCTATAAGTTGAAAATGACCAAAACGGGTATTGGTAATATGGTGGTCAATGTTGATAATGACCGGTATCTGTCTTACGGCCGAAACAGCCTTCCCGATCCGCTCCAAGTCAGCGCAATCAAGCATAACGGCAATGTCGTAACCTGCACTGTTAATGTGCCGCACAATACGATTGACCGATGGCAGAAAACGGTACACAGCAGGAATGGGACTTTCATTGTATAAGGTTGTTTTTTTATTCAATGCATCAAGAGAAAGTCCCATGGCGATCAGTGATCCAATCGCATCCCCGTCCGGCTTGGCATGACTAGCAACTAAAACATGGGTACTATTTTTCAAATGACGTATTATTTGATCCATTATCTGTTTTTATAGCCTTCAGAACTTTGCTTATGTGTGATCCGTAGTCAAAAGATTCATCGTATAAAAATTTAAGATCCGGCATATAACGCAAACCGAGCTGACGGGCAAGTGTACGTTTTACATACCCAAGAGCGCTTTTGAAACCTTCAACAGCCTCTTCCATGTTTTTTTTGCCACCAGATGTAGTGAAGTATATCCGCGCAATTCTTAAGTCCCGGGATACCTTTACACTCGTAATGGTAGCCGTTTCAAGACGAGGATCTTTAATTCTTTTCTGCAATATATCCGACAGCACTTTTTGGATATGGCCGCCAACTCTGTCAGATCGTGCAAATGGTTTCATAGATTGATAATTTCCATCTCACTGTCGATGATTTCGGCCAGTCCCAACTCGTCTGCCAGATTGAAAATCTTATCTATTTTAGAATTTATCACCGCCCGATCGTTGCCGACCAGGGCAAACCCTATCATTGCCCTTTGATGGATATCGTTTGATCCGACCTCTGCAACCGAAACATTAAAATTGTTGCGCAACCGGTTGATGATCGATTTTACAATCTTCCTCTTGCCTTTTAATGAACGGCATTCATGCAACCTGAATGTGATAATTCCTAAACCCGCAACCATAATCGCTTCAACGTTTGTTATTTATACTTTAAACTGACTTATTCGGAGCTCACTTTAGCCCCGCCTGCCATAGCCACTTACCCGCTCATTGCTTAAGACAGCCAAAGAGTTAAAAGCAGACAGGCATTGGCGGGCAGGTTCACTTCAAACTTTACTTTACTCTTCAAGCTCAGGCTTGATCTCTTCCAGATAGTAGCATTCTATTATATCACCAACCTTGAGGTCATTGTAATTTTCAACGCCGACTCCGCATTCATAACCGCTTTGGACTTCTTTGATGTCGTCTTTGAAACGACGAAGGGAAGAAATCTTACCGTCATAACAGACAACCCAATCCCTGAGAACCCGTGCAAGCTGTCCACGTTCCATTTTCCCTTCGGTCACATAACAACCTGCGACGGCGCCTACTTTGGGAATGTGGAACACTTCGCGGATCTCAGCTCTGCCCAGGATCCGTTCTTCAAAAGTAGACGACATCATGCCGACAATGGCATCTTTGACGTCTTTGATAACATTGTAAATGACATTATAAAAACGTATGTCCACGTTTTCTTCACCGGCAAGAGCCTGAACTTTAGAACTGGGACGGATGCTAAAGCATATAATTATGGCATCGGAAACGGCGGCCAGGGAGATGTCCGATTCGGTCAGGGTCCCGGTAGCTGAATGGACCACATTGATTCTGACTTCTTCGTTGGAAAGTTTTGTCAGAGAATCCACAAGGGCTTCGATAGAACCATGAACATCGGCCTTTATTATGAGGTTCAGATCCTTAACCTCGCCTTCCTGCATCTGCTCATAAAGTTTTTCAAGGCTTAATCTGCTGGTTTTGCCCAGTTCTTTTGACCGATGTTTCTGGATCCGATGAGCACTGACCTGCTTGGCGTTTTTTTCGTCCGACAGCGCAATCAACTCATCTCCGGCATTGGGAACACCGGAAAGACCGATGATTTCCACCGGAATTGAAGGACCGGCCGACTTTACCTGTTTCCCCCTGTCGTTCAGTAAGACACGTACTTTGCCGTAGTGT
This sequence comes from Desulfobacteraceae bacterium, assembly GCA_030604635.1. Lineage (GTDB taxonomy): Bacteria > Desulfobacterota > Desulfobacteria > Desulfobacterales > UBA11574 > JAUVVL01. The sequence continues at coordinate 7,615 of JAUVVL010000003.1, forward strand.
ACGCCACAGACCACAGGTTCATGAGTTTTAAGGGTGCCTTGCTGCACAAGAACTGTGGCAACAGCACCTCTGCCCGAGTCCAACTTGGCTTCAACCACGTAACCCTTGGCAAGCCTTTCCGGATCGGCTTTGAGTTCCAATATTTCGGTCTGAAGGAGTATCATTTCTAGCAGATCATCAATTCCCTGATTCTCTTTTGCAGAAACCATAACAAAGATGGTGTCGCCGCCCCAATCCTCAGGCACAAGTCCTGCATCAGCAAGTTCGCGTTGAACACGCTCAGGTTCAGCATTTGCTTTGTCGATTTTGTTAATTGCAACAATGACCGGAACGTCTGCGGCTTTGGCGTGGTTGATCGCTTCGATAGTCTGCGGCATGACACCGTCATCGGCAGCAACAACCAGGATGACCAAATCCGTAACCTTGGCGCCGCGGGCACGCATTTCAGTAAAAGCTTCATGTCCAGGGGTATCCAGAAAGACAATCTGGCCTTTATCTGTGGAAACATGATAGGCGCCGATGTGTTGCGTGATTCCTCCGGCTTCATTTTCTGTGACTTTGGTTTTTCGTATTACATCAAGAAGAGATGTTTTACCGTGATCCACATGCCCCATAACGGTAACCACCGGGGGCCTTTGGATGAGCTTTTTCGGGTCATCCTTTTCTACCTTTAAAACAACTGCTTCCTCAAAAGAGGCTTTTTCCAGTTCATACTCGAATTCTGCGGCAACAAGAGCGGCAGTGTCAAAGTCTATGGTCTGATTAACAGTCACCATAACACCTAAATCCATTAGCTTTTTGATCATGTCACCGGCTTTTATTCCCATACGCTTTGCCAGATCAGACAGGGCAATGGTGTCATCGATTTTTACTCTACGTTTGATGGCTTTAGGTGTTGTTATCAGGGTTTTTTGTTTAACGACTTTCTTATCCCTAGCAGCCTTTCGGCCTTTACGGCCCGAATACCCCTTGGTATAAAGGTCTGCCCCCTCAACAACTTCTTTTTTGCGGAAGGAAATTTTCTTTTTGAAAAACTTTTTATCCCTGACGCCTTCGTCGTACTTTTTTACCCATTTCTTTTTCTTTTTATCTTTTACCAGCAAATCTTTCTGCGGCACTCTGTTTTCAGAAACAGCTTTCTTTGACGCGGGAACTTTGGCGACTTTTGCTTTTGGTTTTTTAAACCGATCTTTTTTGACCTCGGGTGTTTTCTCTTCAGTAGGAGGCTTTACCGGCAGCTTTATAATCTTTGCCGGAGTATCTTTTTTTACTTTCTTGGCTACTTTTTTAGGTTTTAATTTCTTTAACTCAGCAGGTTTCTTAAGTTTTGATACAACCGGCCTCTTGGGTTTATGTTTCTCTTTAAGAACGGATTGGTTAACACCACCATCGGGCGTATCGACTTTCTCAGGCGCTTCTTTCTCTACAGCCATTTCTTCCTTTTTCTTAACGGTTTTATCCTCGATTTTATCTTTCTTTTGCAGTTCTTCTGGTTCTTTTTTTGCGAGGAGTTCTTTGTCTTTGGGAGATGGTTGCTCAGCAGCTTCAACCTTTTCAGGATACTTTTCCGGTTCAGAAGTCGCCTCTGCCTCAACAGGTTCTTGCTGCACACATTTTTTACGTCTGCGGATAACAGTCGACTTTACGCGCGTTTCCTCGACATCTTCCGCTAGTGAGCCAAAAAGATTTGTTTTGATCATGGCTACTGCTTCATCATCCAGAGAACTCATATGGCTTTTTACGGAAATATCCATCTCCCGTAATCTGTCGAGCATCGCCTTGTTTGTCATGTTAAGATTCCTGGCAAGTTCATATACTCTGATATTTACCATCCATCCCCCTTAAGTTTGGTTGCTTTGCGACTTTTACATATGTGGCCCCCCCCCACATTCTATAGATCCAACTTCTAATCCGGATAAACCGGAAAACTCGAAGCACGAAATTCGAAACAAATCCTAAATACAAATTTCATTATTAAGCGCCTAAAGTGCTTGCTCGTCGTCTGTTGATACATTGTCTGATGAATGAAGCCTGCCCGGACAACTAAGGCGAGCATAATAAAGTGGACATGTCTTCTCAGATTGCCCTCGGCAGGCGCATCCGTGCGGGATGGTTCTAAGGCTCACTACGGGCGTCCCGTGAACTCGGCCCCGCTTTCAGCGGTGGCTCAGACAGCACGGGACGCTGTCCTGCGTTTCGCCAAGAACCATCACCGTCCGGCTGCAATTTGCCTCGGGCAACCCGCTCCATGTCTAAATCAAAACGCTTGGATTAGTATCTTCACCATCACCTATATCTTCTTCAGAGACTTCCTGAACATCCGAGACGGCTGAAATCTCATCGCCCTTTGCCCCATCATCCGGCAAAACTTCTTTAGATGTTTTATCGACTTTGTCCAGTTTTGCCGCATAATTTTTTGCGGTTTCGATCAGTTTCGTGGCTTTTCCCTCGGCAATACCTCTGATCTTAATTAGATCTTCAATGGAAGCTTTGCTAAGTTCCCCAACAGAAAAGAAGCCCTTTTCATACAATGCATCAGCAAGACTAATACCAATACCGGGCAATGCCACCAGAGAATCGTAGCCTTCTTGCATGGCCTCGCTGTATCGTGCTTCACTGATAACATCAAGATGCCATTTGGTCAGTTTTGAGGCCAGCCGCACATTCTGCCCTTTTTTCCCGATCGCTATTGAAAGAAATTCATCAGGGACAATAACTTCCATGGAATTGTTCTCTTCATCAATAATAACCCTGGATATTTCAGCAGGCGCCAGTGCATTGCACACAAATTTTGCAGGGTCAATATGCCAGGGTATAATATCTATTTTTTCACCCCTCAGTTCCTGCACAACGTTCTGTACACGGCTGCCTTTCATTCCCACGCAGGCGCCAACCGGGTCTATATCGGAATCGTTTGAGGTTACGGCAAATTTCGACCGGATTCCGGACTCACGGGCCGCGCCCATAATAGTAACGATACCTTCGCTGATTTCGGGCACTTCTGTTTTGAAAAGATTGATCAGAAAGTTAGGATGCGTTCTCGAAAGAACAATCTGAGGACCGCGTGTGTCATAAAGTACATCGATTATATATGCTCTGATACGATCACCACGTCGATAGGTTTCCTTTGGAATTTGCTCTCGAGTCGGAAGGATACCTTCTGTGTGTCCCAGATTAACAATAATGTCATTGCGGTCCAAACGCTGAACAATTCCGTTTATGATTTCGCCTTTCCGGGCAATAAAGCTGGAATAAACCGCATCCCTTTCAGCATCCTTCATTTTCTGGATAATGACCTGTTTGGCCGACTGGGCAGCTATGCGACCGAAAGTGGAAGTATCCATTTTTGTGCCGAGGCTGTCGCCGACTTCGCATTCCGGATCTAGTTTACGCCCCTCTTCAAGACTGATTTGAATGTCAGGCTCTGTAACCTCTTCGGTTACATCTTTAAACTGGAAAACCTCGATCTCACCGGATTCTTCATTGTATTGAACCTCAATATCGACCTTGGTCCCGAACTTTTTTCTGGCAGCAGATCCCATAGCCTCCTCAAGAGCCTTGATAAGGACCTTGCGGTCAATACCCTTGTCTCGACTAACCTGTTCAACGACACGTTTTATATCGGTTATAAGCATCTGTTTTCTCCGTTATAATTCGAGACCTTTGCAAAACGCCCCCTTTTGCCTCCCGCCGTTGGCGGGATGTCAGGCTCAAATTTTAATCCTCAAAATACTCAATGTATTCCTGTGGTTAAAATTTTCGCCTTCCTTTAACTTGAATCCCGCTTTAGCGGGAAGCATTTTTCAAAGGTCTCAATTCATTTCCACCCATAAATGGCGCTCTGATTTATGAAATTCGGGCTAATCGGCAAGCTGCGCCTTGGTAATTTCCTGATATGGAATAGTGACTGTTTTATCGTCAACCGATAGTTTTACAATCCCGTCTGATATGCCCAACAGGACACCTTTGAAATTTTTTTGCCCATCAATAGGTTGAGCGGTCATGATTCTTGTCCGGCTTCCTTTGAATCTCTCAAAGTCGAGCTTTTTCACCAAAGGACGACTCGGTCCTGGCGATGAGACTTCCAGGCTGTATGGCCCGGTGTTTTCAAGATATACATCCAGGAGATCGCCCGATTGGCGGCTTACAAATACACAGTCATCAAGTGTAACCCCGCCGGGACTGTCTATGTAGAGGCGGAGTATCCTGCCTCTGGCCTCCCGTTGAAACACAAGATGCACCAGTTCAATTCCCTCGGCTTCACACAGCGGTTCTATTAAATCTTTTACCCGGGCAATAATTTTTTCCTTTCTTTCCAGAGACCAATTTTCATGTTTCTGGCTCTTGCCCCTGGATTCCGTTCTTTTTTTCTTTGTTTTTTTTCTTTGACCTTTCACCGGTCTCTTTACTTGACTCCTAGAAAAACAAAAAACGGGCTGTCGCCCGTTTCATTCCGTACAGGTAGATCTTTTGGTGGATCGAGAAACTTTAACTGTTCATGTAAATAACCATAAGCAAAAAATTAACTCCAAACCACACATACATAGCCAAAAGCTTTACCCCATAACCTTTACAACGAAAAAGGCGAACTTTTAATGGAGCGGGCAACGAGATTTGAACTCGCGACTCCAAGCTTGGGAAGCTTGTACTCTACCACTGAGTTATGCCCGCACATTAACAAACATTAAATATTACAAAAATGTTTCCTTGTCAATATATTTCGGTAATAAATCTAATTGAGGGGTCGGGGAGTTTTATCGAAAAGTTGCCCTCAATTAAGCATAATGGGTGATCAGATGTAAAAGCGTGTGCTGTTTAACTCCCCGACCCCTCATATGAACAGAATATATTCTATTTGATAGTTGTCAAGGTGGATTGACCCGAAATAAAGTGAAGCTCCCCGCCCTAAAGGGCGGGGGTTCTGCCTTCCGGCAGTGCTTCGCGGCGGGGAGCAGACCGGTCAAAAGGCAGGTTTTATCAGGAAATAAGGTCCAGGATGCTTTCGAGTTCGGAGCGGATCTCATCGAGTGTGATGGTTGAAGATTTTTTCATTTTTTCAGCAGGTTTGGTTTTAAGGTGTCGCTTTGCGCCCTGGATCGTATATTTTTTTTCATAGAGGAGATGCTTGATCCTTAGAATCAGCTCAATATCACTTTTTCTGTAAAGCCTCTGGCCTGAAGGAGTCCGTTTGGGATTTATTTTTTTAAATTCGGTTTCCCAGAATCTTAGAACATATGCCGGAACCCCCGCTATTGCACTGACTTCTCCAACCTTGAAGTACAGCTTGTCTGGCAATTCTTTTTGATAGGACGTATTGTTTTGCATTTTAAGGGCAACAGCTTCAAAGGAGACTATTCGGCCGGCAAGGTTGCATCAAACTCTTTTAGAAGCCTGTCTGTAATATTTTTATGAATGTGATTTACCTTGTCATCTTCCAGGGTTTCATAGGAAGATCTGTAGGTTATTCTAACCGAGATGCTTTTTTTCCCCGCAGGAATCGGATCACCTTCAAAGACGTCAAATAAGTGAAAATTTTCCACCAGTTCTTCATCAAGAATTTCAACGCTTTTCAGGATCCTGAACGCTTCAATATCCTTATTTATAATCAGTGTAATATCCCTCGACGTTGCCGGAAACTTCGGAATGGGCTGTGCTGACTTCGTGTCAGGCATGAGGGTGATAAGTTGGTCGAAATTGAGTTCAAAAATAAAAGCTGTTTGCTTCAGATTATAATTGCGGAGCACTTTAGGATGTATTTCTCCTACAAGGCCTATCAAATCGTTTTCAACGAAAATCCGGACCGAATATCCGGGTTTCGTGTAAGAACAGGATTCCGGCGGCATGCGGGTAAACGTGATGTTAACGATATCCAGGTTCATTAACAGCTCTTCAACAACGCCTTTTAAGTCATAGAAATCACAATTGATTTCCTTGGAAAACCAAACAGAATCGACCCTTGCCCCTGTCCAGAGGCAAGACAGCATTTCAACCTCATCAGGCTGACTGTCCTCCTGGCCGGTGTTATAAAAGACATTGCCGATTTCAAACAGTTTGAGATTTCTGTTTTGCACCGAAATGTTGTAATTCATTGTTTCAAGAAGTCCGGGTATCAGAGACGTTCGCATCACCGACTGATCTTCAGACAGCGGATTTAATATGTCTACTATGTGTCTTCTGGGATCATCAGGTTCGAGTTCGAGACGATCACATGATAATTTGCTGATAAAACTATAATTTATTGCTTCGGCAAACCCCAGACCAACCATCAGACTCCTGATCCGATCTCTTGCATCGATCTTTATTGAGGGCTGTCTGTTGTCGGCAGGTATTAGCGGATAGGTTGTTTCGATGTTGTTATAACCGTACAGGCGTGCGATTTCTTCTGTAAGGTCTTCAAATCTGCTGATGTCGACTCTACAGGAGGGGGGAGCGACCTGAAGTTTGTCATCGTCAATTTTCTCAACGCCAAATTCAATCGATTTTAAGTGGTTTTCAATTTCAATTGCGTCCAGACGGGTGCCGAGTCGGCGATTTAAGGCTTTGACGCTAAGAGGGATCATCCTGTCAGGAATAGGGTTTGGATACTCATCGATAACACCCTTAATAAGCTTGCCGCCGCCGATTTCAGCTATAAGTTGCGTTGCTCGATTTAATGCCGTGATGGTGCCGCCGGGATCAACGCCACGTTCGAAACGGTGTGATGCGTCTGTATTTAACCCTGTTTTTTTTGAAGTTTTTCGAATGCAGACCGGATCAAAATATGCACTTTCAAGGAGAATTCTTGTGGTGGAATCTTCAATTTCCGAATCTAGCCCGCCCATTACGCCTCCAATGGCAACCGACTTTTCACCGTCACAGATCATAAGCATTTCCGGGTCAAGTTGGCGTTCTTTTCCGTCCAGGGTAGTAAGGGTTTCACCTTTCTTGGCTGTGCGGACTACAATCCGGTTTTCGGCAAGGCGGTCAAAGTCAAAGGCATGAAGAGGCTGACCTGTCTCCATCATTACGAAATTGGTTATATCAACAATATTGTTGATCGGCTTTAAACCCACTGAAATCAAGCGGTCCTGAAGCCAGAAAGGGGACTCTCCAACTGTAACATCAAAAACAAGGCTGGCGGCATATCTCGGACAAAGATCAGGGTCTATTATCGTTACAGAGGTGAAATTGGTAATGTCATCGAATGATTCCGGCAGGCGGATTTCAGGGTATTTAACCTTTGTTTTCTGAATCCCCGCAATTTCGCGAGCCGTTCCGATGATACTGAGACAATCCGGTCTGTTCGGAGTCAGGTCAATTTCAATTTCAAAGTCAGACAATCCAAGGGCCTGGTTAAGGGGATCACCCACCGAAAGATTCCGGACAAATTCCATAATACCGTCACTTTTAGCACCGAGTCCCAGTTCGATTTCGCTGCAAAGCATCCCTTCAGATACCTCTCCATGGATTACACTTTTTTCGAGGATGGTTCCTTTCGGCAGACAGGTGCCGGGCAGGGCGCAGGGCGCAAGCATATCCTTTTTGACATTGGGCGCACCGCAAACAACAGGGATTGTGTTGCTGCCGACATCCACGAAGCAGAGTTTCAGCTTATCGGCATTGGGATGGGGGCTAATCTCGACAATCCGGCCAATGACAACACTGTTAAGATAATCATAGCGGTCTGAAAAGGCTTCAACTTCAAGTCCGACCATGGTGAGGGCATCAGCCAGGTCGTTTACATCTAAATCGACATCAACGTATTTTTTTAACCAGTTTAAGCTGACCTTCATGTTAAAACTGCCTTAAAAATCTTAAATCATTTTCAAAATACTTTCGGATGTCATCAATGCCGTATTTCAGCATGGCAATCCGTTCTACGCCCATTCCGAAAGCAAAACCGGTATAGCGGGTTGTATTGTATCCGACGTTTTCAAACACCGCTGGGTGAACCATTCCGGCGCCGAGTACTTCAAGCCAGCCGGTATTTGAGCACACCCTGCATCCTTTTCCTTTGCATATTACGCATCGGATGTCGACTTCGGCGCTCGGCTCGGTAAAAGGAAAAAAGCTGGGCCGGAATCTGAGACTGGTCTCTTTGTCAAACATCTGGTGGGCAAATGTGGTCAGTATCCCCTTAAGGTCGCCGAATGATACATTTTCATCAACAAGAAACCCTTCAACCTGATGAAACATGGGAGTGTGCGTCAGGTCGGAATCACAGCGGTAAACCTTGCCGGGTGCAACAACTCTCACCGGCGGTTTCTGCTTTTCCATTATCCGGGGCTGGGTGGGGGAGGTATGTGTTCGAAGGACAACATTCTTTGAGATGTAGAAGGTGTCCTGCATATCCCTTGCCGGGTGATTTTTGGGAATATTGAGGGCTTCAAAGTTGTAATAATCTGTTTCAACCTCAGGCCCTTCAGCAACATCAAACCCCAGCCGGATAAAAATGTTGCATATCTGATGGGAAATCTGAGTAATCGGATGCAATGATCCTTGATGGAGGGCTCTTCCGGGCAGTGAAACATCAATCTCGCCGGCTACTTCATAAGAGGCTGTTGCAAATTGTTTTAAGGCTTTATTGAATAATGCCTCTAAAGTTTTTTTTGTCTCGTTTGCCTTTTTCCCGGCTTCTGGCCTGATTTCCAGGGGCAGACTAGAGATATTTCTCAAAAATCGAGTGACCGCGCCCTTGCGGCCAAGATATCGGACTGAAATGGCTTTGATGCTTTCACTATCTGAAGCAGCTTCAAGCTCCTTCAGTGCTTCTTCTTTAATCTGTTCAATGGTTTTTTCCACTGCTGTGCTCTATTTATAACCGCATATATAATATTCGAGTTAGAGCTGTTCTGACGCTAAACCGACAATCCGGGCAAATCCCGAAGGATCAGATATTGCCAATTCAGCAAGGACTTTTCGATCCAGCTCAACACCGGCAAGTTTTAACCCGTGAATGAATTTGCTGTAGGATAGATTGTTCATGCGTGCCGCCGCATTAATCCTTGCGATCCAGAGTCTACGGAAATCACGCTTGCGTACCCTGCGATCCCGATAGGCGTACATGAGTGCCTTGTCTACAGCGTCGGTTGCGGTGCGAAATAATTTGCTACGGCCTCCGCGATACCCTTTGGCCAGTTTTAAAACCTTTTTTCGACGTTTTCTTGCTTTATATCCTCTTTTGACTCGCATATATCTTCTCCATTAATACAGAGCTGCTTTTATCTCCCTACAAAGAGTGAACATCCACTTACTATCCATTCGGAAGGAGCAACCTTATCCCCTTTTTATTGGTTTTGTCAACGATTTGGCTTTGCCTTAAAGACCGTTTCCGTTTGGTGGTTTTTTTTGTTAAAATATGACTTGCATGTGATTTCGCAAAGACGATTTTACCTGTACCAGTTTTTTTAAAACGCTTTGCGGCAGATCGATTTGTCTTTATTTTCGGCATGTTTTCTTCTCCATTTTTTCAATTCTTTATTTGTGATGGTCTCGTAAAAAGCCAAAATTGCGATGGCAAAGTAAAAAGCTCTAATTCAAACATATATGGCGCGAGCCATAGACAGATACAAGCCCACGCCATCTTCATGAAAAAACAATCAACTTGGCAACACTTTGTAATAAAAAGATTTGTTTATCGTTTGCAGGAGAGGATTGTATAACCTCTTAAATTATTTGGGCAATTGTTTTGGCGCTAGAACCATAACCATGGAGCGGCCGTCCATTTTTGGATTCTGCTCCACCGATGCAATTTCTTCGGTTTCGTTAATAATCCTTTCTAGCAAATCTTTGCCGAACTGGGCAAGTGTAATTTCGCGTCCCCTGAAAACGACTGTTACCTTAACCTTGTCCTTTCTTTCAATAAACTTTTTGATATGATTGATCTTGGTTTGCAGATCGTGTTCGCCGGTCTTTGGTCGTACCTTTATTTCCTTGAGCTGAAACGTAGCCTGTTTCTTTTTTGCTTCCTGTCTCTTCTTGGTCAGTTTATATTTATACCGACCATAATCCATTATCTTGCAGACAGGAGGATTGGCGTTGGGAGAAATTTCCACCAGGTCAAGACCAAAATCATTGGCAACAGCAATTGCCTTGTAAGTGGGGATAATGCCGATCTGCTTGCCTTCAGGGTCTATTACTCTGACCTCTTTTGCCCTGATATTTCTATTAATATTTATTCTATTTGATCTGTTTGGCCTATTTTTATGTTTTGGTAAAACTATTCCTTCACCTCCTTAGCTGTAATTTGTTAGCAACGAAGTCGCAAAAACTAAAAGAAATATTTAATATGATTTTCTAAGTTCCTTCGTGCCTTGATAGCGGAAATCCGCCAAAGTTCGGTGGCGGACTGTCATAAAGTTATGAAATTAATTATGATGGCTTCGTAAATCACGCTTGAGCGGGACTGCGTTGCGCTTCATTTCGTTGTCATTGCGGCGTACGCTAAGTACGCACCCTTCGGGTACCGCGTTAGCGGGATGACACAAAATTCGTGCGCCTTGAATTTGGTCCCGCCCAGGCGGGATTACTTTGCCATCGCAATTTTGACTTTTTACGAAATCGTCAATTATTAACGGACTAAAATCCTTGCCTATATAACAACATTAATAAATGCAAGAAAAAAATGCAAGGAAATAAAACTCGATATTTCAGAATTTGACCGGTCTGCTCCACGCAATCCCCGCCTTTTAAGGCGGGGTCGAGGGGAGCTATATGAAATTGAAAAAATCCTTACCGGGCTGCGAAGCACTGCCGGGAGGCAGAACCCCCGCCCTTTAGGGCGGGGAGCTTCACATCCGGCACTAATATTTGACAATGTCTCGGTTACGTCAACAAATCAGCAATGAATTTGGTATGATGCATAGGTTCTATATCAAAAACATAATCGAGTCGCGGCAGGGCGGGCACTTTAGGCACTCATTTATATTTTATCACCAGTGGGCTCCAACAATTTGTATAGAAACTGCTAAATTCTTCATGAGATATCCGAGCTGAGCGTATATCTTGCTAAAAGGCTTCCCTGCCAGTATGAATTTTCCGGATTTTGAAAAAAAGCCTTGAAAAGTTCCAGGCTCTCTTTGCGCAAGATATTCGGCACAATTGAAATCCGATGATTTTTATAAAGTGGCGACAGTTTTGTCAAATCACACCTTGTTCCTCCTCCCATTACGTCTTCATAGGCGTAAACGATTTCGCTGATACCGCTTAGAATCAGGGCGCCCATGCACATCAGGCAGGGTTCTAAAGTGGTAAAAAGGATGATTCCGTTTTTGTCCGTATTTATTTCCAGATTGATCAGGCGCTTTAATGCTATCATTTCGGCATGTTCAATTTCATTTGGAAAATCTCCTGCGGTACCTTTTCTAGAACCGGTTGCCAGAATCTTGTCTTGATGTACCATCACACAGCCTACCGGAAATTCGCCCACAGAAAGTGCTTTTTTTGCCTGGTCCAGTGCTTTTCCCATGAAGTGCTCATAATTCATAATAACTATACGCCTCTTTTTATAATTAACATATGTTGTCATCACACAGACAGCTGTCGTCGACTTCAAAAGCATAAATAATTTTAGATTCCATTGTAGCCTGTTTGGCCGAAATCGGATTAAAATGTGTATCGGCAACTCTGTCAATGAGTTCGGATCTGTCAGGTATCGATTCAAGGCCGGATGAAATTACCTTACCTGTCGCACCTTCAATAATATCTGCCTCCTTACCGTTTGTAACAACAACCACCGGCACCTGATAGGGCGCCACAAGTCTCGATGCTGCAAGTGCAGGGCGGTGCCTGGTTACCAGAGAGCCGGGGCCATATTTTACCATCATGCAGATTCTGCCGGACAGGGTAACTTTAAAATCAATCTTTACAATAGCTTTTTGTTTTCAGCCTTTACAATAAGTTTACAGCGGGGTTCGATTTCCTTCTTAAGGTATCCTTTATTATTTACAAGCAGGCGAGCCAGTTTCTGTCTGTACCTTTCGTCATGAGTATCTTGAATGGTTGTGCCGGAGGTAAAATCGACCAGTTCGCCGAGTATGAGATGATGGCTTTGTGTTTTTTTCATTACGATTAAGTGAGGACGGGGTTTTCAGGACATAATAAAAAATGGTTTTCAGGATGTAAAGTGCCAAATACTTCTTTACAATTTATTTTGCCTATGAATAATTGCAATGTTATGAGTATTCGTGAAGAATTTGAAAAACGTGAAAGTGGTTTTATTTCTCCTTTTGGATGTCTTAGCGGCGAATCCCGGGGCCGGATGAGGCCGGAAGAACCCTGTCCTATCAGAACCATTTTTCAGGTGGACAGGGACCGAATTATATATTCCAATGCATTCAGGCGCTTAAAACATAAAACACAGGTTTTTCTATCCCCTTTGGGCGACCAGTACAGAACCCGTCTTACCCATACACTTGAAGTTGCTGAAATAGCAAGAACAATAGCACGTGCCATGCATCTTAACGAGGATCTGGTCGAAGCCATCGCCCTGGGCCATGACCTGGGACATACCCCGTTCGGACATAGCGGCGAAACGGTTCTTAAAGAGATATATTCACCGGATTTTACACATAGGGAACAGAGCCTGCGTGTCGTCGACATCCTGGAAAATAACGGCAAGGGGCTCAATCTCACATATGAAGTTCGTGACGGAATCTTAAAGCATTCCAAGGGTTATGGAAAGATTATTTCAGATGATCCCGATGAACAGGCCTGCACCATTGAAGGGAATATTGTCCGGATTGCCGATATTATGGCATATCTTAATCATGATCTGGACGATGCTATACGAAGCGGTGTCATCAAGCAGGATCAAGTGCCTGATTCATGTATAAGAATTCTTGGACGCACGCATTCGGAGCGTGCCAATACAATGATAAAGGATCTTGTATTTTCAACTTATGTTCGCGACGAAGAGCTGTATCTAAATATGAGTGATGAAGTCTATTCCACCATGACCGAATTGAGACAATTCCTTTATGAAAATGTGTATCGGTCACCCCATGTCCATGGTGAATTTGTAAAGGCCAAGAAGATTCTGACCGAACTTTACACATGTTTTATTGACAATGAAAAGATGCTTATAAAAGAACTTGCCGATATGGAGATGTCAGAGTGTAATAATTATAACCAGCCCAATGAGAGGATCATTTGTGATTTCATTGCCAGTATCACAGACCAATATGCGCTGACGCTCTATGAAAGAATCTTTTTTCCTTCGCCACAGTTTTAAGCTGTGTTCTCTTTACGCGCAAACATTTCGTGAAGAAACTATGGACTCACTATCCAGAATCCAGCATAATACCTATGCACCTTTTTTAGACCGGTTTAAAATAATTTTTGCATCCATGGATCTAAAATACAAAGAAGCTGCCGATTATTACGATTTTAATTGTACAGGATGCGAAGACAATTGCTGCTTTACCCGTTTCTTTCATCATACCCTTTTGGAATACCTTTATATTATGGAGGGGTACGGCACTCTTGATCATGAAAAACAGGTAGAGGTAAAGCGCAGGGCGTTGGAAGTATGCCGAAAAAACGATGAGGCTGAAGAAAAAGGAATGTCTCTGCGGGTGATGTGTCCGCTTAATTTTGACGGATTGTGTCTGATTTATGATTATCGCCCTATGATATGCAGGTTACACGGTATCCTTCACGAACTCCATAGACCCGGTCAGAGCATAATGTATAGTCCTGGCTGCGATACTTTTACCAAACAGTGTCAAGAAAAAGAGCTTTTTAAGTTTGACCGGACGCCATTTTACGTTGAAATGGCCGAGCTGGAAAAGGAGCTGAAACAGGCGGCCGGCATGAGACAAAAGATCAAAATGACCGTTGCGCAGATGATAAAAACGTTAACCCATTACCAATGACTTTTTGTATAACAGCTTGAAATACTTAGACATAGAGAATCTTGACAGCTTGCCCGGTATAAGACTTGAAGATGGTGACACGTTTTCATTTCGTTGCTGTCCGGGAATTGCCTGTTTTAATCGATGCTGCCGCAATCTCAATCTTTTTTTATACCCCTACGATGTAATCTTTTTGAAAAACCGGCTCAATCTGCCCTCGGATCAATTTTTGGACAAATATGTGGATATCGTTTTGCGGAATTCTAACTTCTTCCCCGAAGTACTCCTTGGTATGTCCGGGGACCAGGAGCGAACCTGTCCTTTTTTAAGTGACGCCGGCTGTACGGTTTATCCTGACCGCCCGGATACCTGCCGGACGTTTCCGGTGGAACAGGGTGTTTATTACGATGCTGCCAGTAAAACAACAAAACTTATCCATTTCTTCAGACCCCCGGATTTTTGTATGGGGCAGCACGAGAAGAAAGTGTGGACGATCCAAGCATGGGCTCAGGATCAGGGAGCTGTTGTTTACAATCAAATGACTTTGCTCTGGTCGGAAATAAAGCGCATGTTCCAGGACAACCCCTGGGGTCTTGAAGGTCCGGAAGGGCCCAAAGCCAAAATGGCTTTTATGGCTACCTACAATGTCGATCAGTTCCGCGATTTTCTGTTTAACAGCACTTTTCTGAAACGCTACAAGCTTAAATCGGCAATCCGCAAAACAATCCGCAACGACGATGTGGAATTGATGAAGTTTGGATTTGAATGGGTAAAATTTTTCATCTGGGGAATACAAACCAAATCTTTCAAACTCAGGTAGTTTTCGATTAAAATAAAAATTCAGCCATGGGCAGATAGGCAAGGCACGCTCAAGCTTGCTGAAAATCTTAGAAGATGAAAAAATCGATCTTGACAATCAATCCCGCCTTCGCTATTTGGATTTCGATCTTTCCGTTTCTTTCATATTTCCATATGTTGGGGTGAACCAGGAAACACTACATAATTTGAAATTTTCGATTAACCGCTCTCAAAAAGCGAGTTCTTATCAATTAGAATAAGCCACAGGAGGTTCCCCAAAGCCATGCCAGAGTTCCTCAATACCTCTCGTCATGTGCAGCAGAAAGATTATCCTTATTTCCGGCAGCTGCGGAACAAGGTGGTGATGGCGCTCCTGCTGGTCTCTTTGCTGCCACTGCTTACCATCGGCAAGATATAATGTATTACTCCGCCACTAAAGCGCTGGAGCAGAGAACCTTGGAATCCCTCCGCCTGGAGGTTGCCAAACACAGGGAAGCCACCGACCGGTTTTTGTTAGAGCGCACCAGAGGCCTGAACCTGCCGGCCCTGACCCAGCAGGGAGCACTGAAGCGTGTTTTTCGCTCGCTCCAGGACGTCGTGCCATGTTTTGTGGACCTGGGGATTATCAATGGTCAGGGGCGGCATCTGGCCTATGAGGGACCTTACCAGTTACTGTCAAAAAATTACAAGGATGCCAAATGGTTCAAGGCTGTTATGGAGCATGGCTTCTATATCAGCGATGTTTTTTCTGGTTTCAGAAAAGTGCCTCCACCGTAGCCGATACCGGTCCAGGCATCCCTGAGGAAAATCTCAAGCAAATCTTTGAGCCTCTTTCCACCGCGAAGCCGACAGGAACAGGGCCGGGATTGGGACTCCCCAGATCTGCCAGCATTATAGAAAAATTGGGAGGGAGCATTTCCGTGGAGAGTAAACCGGATAAGGGGGCGTCATTCATCGTAGAGCTCCCATTCCGGGTGAAATATCCCGGTCCATAGAGATCTTTTCCACAGGTGTGAACTGCTGTTTTTCTGCCTGAATGCGTGTGCCATGATTAAAAGAGAGATCATCAAGCAGGCCATTGACGCCATATCCAGGAGGTCCCCCGACATAGGGTATTCTCTGGATGAGATGCTCGGTGTGGGTCTCATAGACGCTCCCCCAAAATCAGACATGACTGTCGACGGGGATGAGTTTTGGTTCCTTTTCGAAAACCAAATAGTACCGGTCACCAAGTACGTCTATATCCACGAAGCCACTGTTCCCATAGAACAGAGCCTGTTGATTAAATATGGTGAGACCCTCAAAAAGCAGGAACTTGAGGATGAAGGAAACCATCTGGATTATCGAGTAGTTGCCAGAGAGATTCGCTCGGCAGGCCTAAGGTTCATGGTCACCCATGAAATCGATTATGCGCTGGCGCGCCTCAGGGAGTCCCTGGGAAGGCCAGAAAGCCGTGCTGATTTTCCATCCGCTGCCCCCCGGTCCAAAGATCGCATCAGGTCAACCTTTTCAAAAACCGGGAGGAACACAGTATCTTATCAGGATCTCATTCTCTTTCTTGAGAAACTTAAGCACGACAGCCGATGCCTTGACATAGGAAAAGATGAGGCTGACCCGGCCATTCTATTTCGCGGGCTGGTTGATATTTCTATCCCGGCCTATTTCATACGGTTTCCCTATTGTATGGACAGCCTGATGCAGGTGGCAGAGGCCAACATGGAATTTTTCCATGTCCGTTTTCTCTTAAACTGCCTGTTGCGGGGACTGGAAAGGAATCTGTTCGCCTGCGTGGTGCAGCAAAGAATTGTAGGGCTGACCTATCTTATTATTAAATACCGGGGGTTTTACAAGCAGCTGTACGGTGAATATATAGCCACCCTGCGCGGCAGGTCCGCAGCCCGGGCAGGGCCCTCCTCTGAGCCACCCCTTAAAGGTGTGGGCACCTTTTTGCTGGCCGGGGTCTGGCTGCTGTGGAAAAACGTCCTTGTAGGTATCAAGGAACTGGTCATTGACACAGAGGTGGAAGCCAGGCATGTCTACGAGTCTGCCGGTTTTCAGAGCAGGGGGCTTTCCGTCTTGGTGTTGAATCGTCCCAAAGGTTATCTGTTGAAGAGCATCCTGGTGATGATCAATAATTGCCGGGATCTCAGGCTGAAGGTGATTAAAGAGATCGAGGCAATCATCAAAAGACAGATTAAAGCTCTGCGGAAGAAGGCCAAGAGCGACGGAGAGAAATCAGCGAGGAAAGTGGTAATTGAGGCCGTTAAGGAGTGTCTGAAATCAAGGACACCTCCGGAATTGTCCAAAATAGCGGTCACTAATCTTTTGAGGTACAAAAAAAAGATTCCGGAATCAGAAGAACTCATGCAGTTTGCCTTGAAACACGCCTCCGGTGAAATAAAGGCCTATATTAGACATGCAGCAGGTACTTGTCGTTAGAGACGAACGGTTTGCACGCCCCCTTGGAACAGTTTCCCTAATTAGAGAGTCCCAGACTGATCAAGGCGATTCATTCAGTTTTGCTTAATGCCACCCTGGAGGGGAAATCAGTTGAAGTTCCGCCGGGACCGGCTTCAGCGAAAAAACTCGCCTGGGTGCACACCTCCAGTCATATTGAGCGCGTGGCCCAAAGCGCGGGCAAGCCGCTTACCTCTTTTGATGATGAAACCTCCATTGAAAGTTGGAACACTCGAAGTTACCACTCGAAGAACTGAGTATTATAATGACCACTATTGTCTCTCCACAGTTTGCACTCGCCGTTTTGAATCTGCGATTTTTTTCGATATTCACAATAAACCAGGCTAAATCAATGAGTTTTGATGGCTGCCTTTTGCAGGCATCCATGGCATGATTTTTGACTAATCATACCATTATGCTTTAACGCCTAATTTTCTGCATGTTTTTTGCGCATTTAGGGGGCAAACTTTTCGAACACGACATGGATACTGATTATAAGTAGCGGTATGGAATCTACGAAAGCTGAAATGAAGGGCATCCTCAAATATTGCTGATCTCGCTACCATTAGAATCTGGTGTTCTTTTGGGAGCTTTTGAAATAAGGTGCCAATGCCACACATATCATACGGCATGGGCGGCGGAGGTGAGCATCCTGGTGCAGGTTCAGGCATGCTGAAGTCTGTTAACCCTGACGCGGTGGGAAAATGGATAACTGAGTTGAGGGAGAACCAGTAGGTTTCCGTGCAGCTATGTGATCTTATGGCTTTTCCTGTAATTACTGTTTCTTAAGAGAGAGAGAGACCTTTATAATCCAAAACCTGCATTCTAAAATCCTAAAGCACTCCTTTCGGCATGGGCGGAACTTTTTCCCCGCCCAAAACATAACCGCCGTCCAGCCGCAAAACGCTTCCGGTCATATACGGCGCATCTTTGATAATATAAAGCACCGCCTTGACCACATCTTTGATGGTGCCGGTGCGTCTTAGCAACGTGTGGTCGATGAGGGACTCTTTCTGTTCATCGCTGAGCAAATCCCAGCCCATGGTTCTTTCTCCATGCCGGGTTTCAACAAATCCCAACATGATTTCATTGACGCGCACCTGAGGCGCGCCGATGCGGGCCCATGTTTCGGTTAATAGCGAAGTCCCGCGGTTTGCGGCTGCATAGCCGTCATTGAATATGTAGCCGGCAGGACCTGACCGTCCAACAATGCCTGCAATAGAAGAAAGGTTTATGACAACACCGTCTCCAGATGCCTTGAGATGCGGCAGGGCATATTCAAAAATCCACCTTTTTGCACGCAGAGTGGTTGCCATTTCAAGGTCCCACTGTTCCTGGGCATAAGGCCCGTGAACCACCGGCCAACCACCACGTTCGATGTTATTAATCAGAATGTCAAGGCGGCCAAAATGATCCACAACATTCTTAATAAGACCTGGAATTTTGTCGGTCCTAAGCAGGTTGGTTCTGATAATCAGGTGATCCCGACCGGTTTTGGCAAAGTCCTGCTGCATTTCATCAAGACTTTCTTCCCAGTCGAAATAGTTTAAGGCGACTTTTGCCCCTCCCTGTGCAAGGGCAAGCCCGATCCCCTTTCCTATCCCTTTAACAGCCCCGAGCACCAGGGCTACTTTGTCTTTGATTTCCATAAGCGTAACCTTATTTTTTGCCAAAAAGCTTATATTTTATCCATTTAAGACCTAGCTTTAAAAGCGCTTCATCATCATTCTTTACGGCATCTAAAGTGCCGGAGTCTAAACTAAGGTCATCTAAGATTCCTTTTTCGAATATATGTGATCCGAACTTGTCAAGATCATAACATGCCATGTGAAAAATGAAACTTGCCTTGATATCAAGCTGACCCGGCGCAAGGCGATTCTTGAGGCTGATGATTTCCATCAGCATGTCGTTCATTTGATTATAAATTCTAATCCCCTGATCTTCTACCCATTCTTCGACGGTCTGGATTTGCTCCTGTCTAAATCCTAAACAATGCGGTTCTTTTAACAGCATGTACTGCTCGATGATTTTGCCTGTTTCTCTGGATCGTGATGCAATTCGGACCAGGGGGTAAGCACGGCACGAAGACGGGCGGTCTTCATAAACACTGCATCCTGATGAGGTCACAAACGGGCATTTAAATTCACGAGCATAATCTGTTTTGAGTGTTATGATAGGAAGCCCGGATTCGGGACCTGTGTGCTGTGCGGTAAAACGCTCCAAAAAAAGACTCGACGTCATGCCCAGGTGATTTTTAAGGCGCAGTATATCGTAAGGCGTAAGACACTGGTTCAGATCTTTGCAGCATTCATTGAAACAGGGCACACGCTCCGAGCATGAAAACCTGAACGTATCGCTAAGAGAAAGGGGTATCATGTTGTTATCCATATAAACTATTCCTAATAAAAAAGAACCCTTGAATAATGCAATAGTAACATCTCAATAAGTTCTGGGGTATTAGCCGCGAAAGACTCGCCCACTGATAATAAAATGTAAAATATCTGAAACTCGCATGTAAGTGCGCCTAAAGAAAAAACAGTGGCCCACATTTATAATAATAATTGTTTAAACGCCACTTTTTTATATGTTTAAAAGATGGATTATCTTTCGCTTTTTTTCTTAAGGCTTACTAACACGCTCAAACAGTCAGATCTTTTACATTTTATCACCAGTGGGATAAAACAATTTATTGAGAAGTTACATGCAATAAAAGTGTTTTACCAGGCCGTTCCGGTGATGGTCACCTCAACGGTACGTGATCTTGGACGGTTATCATGGTTGATTGCTACAACCTGCTGCCAGGTTCCCAACTTCAGTCGCCTGTTTCTTACAGGCAGAACAACTGAAGGCCCAAGCAATGCAGCCTGAACATGGCTGTGTCCGTTGCCGTCATGCCAGGCCTTTTCATGTTCGTATTCCAGGTCGGGAGGGGCCAGCCTGTTTATGGCCCTTTTCAGGTCTTCCACGACTCCGGGTTCGAATTCAATGGTTGTAATCGATCCGGTTGATCCGACCATCGTGGCACAAAGACTCCCGTTTCCAATATCAGATTTGCTGATCAATCGGTCGAGTTCTGACGTAATATCGCAAATATCCGGCCCGGTATTAAGTCTAACATCAATCGATTCGGATAATATTGATACGGATCTCATAATTGTCCTCCATATAATCTGAAAGATCTATACTACACATCGGGGCTTATTTTAATTCCTTATATACCTTAAATACTTTAAACGATCTTATTTGCAGCTTTTTGATTTGTCACTAATGGAAACTAAAGTAGATCTATCTCCCAGTTCCACAAGCCAGGCCTTTTTTTCAGCTTCACCTCTTTAGGCAACTCTTCCACAAGATGAACGAACAGACTGTATCCTTCCTTCTCAAGCTCATCCTGTTTGGCCTTTATGTCGAGTATCCAGTTGGGAAAGACCCAGTAGTCAGATCCAAATTTACTGGCCCAGGCTTTCTCGCCTTTTGGGCTGGCAAATGGCCTGTCTGTTTTCAGGTTTTCAGAAAGGGTGCGGGAAACACACAGAGGCCAGTAACCTGATATAACAATCCCCAGAGGCAGGGGACTCTGTTTCGGCAGCAGGAAATAATCATCTCGACTAAGTTCCGGGCTGACAATAACCCCTTTAAAGCCCAGAGAAGCCAGAGTACTAATGGCCAGGACATTGGCTGTGTTGCAAAAAGGTCCTGCCCAGAAATTCAAGCCTTTTTTGACCGAAAAAAGGGCTATCTGCCATGGGGCGTTAAGTACGAAATTTCGGCCGCCATTATTGAGGACAAAATCAATATCCGCCTTGATTTTTTTTTCCGCTTCGGGCCAGATAACCGGTGGAAGCCACCACCAGAGTCCGGACACGAAGTTCCTGGACAACCCTTTTTGGGATTCGATCGGCAGCCAGAGCCCTGTCCGGTCGCGGGGTTTCGCCTTGCCAGGTTTACGGTAAACATGAAGATCAAAGACCGTTGCTCTTTTTCTTGACCTTTTTGGGAGCCTGGCATTAAACGCTGAAGGGGAAATTTTTAATCCTGGTGTTTTGATCAGCTCCTCTTCAAGTTTGGATAACATGTCTTCAAGTGACTTTTCAAGCCGGTCTGTTAGGAAAACCGGAACTCCTTTTGCAGGGCGTCTTTTTGAAGAAGGCTTCAGAAAAAAGCGCCCTCCTTTTGGTACGTATTTGCCGACCCTGTTGATACCGTGCCATGACTCGTCTTCATATCCAAGGCGCAGGACGTCGCCCGGCAGCAGCTCCTCTCTGGGGATTAAATAAGGCTTTTGATTGGCACCCTTTACTGTTCCGACCAGCAAGCCTGATCCGGTTTGAATGTCAAGCTTTACAGGATCCTGGGGCCTTTGGGGCAGAAAATTATAATGTGTGCCTGTACGGCCCAGGGCCCGAGAAAGGAGTTGCAGGGCCACCTTCTTCATCTTGGAATCGCTTCCATGGTCCCTTAAAATCTGGTAGGCCTTGACTGTATAGAAAACGTAATGGGGGCCTTTTTTGCGGCCTTCAATCTTCCAGGCTCGCACTTTGGGAATAGGCAGAAGGACCTTGACCAGAACATCCAGGCTAAGATCCTGGCAGGAAAAAAATCGTTTGCTTTGTTCATTTTGTGTATAAACCCTGCGGCAGGGCTGGACGCATCTGCCCCTGAGTCCGCTTTTGCCGCCAAAATAACTGCTCCAGTAGCACCTCCCGGAAACACCATAGCAAAGCGCACCGTGTATGAACACTTCCAGATCGAGGCCTTTCGGGCAGGCCAGGGCCAGGTCCTTGATCTCGTCTATGCTAAGTTCCCTGGGGACGACAATCCGATCGACTTTGATATTTTTTCGAACCAGTTTTAGGGCCGTTGCAAAACTTACATTAGACAGGGTCGATAAATGCAGCCCGCCTGAAAAACCGGTTTGTCCGGCCAGCTGCACAAGAGACAGATCCTGGATGATGAGGGCATCAGGTCGTACCCACCGCTTCAACTGTTCCAGAAGTCTACCTGCCCTGTCAAGGTCGCCGGGCTTTAAAAAGGAATTCAAGGCCACATAAACTTTTATCCCCTTGTCATGGGCCAGAAGCGTTAACGGAACCAACTCTTCAACCGAGAAATTCTTGGCCTCCATGCGCGCTGAAAATTGTTTCAGACCGCAATATACGGCATCAGCCCCGGCTGCCAGGGCCGCCAGAAATGAAGCCTTGTTCCCGGCTGGTGCCAGAATGGAAGGGCGTGAAAGTGTTTCTGTCTCATTGCTCATATATTAAATTGGTTTCAGAAATCAACGTTGTCCGGGCGTAGACTTTTTACGAAACCATCAAGTTTTGTCTAATTATATCTCTAACCATTCATCGGGAGGTTCTTCTTCCTCAATTTCAGCTTTCTTTTCTTTTTGAGGCTGAAGGATTTGCTTGGCGGACTTCTTTTCTTCAGGGGCTTCGAGGTCTACTTCGAGCTTTTCCTCGGCTTTGAGAAGGTCGGTTTCGGGCTTTTCTTCCTCGTCACGCAGTTGGGCAACGTGCTGCTTCTCCAGTTCAGCCTGCTTTATGGCGGCCGCGTGTTGATTTTGTAGCTTGGCGATCTTGGCTTCAAAGTGCTGGCGGGTTTTCTTGTGCGCCTGTCGTTCCTTGGTTAGCATATCTGATACCAACTGCGCCTCCTCGGTTGATCTATGTTTGAGCGCCTCAATTTCGGACTTCGTCTCGTTTTGGAGTTGAGCGATCTCTGAGGCGTACTTCATTTTGAGGGCTTGGAGGTCGTGCTTATGCTTTTCCTCCGTGGCGTGTAACTGGGTAAGGCTCTTCTTCTCCGCTTTACTGACAGCGCCCTGGAGCTTGGCGATCTTGGCTTCAAAGTGCTGGTGCGCCTGCTGCTGCTCCTCGGTCAATTTCTGTTCCAGCGCATTGAGCGACTCCTGTGCTCTGTTGATCTCGTTATGCCTGGTTTGAACAAGAGCCGCAAGTTCCTTCTCTCGTTTCTGCCCCTTGCCTATTTCCCTTTTGAGCCAGTTCACCTCCTTGGCGAATTCTTTAAGCCTCTTATTGTCTGAGAGAATCTTGCGGTTACTATCGTGAAGTTTCTTTGTGAGACGGGTGATCTCTAAATCCTTCTTAACTGTCTGGTCATCCATGACATCTGTCTGAACCGGGACAGCAAGGTTCGCATTACCTTCGCTTTCTATTGTCTCATCAAGGAATTCAAAGATCGGGGCAAGTTCATCATCGGCAAGCTCTTCCAGGTTGATTGTATCTGCATCCTCGTTTACTTCGGCAGATGACCCTCCCAACCGGCCGGATACGTCCTCATTGTCCTCCGGTGGAAGCGGTCCTGTCCGGGATTCCAATCCAATAAGCTCATGGAGTTTGTGGAGGAGCTTTTTACGGGATAAGCTTTTCTTGTCCAGGTAAACGTCCGCGCGCATCTTCGTTTTTCCGTGCAAGGCAAAATCGCGCGGTGAGATCGTTGTCGTGGCGAGGATAATCGGTATTTTGTTCCCGACAGCTTTCCTGACTTTAGTGTAAAGCGTATAACCAAACTTGTCGGGGGAGTCGACAGCGATGAAAATGGCATTAGGTTTGAGTGCTTTTACCCTGTGGATATCGTTGGACCGGGGGTCTGCAACCTGAACTTCAAATCCGTACGCACCAAGAGAGCTTTTGAGGAGGGTTAAAAAAGCTATGTCATTATCGAAGACCAGAACGCGGCGGGATGCCATAGATATACTCCTTCCGGTCTAAGGCCTCAGTTAGTTTCAATATATTATTTTAAGGCAGATGCTAATATTTTTCTTTATTATTATTGATACTTATTTAACCGTCCAAAAGCAAGTGGGAGACGAATTTTAAACGGACTGAAAAACCCAATAATAACATTAAATTAATGACATAGTAATTTCAGATTGTCAAAACTCTTGGTAACGTTCAAAAATTGCGGCATCAATTTTTACTTTTACAAACTACGTTTGATTGTTTCGTAAAAAGTCCAAAAATTCTCAAAGTCGCTCCCAAAAGACTTTTTACGTCACAATCAAGTTTGATACCCATGTAAAAAGTCCTTTTTACATGGATTAAGGAATTTAGGGATTAAGGAATTGCGAATTATTTAAAGACATTACGAATGCGTAAAATTGAATAATTCAGCAAGTTTTCACTTTTTACGTCACAATCAAGTTTAAAAGGAAATACTTTCTATATTTTAAAGATGCCGTAACTTTTTAACGTTACCAAATTCTTAAAGTTATTTCCAGCAATTATAGGTAAAAAGATAAATTTTTGTTATTTAAGGGCTGGTCGATTCTATTCGATATTACTATTTATCTGATCGGCTTTTTTGGGTGAGATACTCTTGTTTACCACCCCAGAGTCAAATATTTATGAATGGAATTGGCAGCCTCTCTGCCGGCACCCATTGCCAAAATAACGGTGGCCGAACCGGTTACAATGTCACCGCCGGCCCAGACACCTTGCTTGCTGGTCTTTCCGGTTTCAGGTTCCGCTACGATATAGCCCCATTTGTTTAGATTCAGCCCTTCAGTGGTTTTCGCCAGCAGAGGATTGGCCCCGGCGCCCACGGCAATAATGGCAAGATCGCACTCAAGCTCGAATTCCGAGCCTTCTATGGGAACCGGACGGCGTCGCCCGGAATCATCAGGTTCACCAAGCTCCATCTTGAGTCCTTCCATACCGATGAGGCGTCCATTTTCGTCCCCGATGAATTTCATCGGGGCGGTAAGAAAATAGAATTCCACCCCTTCTTCTTCGGCATGGTGGACTTCCGCACCCCTTGCAGGCACCTCTGTTCTTGAACGTCGGTAAACAATAAGGGATTTTTCAGCACCAAGACGAATGGCGGTTCGGGCGGAATCCATGGCCACATTACCCGCACCGAGCGTAATCACCTTTTTACCTCTGACAATTGGCGTATCATACTCGGGGAAAAGATATGCTTTCATAAGATTGGTCCGGGTCAGATATTCATTGGCAGAGAATACGCT
Source organism: Desulfobacteraceae bacterium (assembly GCA_030604635.1). Classification (GTDB taxonomy): domain Bacteria; phylum Desulfobacterota; class Desulfobacteria; order Desulfobacterales; family UBA11574; genus JAUVVL01. Next base: position 32,692 of record JAUVVL010000003.1, read on the forward strand.
GATAAGGTTTTCGCCCGGGATTCTCAAAAAGGTGGGCAGACCGGCTCCGACACCTACAAAAACGGCATCAAAGCCCTCTTCAAAGAGTTCATCCACTGTTACAATCCGGCCCACCACCGCATTGCGCACAAGTTTTACACCAAGCCTTTCCAGGAAATTAACTTCAGAGAAGACGATTTCCTTTGGAAGCCTGAACTCTGGAATTCCGTATACCAGGACTCCGCCTGGCTTGTGAAACGCTTCAAAAATCGTCACTTCATGGCCTTTAAGAATAAGATCTCCGGCAACGGTCAGCCCGGCCGGTCCGGAGCCGACAACAGCCACCTTCTTCCCGGTTGATTCCGCTTTGGGAGGCAATTCACCCTTGCCGTACATTCTCTCGTAGTCGGCAACAAACCGCTCAAGGTTGCCTACGGCAACAGGGTCATCTTTTTTACCAACGATACACTTGCCTTCACACTGTATTTCCTGGGGACATACCCTGCCGCAGACAGCAGGAAGCGCATTCGTTTCCCAAATCTTTCGGATGGATTCGGCAAACTTACCTTCAGCTATGAGCTTGACAAATCCGGGGATATCGACTTCCACAGGACAGTCAGTAATACAGAGCGGTTTTTTGCATTGCAGACATCTTTCCGCCTCTTTCATGGCCGCTTCCTGGCTGAGTCCAAATGGAACTTCGTCAAAGTTTCTGGCCCTGACAGCCGGTTCCTGTTCCGGCATTGGTTGCTTGGGTATTTTTTCTTTTTTAGGTTTTTTACCTGGTTCCGCCATAATATCCTCCATCCAAAAAGCGCCTAAAGTTACGATTGCGTTTGATTCTTTAACCTTTTAACAACTTTTAACCTTAGGCACTACTTATCAATTAATCCGACGCCAGTTTTTGCTCTCCCACTCATGCAAAGAACGGATCTCTTCATCTTGATAACCTTTTTGCCGGGTCAGGAGAATGTCCCAATCTACTTGATGACCGTCAAATTCAGGGCCATCAACACAAGCGAACTTTGTTGTACCACCAACTGATACCCGGCAGCAACCACACATGCCGGTACCATCTACCATTATGGAGTTAAGGTGAACTATTGTCTTAATACCTAAAGGCTTAGTCGCCTCTGAACAAGTTTTCATCATATAGGTACAGCCAATGGCAAAAACAAGATCTATCTTATCTCCTTCATCCACTATTTGATTAATCCGATCAGAGATCCATCCTTGAGGGGCATGTGAACCATCACCTGTAGTTACTAAGAACTGATCGCTCACCTTGCGCAATTCATCTTCCCAATAAAGGAGATATTTGCTCCTTGCTTCGATAATTGTAATAACCTTGTTGCCTGCCTCCTTCATGGCCCGGGCAATTGGCATAATAGCAGCTATGCCATAACAACCACCGACACAGGCGAGCGTGCCGATTTTATCGATATGTGCCGGAATGCCGAGAGGTCCCACAACGCTCTCAATGGAATCTCCAGCATTTAATGTGGCAAAACGATGGGTTGTAGTCCCCACCTCCATGAACACAATGGTGATAGAGCCCTCTTTACGATCCCAATCAGCAATCGTCAGCGGAATCTTTTCTCCTTTCTCGTCAAGAATAATAATAACAAACTGACCGGGCTGGGCTTTTTTAGCTATACCCGATGCTGCAATTTTAACCAAATGTATATTTGGCGCTAACTCTTGCTTTACTAATATCTTAAACAATTTGCACCTCCAAATATTACTGCGCCGCAACCTTCTCCAACCTAACTGCGCAAACCTTAAACTCAGGAATTTTAGCCACAGGATCAAGAGCCGGATTTGTTAGTTGATTCGTGGGGCTTTCGGCAAAGTGAAAGTTCATACTCACAACATTAACCGGCGAAACATCCGTCACTTTTGCTTTGGCCTTAACAGCCCCCCTCCTTGATATAACCTGTATCATCTCGCCGTCACTTATATCCAATTGGGAAGCATCCTTTGGATTTATCTCCACCATACCTTCGCCATCCAGCACATTCAGACCCCTTACCTTGCGTGTCATGGTGCCGGTATGAAAATGGTACAGGCTTCTTTCGGTGGTAAGGATCAGTGGATATTCATCATCTGGTAGTTCTGCCGGCGGTTTGTATTCTAATGGGATAAATTTACCCTTACCCCTGGCAAATTTTTCGGTATGCAGTATAGGTGTACCAGGATGATCCTTGGTCGGGCACGGCCACTGAATACTGCCATCCTCAAGCCTGTCATAGCTGATGCCTCCATAGCTTGGCGTCAGCCCGGAAATTTCCTCCATAATCTGAGACGGTTTTTCAAAATCAAAACCCTTGGCTCCCATCCTTTGTGCAATCTGGCAGGTAATCCACCAATCGGACTTAGAGATCCCAATAGGCTCAATAGCCTTTCTAACCCTCTGAACTCTTCTGTCAGTATTAGTAAATGTTCCATCCTTCTCAGCAAACGTTGCACTCGGTAGAACCACGTCAGCCAATTGGGCGGTCTCTGACATGAAAATATCCTGGACTACAAGAAAATCAAGCGTTTCCAAAGATTCCTGTGCATGCTGTGCATCAGGGTCGCTCAATACCGGGTTTTCACCAATAAGATAGAGCCCTTTTATTTCCTTTTTGTGGGCTGCCTCGAGCATCTCAAGCAAGGTAAGCCCGATTTCACCAGGCAATTGAGCACCCCAGGCATTTTCAAACTTTTTCCTTATTTCTTCATTCACTACCGCTTGATAACCGGTAAATACATTAGGCAAGCCGCCCATATCGCAGGCGCCCTGAACATTATTCTGGCCCCTTAAAGGATTTACACCCGTTGACGGCTTCCCGACATTTCCGGTAAGCATGGCAAGGTTTGCTGTAGCCATTACATTATCTGTACCGTGAGTGTGCTGGGTGATTCCCATTGCATAGAGAATTGTGGAAGGTGTATCAGTGGCATATATCCTTGCCGCCTCAATTATCTTGTCCTTGGGAATCCCGGTAAGCTCTTCAACCCTTTCCAGGTCAAACTCTTTAAGAGAATCCTTGAAGGCGTCAAAGTCTTCGCATTTCTCTTCAATAAAATCCCTGTCAAGGAGATCTTCCTCTACTATGACCCTCATCATTCCCATGAGAAGGGCAACGTCACTTCCGGGTTTTTGCTGGAGCCAAAGATCAGCATGTCGTACCAGTTCTATTTCCCTTGGATTGGCAACAATGAGCTTTGTCCCATTTTTAGAGGCCTGCTTTACCTTCATACCGATTACAGGGTGTGCATAGGTAGTATTAGTACCTATTGCCAGGATACATTTGGCATGCTCGATTTCCTCTATGCTGTTAGTCATTGCACCGGCTCCAAAAGAGGCGGCCAGACCGGCCACCGTTGAAGAATGTCAGAGCCGCGCACAGTGGTCGAGGTTGTTGGTGCCAAGCACTGCCCTCGCAAACTTCTGGATAACATAGTTTTCTTCATTGGTGCACTTTGCCGAAGTTATTACAGCCATCTCATTAGCATTGTAAGTGCCCATTTTTTCAGCGACTAAATCCAATGCTTCATCCCAGCTTGCCTCCTCAAAATTCCCATTTTTACGGATAAGAGGAACCGTTAGCCTGTCTGTATGGTGAACAAATTCAGCTATCCCGAACCTACCTTTTACACATGCCTGGCCTTGATTTACGGTTCCATCTCCTTTGGGGCTGACGCCGATAATTCTATCTTTCTTAACCAGAAGCTCTAACTGACAACCTACTCCGCAATAGGGGCAGGTAGATAATACCCGTGTATCTGCAACGCCATCCCACTTGTTATTCCATTCTGTTAAAGCTCCTGTTGGGCAAACATCAACACATGCCCCACAAAATTGGCATCCGGATTCTTCCAAACTAGGCGCTTTGCTTCCGATTGTTGCGTTGCCGTCTTGAAAAACGTAACCAACAGTATTATTGACTCTTACTTCCTGACATGCCCTTACACACCTGGTGCAAGCAATACAGAGGTTGTAGTTTCGCTCAAAAAAGGAATCACTTTTTAACGAAGGCGTTCCTTTATATTCATAGGGTGGCAGTGATTCGTCTACACCTATATATGCGGATACCTCCTGTAACTCGCACTTAAAGTTATTGGGGCAGAATTCACAGCCGGTTATTATTGAGGCCTTGCGTATACCTCCCCTAAAGGGATCACAGTCCTCCTTTCGATCACAGGCGAGACAGACATTTGGGTGTTCAGCTAAAATAGTATTTAGATTCCCCCTGCGTTTTTGCTGGATTTCCGGGGTATTGGTCTGAACAACCATGCCCTCACCAACCTCGGTGGTGCAGGCGGTAGGGAGGTCATCCTTACCCTCTATTTTGACCAGGCAGAGCTGACAACCCTCATACTCGCTTGATGAGTTATCATTCTTTACCTCTTCTTTACCCCGATAGACAGCTTCGAAGGGTTTAACTTGCCTTGATGGCGGCAAATTAGGGTGAGAACACAGTGCTGGAATATAAATGCCGGCACTCCGCGCTGCCTCTAAAATCGTAGCTCCTTGCTCAACAGTAACCTTGGTATTATCAATGGTTAAATTCATTTTTCCCATCACCTTCAATAAAATTATTTTCAAGACTTGTTGGTTGATAGATTATGAAATGCTCGGACAAATTTAATTGCTGTGTCTATATTATTCAGTTTATGAATTGTCAAGAATAAAACTTGACAAACTCGTACCCAACTTTTTCAAGGCAGCCACGCCTCCCTGAAGATTGTATGTTTGTTGCACTCCCATCTGGTCCAGTCACCTGGGCCTTGCAGGAACGGACGCCTGTGTTGCAGATAAGGACTATTTTCTTATCT
>JAUVVL010000206.1 GCA_030604635.1 Desulfobacteraceae bacterium
ATTAACAGAGTTAAGAGCAGACAGGCATTGGCGGGCAGGTCACTTCAAACTTTTGCGCCGTTTCTTCTGGCAGAGCCGGTTAACTCTGACCTGGCCCAAAGGACCAGGTTTTCAAGGTCGAAATAAATGATGATGAACTCGTAAAAAGTCTTTTGCGAACACCATTTGGCATTTTATCCCTTGGAGGCCTTTTGGGGGCGTGTTTTAATCAATGCGGTTGGGCTTGTTTCCCTGATGTACTTCTGAATTCCATTGACGATAGCCTCGCACATTTGATCCTGATACTTTGCACTGATTAATCTCTTACATTCCCTGGAATTGCTGATAAAGGCGGTTTCAATCAATATGGCAGGCATCTGGGCTCCAATAAGAACATAAAACGGCGCCTGTTTTACGCCTTTGTTCTTTATCCTGCTAAATCGCCTTCTCAAATGATTATACATGGATTCCTGGACATGAATAGCAAGACGGGTCGATTCATTGATCTTGGTAGTTTGCATAAGATCACTTAAAATCGTCTGTAAGTCGCTGATGTTCTTTGTTGAAGTGGCATTTTCGCGGGCAGCGACTAAAATGGCATCATTATCTGTGGCAAGATTCAAGAAAAAGGTCTCCACGCCAAATACCTTTCGATCCCTGGCAGCATTTGTATGTATCGATATAAATAGGTCTGCATTCTTTGTGTTTGCGATAGCTGTGCGCTCCTCTAAGGTAAGGTGCCGGTCACTTTTGCGGGTCATGAAGACGTCACAATTCAGTTTCTTGCGGATCTTTTTGGCAAGGCGTTTTGCAATTTTCAGGACCACATCTTTTTCATAAACGCCCTTAAAATAACCGGGCGCTCCAAAATCGTGCCCTCCGTGGCCCGGATCGATAACAATCCGGCTTACACCCAGGGAAAGCTGTTTTGCCAAAGCACCGGATGCAATCTTGGCATCTTTATTATCCGGCTTTATCAATGGCAGCGTCGCCTTTGCAACCCTTCCCCAGACATCTATGACAATCCTGAATGGATTATTGAGAGAAAAAATTTTGTAAGTTTTAAAAGACTTGATATCAACAACAACCCGAACCGTGTCCGATGCATACTGGCCTGCGCGCACATTACTGAGCAGATGGTCATTGATGGGAATAAATTTTTCAATGTCTTTCCCCATCTTGCTGTTGCTTAAGTCAACATACAGGCGCTGGGGTTTTTTGATTGAAGTATCCTTTTTGAGGAGTCTGTGCGTATATGGAGTTTCACTGTCCGCATCGATCACAACACGGGTGTAGCTTGGATTGGACCAGAAACGTACGCCATTTACTATAACGTTCTTACTTTCAGACGTCTTGATAATCTTTTTGATCGGGGTTTGAGCTGAAGATAACATTTTTATTTCCTTAGCAATGTTATCCTCCGTCGCCTTGGCATCTTTTTTTTCATGGCTTTCTTTTTTAGATGCTATCTTCGGGGTTCCTGCTTGGGACAAGGTGCGTTTTGCATCAGCAGCTTTACGTCTGTATTCGCTTCTTGGAAAACTTATTTTTACCCGCTCATAAATATCGAAGGCCTCTTTTTTATCAGACTTCTTTAATGAATACTTGTAAAGCTTCTGATATAGTTCCCCGGACTTGTAAAGACCTGCTGCTGCCCAGGGGCCTGAAGGATTTTGCCGGTAAACATCCTGAAACTTCTCGATACATGCCAGCCAGTTGTCTCTGTATTTTCGCTTTTTTGGATTATTGCGAAGTTTCTTATAACAGGCTTCAGCCTGGTAATACTTGTCCCTTGCCCGTACTGTTTTGGAATTACGCACCTTTTTGGATGCAGCCTTAGGAGTCCCTTCTTGCGAAAAACTATGTATGGCGTTTTCAGATTTACCTTTGTATCTGCTTTTTGGAAAAAATTTTATTACCCGCTCATAGATATCGAGGGCCTCTTTTTTATCAGACTTTTTTAATGAGTACTTGTAAAGCTTCTGATATAGCTCCCCGGACTTGTAAAGCCCTGCTGCGGCCCAGGGGTCTGAAGGGTCTTGCCGGTAAACATCATGAAACTTCTCGATACATGCCAGCCAGTTGTCTCTGTATTTTTGCTTTTTTGGATTATTGCGAAGTTTCTTATAACAGGCTTCAGCCTGGTAGTACTTGTCTTGTGGCGTGGCTGCCGATAATGTTCCCGGCAACATCACCGCAACAATACAGCAAGCTATCAAACAGGATAAAAAAAAATTTCGGTTTATCCGGATTAGGTTTCCAGCATCAAGTAACAACAGTTTTAGCCTTTTCCTGCAGTTCATTCAGATAATTTAATGCATCAAGAGGCGTCATTTTCGATATGTCAAGCTTTTGCAGCTTTTCAATGACAAATTGATCAGGCTTGCGAAAAAGATTAAGCTGCACCTGCTCTTTTTTCGAATCATTTATTTCTTCGGTCAAAACAGGTGAACCTATTAAGTTGTGTTCACCATTTTCAATATTAAAAAGAATCTTTTTAGCTCGCATGATAACTTGGTCAGGGATACCTGCAAGCCGTGCAACCTGTATTCCATAACTTCGATTGGTGCCGCCTTCCACCAGCTTTCTTAAGAAAATGATTTCGTCATTCCATTCCTTAACCGCAATGTTGTAATTTTTTACACGGGTCTTTGTAAGCGCGAGTTCCGTCAATTCATGGTAATGAGTGGCAAAAAGGGTTTTAACCCCCTTCTCTTTTAAGTCATGTAGATATTCGGCTACTGCCCACGCAATGCTGAGGCCGTCGAAGGTGCTTGTTCCCCGCCCGATCTCATCCATAATAACAAGACTTTGCTGGGTTGCGCTGTTTAAAATATTGGCTGTCTCCTGCATCTCCACCATGAAAGTGCTCTGTCCCTGAGAGAGGTTATCCAGAGCACCCACACGGGTAAATATTCTGTCCGTAACACTCATTGAAGCCCTGCCGGCGGGTATAAAGGAACCCATCTGGGCCATAAGAACCATAAGAGCCACCTGACGCAAAACGGTCGATTTGCCCGCCATGTTGGGGCCGGTTATGATGAGCATTTGATTTTCAGTATCATCTATCCTGATGGTGTTGGGTACAAAACGCTCCCCGGTAATCATTTTCTCCACCACCGGATGCCGTCCGTTTTCAATCAGAATATGGCCTTCAGCATTAAATTCCGGCCTATGGTAGTCATTTTGATCGGCAATTTCAGCTAAGTTCAGCAAACAGTCCAGACAGGCTAAGAATTGTGCAATCTGCTGAATGGCCGCGTTGTTTTTTACAACCTCATCTCTTATTTCGTTAAATATTTCATATTCAAGGGCAGCCCTTTTTTCTTCGGCACCTAAGACTTTTGATTCAAATGACTTCAATTCATCTGTGATGTAACGTTCAGCATTAACCAGAGTCTGTTTACGGACATAATGCAGGGGAACATCTTCTGAGCGGGATTTCGGAACCTCTATGAAGTACCCAAAAACCTTATTATAACTGACCTTTAAAGTGTTGATTCCGGTTGTATCCTTTTCCCTGGCCTCGAGCTTTGCAAGCCAGTCCTTGCCGCCCCTGCTGATCGATATGAGTTCATCGAGTTCGGAGTTGTATCCTGTCTTGATTATCCCGCCTTCATGGGTCGTCGGCGGGGCATCTTCTCGAATTGCTTTTTCTATCAATTTTGCCAGCTCGTATAGATCATCGACATTCTGATGACATTTAAAAAGCTCTGCTTTTAGATGCGAAAGCCAAGACCATATATCCGGCAAGCTGTTAAGGGAATGTTTCAGCGCTATGAGATCCCTGGCATTTGAATGCCCCATGGCGATTTTGCTCCCAAGGCGTTCAAGATCGTAAACCGATTTTAAGCTCTCTCTGATATTTCGGCGAATCTGAATATTTTCCTTTGCTTCTTCAACAGCATCCTGTCTGGACTGGATCTCCTGTATATCCAGAAGCGGATATCTGATCCACCTTTTAAGCAGCCTCCCGCCCATGGAGGTAACAGTCCGGTCTATGATTCCAAGGAGTGTCCCCTGTCTGGTCCCTGTACGGATATTCTTTACCAGTTCAAGATTCTGGCAACTGATATCGTCAACCAAAAGGTAATTACTTAACGAATATGTCTCGATTCCGGTAATATGCTTAATTTTTTGTTTCTGGGTTTCCCGAACATAATAAATAAGCGCTCCGGCCGCACGCACACCGGCCTTTAGTTGTTCACAACCGAATCCTTCGAGGGAAAGGGTTCTGAATTGATCAACAAGCCTTTCACGTCCTCTGTTACGTTCAAAAGCGCTGTCTTGTAAGAAGGTTGTTGATTTCCCCGACAATGCATTTATAATCGGTGAAAAAAAGGTGTCATTTTTGGAGGATTCCGGAAAGAGAACTTCACTTGGCGATATACGAAGGGTCTCATCAACAACTGCGTTCATATCTTCGGACTCGGCTACCCGAAATGTTCCTGTTGAAATATCTAAATAGCTAAGGCCGGCGGTATCGTTATTGCGGGCCACAGCAAGAACATAATTATTTGATTTTTCATCTAACAATTCATTATCAACAATCATCCCCGGTGTAATGACCCGAACAACATCCCTTTTTACCAGCCCTTTGGCCAGGGCCGGATCTTCTATTTGATCACATATTGCAACTTTATGGCCATGGTCTATGAGGCGGGCGATATAACCCCGTACGGACCGATACGGTATGCCGCACATGGGAATAGGGAATTCGTCTTTCTTGTTCCTGGAGGTTAAAGTTATCTCAAGGATTCTGGATGCACTCTCGGCATCCTCAAAGAACATTTCATAAAAATCTCCCATCCGGTAAAAGAGTATTGCGTCGGCGTACTTTTCCTTGATGGAAAGGTACTGCTTTATCATGGGAGTTGTTTTCGAAAGACTCATGGCTTAAACAAAGGGAACTGGAAGTGATATTCTGAGACCTTTGCAAAACGCCCCCTTTTGCCTCCCGCCGTTGGCGGGATGTCAGGCTCAACATTTTGCACGAAGTGAAGCTTTAGCTTTATCCTCAAAATACTCAATGTATTCCTGTGGTTAAAAGTTTCGCCTTCCTTGAACTTGAATCCCGCTTTAGCGGGAAGCATTTTTCAAAGGTCTCATTCTTTAGGCTGACGCCCTAAAGCTTTATTGTTTCTATGCCCTCCGCATTCTGTATTTTAGATTCCGCGTTATCTTCGGAAGTGCTGCTTGGAAACGATTCCACTTCTTTTTTAAGAGCTGATATTACTTCCTTCTGCGAAGTGGCTGCTGTGTTTAAGTTTTTAATTATTTTCTTGGATTTGTAACGTTCAGTAAGACTTAAAAAATAGGCGATCAGGAATCCTGCCAGAAAAAAAATAGGAAAAAGAACTGCATTTGATAATTCCGGTGTATGAACAATATCAAGAAAGGGGAGCTTCAATCCAAGGCTATGTTTTGCCATAAAAAAAGCCTTATTTTGATAACCTATTAATCCGATAATAATTAAAATAATAATCCAGAAAGCGATTTTTATGTTTCTTAAGATCTTGATGTTTTTCAAAATTTTAACGTTTTTCATATAATTTTTCCTCCAATTTCAGCTTGAAACGTCTATTTTATGTAACTTCTCAATAAATTGTCGGGTCGACTTTATCATCTAATACTCCAGAACTTATTGAGAAGTTACTATTTTATCAAAGTAAGGCTTCAAATTGTTGTAGGTGGCTAATAAATGTTCAGGAATTACACGTACATCGGCAAAAACTGTTAGTGCATTTGTATCACCGAACCACCGGGGAACAATATGGAAATGAAGATGTTCTTCAACCCCGGCACCTGCTACTTTCCCAAGGTTAAGCCCGATATTAAAACCATCAGGGCTCATCACTTTTTTTAATATCCCTACGGATTGTTCTACGGTCTCAAGGAGGCCTCCCATTTCGCCTTTGCTGAGCTGGTCCAGAGTGGAAAGGTGTCTGACTGTCGCCACCAGAAGATGACCGTTAATATAGGGAAACTTGTTCATAATAACCATGGTCACATTCCCCTTGTAAAGGGTCAGGTTGTCCTGCCCTGAAAGTGATTTGCAGAAGATACAGCCATCTTCTTTATCACCAAGAATATATTCCATGCGCCAGGGCGCCCATATCGTTTTCATTACAAATCCTCACCATCTCGCTCGTGGATTTCAAATCTCATCAAGTTCATCTACCCTTTTTGAACCCAAAACTCAACCCTTTTCTCTTTTAAGCAGGAGTTCTGATTTTGGCAATTTTCTTTCTAACGATATAGGTCATATCCTGCTATAAACACCCCCCTGCCTCCCTCGTTCGACCTTGAGGCCGTTCGGCTTTGAGGCTCTCGAAAAGCTCTCGACAGACTCAGGGGTATAAGCGCTAACTTAACAATTAACCATTGATTATTGATTATTTTTTCCTGTTGCCATAGTTGATGCTCATGTAAAAAGTCCTTTTTACATGGATTAAGGAATTTAGGGATTAAGGAATTGCGAATTATTTAAAGACATTATGAATGCGTAAAATTGAATAATTCAGCAAGTTTTGACTTTTTAC
>JAUVVL010000320.1 GCA_030604635.1 Desulfobacteraceae bacterium
AAGAACAGCAAAATAGCAAATTTTACCTGTGAGTTAAATAATATGCGCATTTAATAGGCTTTTATATACAGGATAGCATCTGTTCTTTCTTTACGCTCACTTATGCACGAGTTTGACACGGTTTAAAGCCGGATTATCTGAATGCGATAATGTTTTCAAAGGGCTAAAATGTTACCAAGAAATGATCCTATTCCTTAATTGCCTTTCCGATTTTCCTGCCGAGTACAAAACAGGCATCTTTGTCATCTTTATCCGGTACATACTGAATCCTGATACCAGAATCTATGATATCGAATTTCATCTCTTCCAGCTCTTTATTGATCAGCTTGACCGACTCACCGCTCCAGCCATAGGAACCAAAGGCCGCACCGATCTTGTTTTGCGGTTTAAGCCCTTTCATATAGGTCAAAAAATCGCTGACTGTAGGGTACAACTGATTGTTGATAGTTGGAGATCCCACGATGACGGCCCTTGCATCCATAACTTCCGTCATAACATCACTACGATGGCAGTTTCTAAGATGCATCGGCCTCACCTCAACACCTTCTTCAGCAATGCCGTCGGCTATTTTTTTAGCCATAACTTCAGTACTGTGCCACATGGTGTCAAAAACAACCACTGCCTTTTTCTCAGGCTCCTGCTTGGACCATTCGACATAGGCGCTGATAATTTTCCCGGGATCTTTTCGCCAGATAATTCCATGGTCCGGACATATCATATTAAATTCCAGCCCGAGCTCGGTCACCTGTTCTACCAGTTTTAAAATTTTTTTTGTATAAAGAAGAAGTATGTTTGCAAAATACTTCTTGGCATGTGGCATTATCGAATCTCCGATCTGATCATCAAACTTTTCATACCCAGCATAATGCTGGCCAAAGGCATCGCTGGAAAAAAGAATCTTGTCCTCTTTCAGATAGGTAAACATGCTGTCCGGCCAGTGGAGCATCCGTGTCTCCAGGAAAGTCAGGGTTCTTTTGCCCAGACTCAGCTCCCCGCCGGTTTCAACTGCATGGTAATTCAATTTCTTCTGAAAATGGCGAGAAAGGTTTTTATACCCCATTTTGGAACAGTATACGGGTTTTTCTTCTCCGATCCTATGCATCACCAGGGGCAAACTTCCGGAATGATCCATCTCAGTATGATTGCTGATGACATAGTCAATCCTTTTGGGATCAACAATTTGAGAGATATTTTCCATCAGATCATTGAAAAATTCCTTTTTAACAGTATCGATAAGGACGATTTTCTCATCTATAATTAAAAAGGCGTTGTAACTTGTACCCTGATTGGTGGAATAGCCATGAAAATCACGGATATTCCAGTCATTAACCCCGACATCATAAATACCTTTTGCGATTTCTATTGGTTTCATATTCATGTCCTTTTATTCTTCCTTTTCAAAGTCATCCTTCGAAGCGCCGCAAACCGGGCATTCCCAGTCGTCCGGCAAATCTTCGAATTTTGTCCCGGGTTCAATGTCATTGTCGGGATCACCCTGTGCAGGATCGTAAACATAACCGCAAAGTGTGCATACATATTTGTCCATTTTTTACCTCCATTATTAGTTATTGGTTTTAAAAACAATGAGTTCCGGATTTGACCAGCATCATCCTCTCAAGGATTATGGTCGGAACGATCATAATTTTTTCTCTTTTTCTTTTTTCAAGTAAGTTTTGAAAAGCGTTTCCGAATCAATAAATATAAGTCAACGTTGACGATTTCGTAAAAAGTCAAAACTTCCTGCCCGCCGGCCGGCAGGCGGGGCTGAATTATTCAATTTTACTCATTCATAATGTCTTTAAATAATTCGCAATTCCTTAATCCATGTAAAAAGGACTTTTTACGAAGCCATCAACGTTGGTTAATTAAATAATCATACGCCGCCAAAGCAGCTTTAGCCCCTTCACCGGCAGCGACGATCACCTGTTTGAATGGAACATTTGTAACATCACCACAGGCAAAAACACCGCCACCGCCTGTACGACACATATAGTCTATTTCAATCTCACCATGCCGATTGGTTGCAAGTGTATCGATGAACAAATCGGAATTAGGCAGAAGGCCTATCTCAATAAATACTCCTTCCACATCGAGCCTGCTTACTTCCCCGGTTTCCAGCGACTTTATTTCAATCCCTTCAACCGTTTGTTCCCCGATTACTCTAATTGTATCGTATTTAGTATAAATTTTTACCTTTGAATAACTCTTGACCTTATCCTGAATTATCTGATCCCCGGTCAAAGGAGTCAACGAAACCATGTAGATTTTGTTAGCTACCTTATTAAGATCTATCACCGCCTCAAGTGCTGAATTTCCTCCTCCTATTACCGCTACATCAGCACCGGCAAAAAGAGGGGCATCACAGGTGGAGCAGTAGGCCACACCCCTGCCGATCAGCTCTTTTTCACCAGGAACGTTCAATGGCCTTGGACGTTTTCCGGTGGCAACAATAACGGTTTGGGATAAATATGTGTTTCCGTTGCTTGCAGTCACTTTCTTGATCTTTCCTGTCAGATCAAGTGCAGTGACCTCTTCGCCAATTAGTTTTTCGATTCCATACTTTTCCACATGTTCATCAAACTTGTTTATAAGGTCGGCTGTTTCTATCTGGCTGAAGCCAAGATAATTATCAATATCATAAGTATCTGCCACCTGGCCGCCGATATTTTTACTGATTAATATGGTTTTTAGAACCTTTCTGGAAGTATAAAGAGCAGCGCACAAACCGGCTGGCCCGCCGCCAATGATTATTACATCGTAAAGTCTAAAAGCTGGGCGTTCAACAGCCAAACCCAGCTTTTCACTCAACTCCCCTGTCGAATACAGGTTGACAAGCTCGCTGTAACCACCTACCGGCTCACCGCCAATCAGGATTTGAGGGAGTGAATCGGTGCCGGTTTTTTCTTTCATCTCTTCCCTTTCTTTTGACCCCGGGTGCACCATGATCTCTGAAAACTCTATCCCTTTTTCCGTCAAAAACGATTTTGCCTTAATACAAAAAGGGCATCCATCCATTGAATAAATAGTTATGCCTTCCATTACCCTTTCACCTCGCTTATTAAATTTCCGAACTCTGCTTAAGACAGGTTAGACTTTGTTCCAGGCGATCACGATCAAAACCGACCATAACATCATTACATACAGATATCACCGGAACAGTACGCGCTCCACCGGAAATCTCCATCATTTCCTTGAGAGCATCCCTGTCTTTTGATACATCGTAGGCAGTATATTCAACTCCTTTTTGCGAAAGAAACTCTTTCGCCATTTTGCAATAGGGTCAAGTAGGTGTGGTGTAAATCTTTACTTTTTCTTTCATTCCAGTTGCCTCCTTTAACGATTAGAGATTATTCCGACCTTACACATAATCGCTTTACCATATTTTCAAATCCATAAACGAACCCACATTTAACAAATAAGTCCTAAGTACATGTATTCATAAATACGATCACGTATTTATAACTTGGTTTATTCATTCTATGTATGCAAAAGTGTAAAGTGCCTAAAGTTAAGGTATTCTGTCAATTTTAATTATAATTGATCGCGCTG
>JAUVVL010000138.1 GCA_030604635.1 Desulfobacteraceae bacterium
AAGAACAGCAAAATAGCAAATTTTACCTGTGAGTTAAATAATATGCGCATTTAATAGGCTTTTATATACAGGATAGCATCTGTTCTTTCTTTACGCTCACTTATGCACGAGTTTGACACGGTTTAAAACCGGGTTACCTGAATGCGATAATGTTTTCAAAGGGCTAAAATGTTACTACTGGTCTTATTTACTGAGTGACGCTTAGGATCAAGCGACCTTAAACTTCCATTTCCTCTTTTTCCTCAAGCTCCTGGGTGAGCTGTGCCGTTTTTTGTTTTTCTTCCTCCAGTTGTTTCTTCATTTCATCAAGCTGTGCCAGGTTTTTCATGAGTCTTGCCAGGTTTGTTTCCAGCTCTTTGACCCTCTCCTGATCGGCCTTACATGCTAAAAACTTCTATCTTTGACTACCTCCAGCCTTCCGGTTATCGGCTCCGTTTTAAAATGCTTTGCAAACCTCTGCGCATCGCTTGGGCTCATTCTTTTGAGTATAAATGGGTTCACTCAAATTAGCATCCATGGCCAATGCTCTTTGCGGGTGTTTACATTAGCGATCCAGTTGTTCAGTCGAAACCTAATTTCAGTAACCACCAGACCTTGAGGCAACCAGCAGCCTGCGCTTTTATCCGATGGACTTTTCTTAATTCATATGAAATATGGTGATTGACAACCCATTGTTTTTGTGCTCTATAAGCTTTGATCTTTGGTTAGACATGTCCCTTAAGATACTGCTTTGCTCATGAATCGCTCTATGAAAGCAGTTACTTATCAACTTCTTGACATAAATGACAAAACCAAATATTCATACAGAAATTAATATTTTATACGGAAAAACATCGCTATTAATAAAAAATTACTTGAGTTTTCTTTTAGTATCTGCAATAATTAATAAAACATAACTCAGACTGCCCTTTCATTATGCCTATCAAGCTTATATTACATGATGACAATCTTGAGGACTTAGCAGTACTAAGAGACCTTGGGGCGGAATCTATTAAGCTGATAATCGATAAGATTAAAAAATTATCTCCCCCTCCACTGAAACCTTTGGATTTGCATCGCGCACTTAAAGAAATTCTTCCTGAGCGTACTACTGAAATTGAAATTATATTTAGGCCGTTGATGTTTCTTTACAACCTCCGGAGGAAAAGAAACATTAGCGTCGAGGAATTAATAGATGGGCTTTCGTATAGTATCACTTTGGCGAAAAATCGTTGGGACGAAGATAAAATTTCTGAATGGAATAAATTAAAACCTTTGTTTCAAGAATTATTTTCATTACCAGAGATTTGGACTGTTGTTAAAGCGTTAGATCTAGCATACGATTACACGCATCTGCTCCGAAATATTAAAATACTTACAGATATTAGGCCTGTCTATAATGAAGAAGCTACTGAGATTTTAGGCGCTGTTGTCTCTCATACATTACGCCTCTATTATGATAGTAGTGAAGGGACTATAAGTTTAAGCATCGCACTTGATGAAGAAGACGTCGAGAATTTGCTTGATTCATGTACTCGCGCATTAGAAAAAGCAAAAACAGCGCAACGTTTTATGAGAGAAAAGGGCGATATAGATACCTTTCTTTGCGGAGAGGAGGTTTATTAATGGTAAAATATCAAATACATAATTATGAAGATGATATTAAAGAAGATGATATTGAACATCTTGCCTTTCCGTCGTTATTTACCCTCCCTATTGAAGAAAGAAAAAAATGTTCTCACCTTTGGTATTTATCATCGGGCTATGAAATCGGTAAGGATTTAAACCGCCCTAAGGCTCTTTTTGATTTTTTCGGAAGGAGTTTGTCCAAAGCTTCATTTAGGTACGATTGGCGCAATTTTGAGTTTAAAACCGACCCGCTTCGAGCAAAGGCGTATGTTCAATATTGTTCAAGGAGTTTATTAGCTGCAATTACTGATGATACTACGGATCCAAACCAGTTATTTACTCCGAGTCGCAAGCTCTCCAATTTATTTAACAAGTGTATGGATACTCCTAATGAGGATGAACTTGAAGAATTAAACAGAATTAGGGAATTTCATGGACAACCCCAGATTGAAGAACTAAGCTTATCGGATATTACATCTTTTATCACCGAACAAATTGAAGGATTCTTGAGTAATTTGGCAAAGCGCTCAGATGAAACAAAAGAACCTATTAAACTTACTAATTCAGGAAGATTCACTGCTGAAATCTGTAGAGAATTAGTTGATCGTCTAGAATTGGACGCATATAATCCTCAGCCTGTTTTAGAACGTCTTTATTTAGAACTAGTTAAATTTGCATCTCTAGTTCCTCGTGATCGTTTTTGGGGAAGGATTACAGTTCACGATTCAGAATTGATACTTGAAATTAGCGAGGAAACTTTATCGTTTCCCGATTTTGAAAAAGTAGGTGAAGATAGATGGATTGCGACAGAATAGCTCAGCTATTCATTCATTATGATGCGATTAAGGCTATTACATTTTTCAGATCTTCATTTGGCCGTAAGATATAAAAGACTTCGGCCTTCTGTCTGTAAACCTGAAATACTTGAAGAAATTGCAAGACTTGCTTATTTTTGGCGGAATAATATAGACGGAATTTTGATTAGTGGTGATATAGCTGATTTTGGACGACAAAATGACATAGAGCGCGCAAAAGAATTTACTTTTTCACCTCCTCATTTAACATCAAAAAAACCTTGGCTAAACCTCCACAATCGACCAACACTTCAAGCCTGTAATAAGCCGATTATCCTTATTCCTGGAAACCACGATAGATTTGCTAACCAATTTTTTGCGCCTAGCATCCATATGTTTAATACAATATTCTCTATTGCTTGGAGTGCTGACCTAAATGGAGTTCAATCAACTTTCTTGCCAAATGATTCAATACGCTCATTAGCGATCATATGTGCTGATTTTTGTTTAGAGCAGATAGGTGATTGCTCAATACCGGGGGGACATTTGGGACAAGGAATGGTTTATGACAACCGTCTAAAAGAACTAATAAGCCAGACTGAGAAGATTACAAATTCAAATCCGTCTACTGCTGTAATTTGGATGGTGCATTTCGCACCAAAAATTGAAGATCATTTTAGGCAATTAAAATGTAAACATTTGAAATTGTTAGACTCTCACCGTTTAATTAAAGAAGCTAAGGATCTAAATGTAAGGCACATTTTCTGTGGGCATACACATTATAGAACATATTATAACGCTGGAGATTCATCGAACGTTTGTTGGATACATTGTGGCGGAACTTCTACATGTCATAGAAAAAAGGATGGATTTGAATCCTCAATTCATATAAGAGATATTGAAATAAATGGTAGAAGCATAGAAAGAGTTAGATCTTTGCCTTTTACATGGGATTCTGAATATAGAAGGTTTTCAATCCCTGAAGTACAAAAAAACAAAAAGATGGGTTTATAGGGAATTGCCCTGAATCTCTCAACTCAATTCTGGCAAAATGTGAGTACTTTCGTTGCTAAACCTCGCAAATTTGGGCCTTTAATTTTTCCAGGACCATGGAAATGATGAGTTTGTAGAAGGATTTGCTCCAGGCTTGCTTAAAAGGAAGAACGCCGTGGATATTTATAGAAACTGTCACTACCGCCATCTGGATCTCTACCTCCTTCTCGAACACCGCCCAGATAACTAAAAGTGATTGAGGCAGTATCTGGCGGTATTTCAAGGCAGTGCTTGAACGAGAATTTATCATCAATCTTTAGTGAACTTGAAATTAAAACCAGTTTGCCTTCCAGAACTTTACCCTCGTTATCCAGGAAATATACCGTGAGATAAAACGGTTAAGAATTTCGTAAAGGGACCTGTAATGATGACTAAATTCCACAACACCAGAAAGTTCCAACATGTCCGTTTTTTTTTCATATTGGTATTCTATCTCCAGATCAAATGTCTGCCATAATCCCTGTCGGGGTCCTTCCTCCAACAAATATATACGATCATCCGGTTCCACTGTTGCCCCTCGATAGCTGAAGAAACTGCTCTGACAGGCAACAATGCCGACCAAAGAAAGAAGTATAAAATACCCTTTTATAATAAATAATATTTTTTTATTGTTAAATCCCATTATATCCTCTGCGAAGAATCCCTTTTGCTCATAGAATTATATAGGGAATCGGTTTGTGAGTCAAACAATTAAGAGTTAATAATTTATAGATCAGTTCCGGTCTGTTCTTCGGGCTGAAATGCCTTGTTCCTGCACCGCTCTGACTCGTGAGAAATACGGGTTGACAACGAACCAAGGACTATTTATCCTAACGTTGCATAAACAACACAGCGAGAGTATGAATAACAAAAAATGATTAAGGGTTTTGTAGATTTTTCAACATTAGGGTTTAATAAGGAGGACATTTTCTTGAAAACAACATATTATGCAATCTTCAGATCATTTTTTATCATATTCGCTTTTTTGGCGATTGTATTCGGAAGCATGGCATCTGCAACCGGAAAGCCACTTTATATTGCGGTGGTGCCATTTAAGATCAATGCGGAAAAGGATCTTACGTTTTTAAAAGACGGCATCGTTGATATGTTCTCATCCCGCCTTTCCTGGGAAGACAGGGTGACGGTGAAAAGCAGGCAAGAAACAGCAAAGGCGCTTGAAGCTGTTGCCGGCCCCTTAAATGAAAGCAAGGCGCAAGAGATCGGGGTTAAACTTGGGGCGGATTATGTTCTTTTCGGCAGTCTCACTGTTTTCGGAAACAGCGTGAGCATTGATGCAAAAGTGGTGGATGTTTCAGGAACCAGACCGCCCCTTGCCTTTTTCAATCAGATTCATGGAATAGAAAAGGTAATCCCGGAAATCAACCTTTTTGCATTAGATATAAATGAAAAGGTATTTGGCCGGGTCATGCCGTCCCAAAAGGTTCCTGTCACGTCCCAGACCCCGCAGGCTCAACCATCTCAGGCTCAGGCCCCTCAAGCTCAAACAGATGTTCCGGCACACCCGGAAAAATTGGTTGCCGGCGGGTTTGGCGAAATTGACGTTCAAGAATCACAAAAAACCGCACCGAGTCCGGCATTTATCACAACACAAGGAACCCGGGACCAATCCGCTCAATTCTGGAAAAGCCGTAATTTCAAGCATCTTATAAATGGCATGGCCTTGGGTGACGTGGACAATGACGGCAGAATCGAGACCGTCATCATAACGCCCCATGCCGTTCATATCTATAGATACGAAAAAAATCGTCTCGCCAAAACCAAAGAGATACCTGAAAGCCGGAATAAAAATTTCATCGGAGTTGATGTTGCGGACATTAACGGCAATGGTTATGCTGAAATTTTTGTAACAAGCCTGAACGCCCATAAAAACAATCTCACTTCTTTTGTGCTCGAATACAATGGCCAAAAATTCAACAAAATTGTCAAGAAAAGTCCCTGGTATTACAGGGTTGTCGAACTTCCAGGGCGTGGCAGGGTACTGTTCGGCCAGAGACAAAAAGGGACCGGCGAGAATCCCTTTTTTAGCGCAATATTTGAAATGGTCTGGCAAAATTCGGATTATGTTCCTGAAAACAAGTTACTTCCCCCAAAGCGCGCAAATCTGATGGGCTTTACCTTCGGCAATGCAATGAACACCGGTAAGAATGTTGCCGTGGCCTATGACAAAAACGATCGTATCCGGATTGTCGAGCCATCGGGAAAGGTGGTATGGACATCGAGCGAACGTTACGGTGGGAGCACCATCTATTTTTCTTTGCCCAGAACAGACCAAGACTCTGAAAACTTGCTTTATTTTCCCATGTGCATCCATATCAGGGACTTGGATGCGGATGGAAAATATGAAGTCATAGCCGCCAGGAACTATGATATAGCAGGAAGGCTACTTGAAAGATTCAGGAAATTTACCGACTCTCAGATTGAGGTTTTTTCCTGGAACGGGCTGGGGCTGGCCGATGTATGGAAGACCCGCAAGATTTCAGGCTATATCCGGGATTTTGAAATCGGCGATTTTGACAATGACGGCAAAGATGAGCTCATTGCAGCCGTGATCATGAAAGAGGGTTCTATCGTGTGGACCACCCCCCAAAGTTCATTGATTGCCTATGAGCTGAAATAAAAAAACCCGGAGCAATGGCTGCCCCGGGCTTTTTAGCTGTCTTTATCCTGTTTTCACAGAATTAGAAGGCGATTTTCCATGTTGCGCCAAAATAGGTTTCTTCGCCTTGCGCGGCTCCAGCACTGTCATCCATAAAGTCCAATACGCCTGCCTCGGGGGTGATAGTAACGCCCGGCGCAAGTGTGATCGGCACCATAACGTACATCATAGAAGCCTCGTCTGCCTTAGCTCCGGCAATGTCGTCTTCGCCCGATATAAAGCCATAACCAGCCTCTACTTTGACAGTGTCGCTGGCTTTATAGCCGACAATAAGCTGATACCCTAAACCATCATTGTCTTTAACATCACCGGCGGCAAAGTTTGCATTAGTATCAGTTTCTGGACCGTTAAAGCCGTAGTTGCCTTCGTTCGTCGAAATATGGGCTTCTGCTTTCACATACATTTCACCGAAATTTGCAAACGCGGCAAGACCGAAGAAATTGGAAGTGACGGTTTCACTATTGTCCGCTACATCTACGACGTCATAGGATGCATAACCACCGCAAAATATGAGTTTTACAGGGTCAAGTTTCAGGGTATAGGCAGCCTCGATTGTGGGGAGCGATGTCTCATAGTCGGCTGATGTAAAGCCAGGAACGGCAGCCGTGTTAGGGGTAAGAAATCCCAATTTTAAATTACCATCTAACAAGGTAAACCGGATCTGATCGAGACGTGCGGCAGCCCAGTTCATGTTGCCGAAATGGCTCATTATATTGTCCTTATAGTTCGAGGCATTTGAGAAAATCGTAGCCGGTGTCCATGTGTGACCTACCAGGAGCTTGCCTGAGCCGAAATCCCACTCGCCAAACCAGTGCCTTGCTGAGGTTCCGCCATACGGTCTTAATTCAACATAACCGGTAACATCGCCAGAAACAAGCTTGAAGCTTATACGGCTGAGAACATCTTGCTGGGTCCATCTGAGATCCGACTCGTCAAACGTGCCGGTACGGTCCTTGTCTTGATCAACCATAAAGGTTTCAAAGCTGGCATAGCCTTTAACAGTTAACTCGCTTGCCGCAGCCGGAATCGTAAATGCTCCAACCATAGCAATAGCCATCAAAATTACCAATAGTTTCTTCATCTGTTTTCCTCCTTAATGAACTTTAAATTTTGATTTAAAAATCGTTTACCTAATAATTTTCCTCTTTACTTTTTTCCGGCTCACCTCCTTTCCCTGCGCAACAGAAGTCAATGAGAATAAATTGAGCTCTAACACGCTGTAATAATATTAAAAAATTCCGCCTGTAATAGGGCAGGAAGAAAATTTCATTTATGCCACATAACAGCATGTTGCGAAAATGTCAAGTTTTACTTGTAAAGAATAAATGTTCCTATTTATTAGAAAATTGACAAGTCTTATGCTATTTCTAAAACAAAAAGCTCTAACTCGGATTTCTTATCAAATTTTTAGGTTGGAATTCGGTATATAAAAAAAGCCCGCCACACGGCGTGCTTGCCGCCTTGTATCTCCGGCAAACTCTTTACTTGCAGGATTTAGGGTTTATTGTAGAAACCACACAAATAATTCAAATTGTGTCCTTTTGTTCACTCCTGGAAAAGCGGCAGAACAAACTGTTTGTTTGCTGTTTGTTGACATTACAACATTACAAGCTATTATTTGCTGCAATATCATATTGTTATCCCTGATGACTTGTTTTTAAAGATATGTGTTGCATAAATGGCATAAAATTTGCTTAGTCTCCAATAAAAAAACAAAGAAAACCGGACATTTTGAAATGCTATTGACAAAAACAAATAAAACCTTGACATCCATATAACGGATTGTTAATAGTGATAAAATTTTGTTGTCGCAGGTAACAGTTGTAATTGAACTTATCGCCCTTCGGGCGGACTTTTTGACAGGATTAACCCCGGTTAAATAGGCTCCGCATTTAACGGGGCAAGCACGATTTTCAGGATGTTTTTAACCCATTTTCCTGCCTCCGGCCCGTTGGGCCTACGCCCCGGAGGGATGAAAATGGGATAAGGCTCCTTGTGAAATAGGTTTGTATTGCACGGGGTAATAATTCGTCTTCAGGCGGAGCATTAATTAATTCGGTTAATCCCGTTGATCTTGTCTGAAATTTAATCTTTTAATATTATTACTAATAAAAAGGAAGTTCCTATACTATTTATTAAGATGTTCCGGATTGATTTATTGGCATGAATGTTCTGTGAAAGGGGGTGATAAGAAGAAGTTAAGGCAATAGCTAAGAAATTATTAGGTTGTTTTTTTTATTAGGTAAAAATTTGTTATTTATGTAAAAAAGTACATTAAGGAGGAAAACAGATGAAGAAAATCGCATTAAGCTTACTTGTACTCACTTTGGCGCTGTTTTTGGCCGCACCTGCCATGGCTGATTTCAATCCCTATGGCTCGGCAAGAATGATGACCTTCTATGTAACCGATAGTCCAGCTGTCGGTGATGATGATAAAGACACGGTGTGGGATCTGCAGGGCAACAGTCGCATTGGCGCCAAGTTCACCACCGGGGATGTTGCCGGCCACTTTGAATACGGTACAGGCGTAAACCTACGTCAGCTTTACGGCACCGTTAAATTGGGCGGCGGAACCCTTCTGATAGGGCAGACCTATACTCCTTACGCCTATGGCTCGGACCAGGTTGCAAATGAAGACTGGGGTTTTGATGGTTTCGGTGATACGTATGAAGGTCGTAAACCCCAGATCGTGTTTACGATGGACAGCGGATTATACTTTGGCGCAATCAAGCCCGAAGCTGCGGAGGTATCCGCAACTTCCGCTCCCACACCTGTTGTAGGTGCCCCAACTCCGTATTTCAAACCAGATACAATTGATCTTGACACCACCTTGCCCAAGCTCTGTGTGGGTTATGATACCAAGCTTGACGGGACATCACTGGGGGGCGGTATCGCCTATAACAGCTTTAACGAAGAAAACTTGACCACAGGTTTTGATGAAAGCATCGACTCCATGCTCTTATACTTTCATGTTAATGCGGACCTGGGCGAAGTTAGCCTTAAGGCGAACTTTGGTTACGGTACGAACCTGGGCAATTTTGGCTTTACTGACGAACCGAGCCCCGGCGCAGTCGTAGTGGCTGGCAAAGTCGAGGACACCACGACTATGCTCGGCTACGTGCAGGCCACTTTCAAGGCCGGCGACACGCCGATCAAATTAGGTGTCGGTTACGCCTCTTCCGACAACGACACATATAAAGATCCGGATGCACAGATGTCGTACTTTGTCAATGCGACTATTTCACTTGCTGACAACTTCTTTATCGTGCCCGAACTGTCCATGTTCGACTATATGGACGATGAGACCGGCGCCGAGGAAAACGATGTGATGTGGGTGGGCGTGAAGTGGCAGATGAACTTCTAACCGGTTGACTTGTTAACCTTGTATTATTGGACCCCGGGGTTTTTTCCCCGGGGTCTTTTTTTGTTCTGTTTGTTCTGTGGGTTAGCGCTCAGGTGGGTGAGGGGGGATAAAGATGAACGTCGAACATCGAACATCCAACATCGAACGTCGAATAATGATGTCGCTTTCAGCCGTCGTAGCCATAGGCTACTATGGCGAAGTCTGCCCGCTCCTCAAATTATTCTAACATCGAATGAAAAAACAAACACCCAATACCGAACATATTAAAAGATGAACGTCCAACATCGAACATCGAACGTTCAACATCGAATGAAAAAACAAACACCCAATGCCGAACATATTAAAAGATGAACGTCCAACATCGAACATTGAACGTCGAACGTCGAATAATGATGTCGCTTTCAGCCGTCGTAGCCATAGGCTACTATGGCGAAGTCTGCCCGCTCCTCAAATTATTCCAACATCGAATGAAAAAACAAA
>JAUVVL010000376.1 GCA_030604635.1 Desulfobacteraceae bacterium
ATGTGCTATTTTCTTCATGGGCTGACACTCCTTTCATTAATTAATTTTAATTTCGGGTGTGATGATTATATCACATTTTGTGTCAGCCCGTTTCATATTATCTGGGGCTTGCCAATGAGGAGCGAAGTTTACCCCGTTAAACCTTCTTTAATCTTTTTGTTTATCTGGGGCGTATTTCACCGGGGTAGGTAGTTTACTATCGTACTGGGGTGGAATTCCGCTTTGCGGACGTACTCAGGACAATTTCACTGTGATGAATTCATTCCTCTGATTTTATACTTGACTTATCATGCATTCGTGCTATCATAAAATTGTAATATCAATTTCAGGAGGAGCTATGGCTATTATAAAAACAGTTGGCAGCAGTGGGCAGATCTCCTTAGGCAAAAAATTCGCAGGTCAAACCGTAATGTTGGATGAGATCCAAGCGGGTGTTTGGATGATTAAAATTGGTCGATTCATTCCCGATAATGAAAAGTGGCTTCACGAGCCAGATGTCCAAGCCGAACTCAACGAAGCAATTGCCTGGGCAGAGAAAAATCCGCCCGAGGATACAAACTTTGAGGAATTAGAAGCCCGGATCAAACGATGAGCCAGAAAAGCCATCAGCCTGTGCGTTTGGATTTGAACAACCCTGTCTTTCAACGCCTGCTTTTCAATCTATCCAAAAACGATCAGCACAACATCCTCAATACTCTGCGGAAATTGGCAAACATGACATGGCAACAAGTACATGCTGACTATGGACTAAAATGGGAGGCCATATTATCTAAGAAAGGCCCGGGTGGCAAAAAGCTTTACAGTTTTCGAATCGGTAAGGGATTTCGGGGAGTAGCGTATCGTGACGGATTATGGCTGCGTCTATTGTCGTTACATCCTGATCATGATTCCGCTTATCAGTAGGCAATTTAATTGCCATGACTTCTCCTGCGGAATTCATCTTTCACTTCTCCTTCGTCCTCTGTCTCCTGACTTTCCCACGTTCCCAAGTTCCAACGTTCTTTTCTCTTTCATCTTTATTCTTTAATCTTATCCCAGCATTATTCTTCATCCCGCTTTTATCATCCAATCCCGCAGGAATTCATCTTTACCCCGTTAAATTTTTACCCCGTTCAACCTCTCTGTTTCCTCTGTTTAACTGGGGCACGCCAGTGACAGTTTACCAGGTTAAATTCACTTGTGTCAGCGTAGCGCATTTAACAAAGGTGCAACGAGACCTTTGAAAAATGCTTCCCGCTAAAGCGGGATTCAAGTTCAAGGAAGACGAAAATTTTAACCGCAGGAATACATTGAGTATTTTGAGGATTAAAATTTGAGTCTGACGCAGAAATTGGGCAAAGGGGGACGTTTTGCAAAGGTCTCAGGTCATTATATTTGGACATTACCATTCTCAGCTATTATTATGATCAAAGGAAAGAGCTTGATATAACCCCCATTCCGGATCATTTTTTTAAAAATCCTTGAACTTCAAGGGTTCACACGTTTTAGCCAAAAAATGTAGTCGCAGACAAAAATGGTATTATAAGCTATATTCTTTTTAATATATATTG
>JAUVVL010000114.1 GCA_030604635.1 Desulfobacteraceae bacterium
ATAAGAGCGGCCGCCTCGATGATAATCAGACTCCGGTCGTGTCAAACTCGCGCATAAGTGGGCGTAATGAAAAAGCAGGAGCCAATCCTGTAAAACCATGTTACTGGCAGGACCGGTTTCTATAGGCGCCAACTCAAGGCTTTTCTGTGTGCTGCTTTTAGAGACATTTGCAAAACGCTCCCTTTTGCCCAATTTCTGTGCCTGCCCTGTGAAATGCGAAGCCTATTTCTCTGAGGTCAGGCTCAAATTTTAATCCTCAAAATTTAGCGTACACCGCAATGACAACGAAATGAAGCGTAACGCTGAAGTTGGACTTTTTACGAAGCCATCAGAATTAACCCAGAAAATAAATAGGAGATCAGGCATGCCGGAGAAAAAAGGTTTTATTATTAAAGACAAGAGAATCTTCTCGGAAGAGGATAAGGAACAAAAGGAAAAAGAAGACAAGGCGGAACCCCCAAAGGAGGAAGCTGAGGCCCGGGAATCAGAAGAGGCGGCCGAGCCCGAGGAGGCTGAGGCAGATTATCAGTTGCCTGAAATAAATTTTGCCACCTTTATCTTTTCTTTGAATACGTCTGTGCTGGTGCAGCTTGGAGTAATAGAGGACCCTTCCACCGGCAAAAAGGTTAAAAATTTAGTCCTTGCAAAACAGACCATAGATATTTTAGGCATGCTGGAAGAGAAAACCCGCGGGAATTTAACAGAGGATGAAGAGAACATGCTGAAAAATATTCTATATGACCTGAGGATGATATATGTCAAAGAAAAAGGATAAGCGGCAGTGCTCCAGAGCAGGAGCGGTTTTAAATCCAATTTCTTGCTCTGGGTTTGCCATTTGTAGGTGATACCGTGTTATTGAACTGAAAAAGAATATGGAAAAAGATATTGGCCATATGAAGATTCTTTCACCTGCTAAAATAAACCTGTTTTTGCAGATTACAGGAAAAAGAAGCGACGGTTACCATGATCTGGTTACCCTGATGTGCTGTATCGGACTTTACGATATGGTTTCACTTGTCTTTGGCGCCAAGGAAACAACAGTTTCCTGTGTTCACCCTAATGTCCCGGAAGATGAAACAAACCTTGCCTTTGGTGCTGCAAGTCTTTTTTTTAAGACACTTAACAAGAATGAAGGCGTAAAAATTTCCATCGAAAAAAAGATACCGGTTTCAGCTGGTCTTGGTGGGGGAAGCAGTAATGCGGCTGCCGTTTTATTAGGATTAAACCGATATTACGGATATCCTTTTTCCCGGGATGAACTCATGTCCATGGGGCTTTCAATCGGGGCTGATGTACCATTTTTTATTTTCAGGAAACCGGCCATAGCTTCGGGGATAGGCGAGAAACTGGAAGCTTACGACAGGCTTGAAAAACTAAAAATATTATTGGTTTTTCCTGGATTCGGTGTTTCAACAGTCGAGGTTTATAAAAGTTTGAATTTGGGATTGACAAAATGTAAAAAAAAACTTAGATATCTTCTTTTGAATAAGCAAAGTTTTGATCCAGGATACCATTTGTGCAATGATCTTGAAACCGTTGTTGCATCAAAGTATCCCGGCATATTTGCAGCAAAAGAGGCATTAATGGGTCAGGGAGCACTGGGAGCTCTCATGACAGGAAGCGGGCCGACAGTATTCGGCCTTTTTTCTAATTTTGACAAGGCCAGAAAGGCAGGACGTACCCTTTCTCAGAACGACAAGTGGGAACTTTATCATGCAGACATGATTACACAGGATATTTGATGCCTGATGCATGAAACAATCTGGATCTTGGGCCCTCAACTTCTGGGGCGTCGTCAAGCGGTAAGACACAGGATTTTGGTTCCTGCATTCGGGGGTTCGAATCCTCCCGCCCCAGCCAGATTTGTTAATTTGGGAATGGTCAAGCAATAAATATGGATAATTTTATAGTTTTTTCGGGCAATTCAAACCCTGTCCTTTCAAAAAAAATATGTGATTATCTCAATGTGCCTCTTGGCGGGGACAAGGTTAAGAGATTCAGTGACGGTGAGATCCAGATCGAAATCAATGAAAATGTAAGAGCAAAAGAAGTTTTTGTCATCCAGTCAACATGTCCGCCGGTGAACGAGAACCTTGTTGAACTTCTTCTGATGATAGATGCATTTAAGCGTTCATCGGCAGCCAAGATAACGGCAGTAATACCATATTACGGATACGCACGGCAGGACAAGAAGGTGGCGCCGCGAGTTCCGATCAGCGCCAAACTTGTTGCGGACCTGCTGACGGTTGCCGGCGCCGGCAGGGTCATTACTATGGATTTGCATGCCGGGCAGATTCAGGGTTTTTTCGACATTCCGGTGGACAATCTTTTTGCTGCCCCGGTTATTATCGATTATATCAGGGCTAATTTTAATAAGGATCTTGTGATCGTTTCTCCGGATGCAGGTGGGGTTGAACGGGCCAGAGCTTATGCAAAGCGCTTAAATGCCGGACTCGCTGTTGTTGATAAGCGCAGGGATGCTCCCAACCTGGCCAAGGCGATGTTTCTAGTCGGCGATGTTGTTGGAAAGGATGTGGTTATCATTGACGATATGGTTGACACAGCCGGTACGTTGACCGAGGCTGCCGAGGCTATCATGAGAAATGGTGCTAATGAGGTCCATGCCAGCTGCGCCCATGCTGTGCTGTCAGGTCCGGCGATTGAACGGATTGAGAAATCGATTTTAAAAACCGTGGTTGTGACAGATACGATCCCTTTAAAAAAGAATGCCCAGGCCTGTGACAAGATAAAGGTGCTTTCGATTGCAATGCTTGTGGGAGAGGGAATCATCCGCAGCTTCAGGGGAGATTCTGTGACCTCTCTTTTTGTATAAAAGAGTATTTTCAGGGAGGAAATATATTTGGAGTTATTAGAATTAAATGCGAATATAAGGACAACGGTGGGCAACGGTCCTGCACGCAGGTTGCGGCAGTCAGGGCAGATACCTGCTGTGTTTTACGGACCGGGAACAGAACCTGTTTTGCTTTCCGTGAATATTAGTGACTTCGACCAAGTTTTGAAGAAGAGTCGGGTCGGCCAGCTTCTTTTAAACCTTGTTATTCAAGACGGTGAAACATACACCAGGTCCGTCATGGTCAAGGAATTGCAAACCCATCCGGTTTCGCGGAATTTCTTGCATGTTGACTTTTATGAAATCGCCATGGATCGTAAGATCAGGGTAAAAGTCCCAATTGTAACGACAGGTAAGTCAAAAGGCGTAGAGCTTGGCGGTATATTGCAGATCATCAGGCGTGAGCTCGAGATATTGTGCCTGCCGTTCGAGGTCCTGGAGTCGATTGAGATTGATATTGCGGACCTTGATATTGGAGATTCGATCCATGTTGGAGATATTCCTCTGGAAGGTGAAATTGAGTTTTTAGAAGATGAGGATTTTACGGTGGTAACGATACTCATCCCGAAGATTGAAGAAGTAGAAGAGCCGGTCGAAGAAGAGGAAGAGGCAGCAGTTGAAGAAGAAGTGGAAGAAGCACCTGAGGCCGGTGATGAAGAATAGTTTTACGGAATTTATATATGCCGCAAAAACGCGTACGCCTGGTTGTGGGGCTGGGGAATCCGGGTGATGCCTATGTAAAAACCCGTCATAATGCCGGGTTCATGGTAGTGGATGAAGTTGCAGACGCTTTTTCTATTCCCCTTGTAAAACGAAAGTTTGATGCCATATTCGGGCGCGGATTCGTAGACGGTTTTGAGATTGTCCTGGTAAAACCGATGGCTTTTATGAACCTGAGCGGGCCTCCGGTGCAGAAAATCGCAAATTATTTCAAGATATTATGCGAGGATATGTTGGTAATTCATGACGACATAGACCTTGCTTTTGGAAGATTGAAAATAAATGTGAAAGGAGGGGATGGGGGACACAAAGGTGTAAGATCGTTAATGGATGCCTTTGGCGGAGGTGATTTTGTGCGTCTTCGCATCGGTGTCGGGCGTCCTGAGGTCGGGATCAGTGCTGCTGATCATGTTCTGGACGGGTTTAGTGCAAATGAAAAAAAAGTTCTTGATCAGATCATCACAAGGGCCCGGGATGCCGTCGTTACAATCCTTTGTAAAGGTACAAAGGAAGGGATGGAAAGGTTCAATAACAAAAGATTTTAATTTCAAGCTAAGTTTTCAGATGAAGGAAAGAATGGAGGTAGTAATGAACAATATTCCGTTGATTTGCACGCTGGTCGGTCTCGTTGGAGTAATTTTTGCTATTATTCTAGCCGCAGTCGTTAAGAAGGCGCCTGCCGGAGATGAAAAGATGCAGGAGATTTCCAGGGCTATTAAAGAAGGCGCTATTGCATATCTTAATCGCCAGCTCAAAAGTATGGGTACGGCCGGCATCATTATTTTCATTATAATAATTGTCGCCCTTGGCTTAAAGACCGCCATTGGATTTATGATCGGTGCAATTGCATCATTCGTTGCAGGGTATGTCGGCATGCGGGTATCGGTTATAGCCAATGTAAGAACAACAGAAGCTGCCAAACAAGGGCTTGGACCCGGTCTGACTCTGGCCTTCAAGGGCGGAGCTGTTACCGGTATGATAGTGGCCGGTCTTGCACTCGCATCTGTGGCCGGATACTATGCCGTGACACATGACGTGATTGCCCTTGTGGCCCTTGGTTTTGGCGGCAGCCTGATCTCGATTTTCGCACGGCTCGGAGGTGGTATCTTTACCAAGGGAGCTGATGTCGGTGCCGATCTGGTGGGCAAGGTCGAGGCCGGCATCCCTGAAGATGATCCCAGAAACCCGGCTACGATTGCTGACAATGTCGGAGACAATGTGGGCGACTGTGCCGGAATGGCAGCCGATCTTTTCGAGACCTATGCGGTTACGGCTGTGGCTGCCATGCTTATTGGTAGCCTTCTCTGGCCCAAAATCCCCATGGCAACTGAATTCCCGCTGGTGCTCGGTGCCATTTCAATCATCGCTTCCATGATCGCCGTTTTCTTTGTTAGACTCGGAAAGAAGGAATACATCATGGGCGCATTGTACAAGGGAATGTTCGGTGCTGCCATCCTGGCGGGCATCGCATTTTTCTTTGCCTGTCAAAAGTTCATGGGCGGGTTGGGTGAAATTTCTGCCATGAACATTTACTTTTCAACACTTATGGGGCTAATTCTTACCGTTGTTATTGTTATCATTACCGAATACTACACAGGCATTTACGGACCGGTTAAAGGGATTGCAAATGCATCTACAACCGGCCACGGCACAAATATAATCGCCGGTCTGGGCGTGAGTATGCAGTCCACGGCTCTCCCGATTCTTGCCATCTGCCTGACAATTTATTTGGCATATTACTTTGCGGGCCTTTACGGTATTGCCATGGCAGCCATGTCGATGCTTTCAATGACCGGGATGGTGATTGCCATTGACGCTTACGGGCCGATCACCGATAATGCCGGCGGAATTGCCGAAATGGCGGGACTGGATGAGAGCGTCCGGGCGGTCACCGATCCGCTGGATGCGGTGGGAAATACCACCAAGGCGGTTACCAAGGGTTATGCCATTGGTTCTGCCGCCCTGGCGGCTCTGGTTCTGTTTTCAGCCTATGTACAGGAATTTACCATCCACGGCAAAGGGGCTGCCATTAAATTCGACCTGGCCGATGTAAACGTTATCATTGGTCTTTTTCTCGGCGGGCTTTTGCCGTACCTGTTTGCTTCTATTGCCATGAAAGCGGTTGGCAAAGCCGGTGGGGCCGTTGTAGACGAGGTGAGACGGCAGTTCAAGGAAATTCCCGGCATCATGGAAGGTACTGCCAAACCCGATTATGCCGCCTGCGTTGACATCGTGACCAAGTTTGCCCTAAGAGAAATGATTGTTCCTGCACTTCTGCCGGTGTGTGCACCAATTGTTGTCGGTTTAGTGCTGGGCAAGGTTGCGCTGGGCGGACTTCTGATCGGTAGTATCGTTACCGGTGTTTTTGTTGCGATTTCCATGACAACCGGTGGAGCAGCCTGGGACAATGCCAAAAAATACATCGAAGACGGCCACCTGGGCGGCAAGGGCAGTGATCCTCACAAAGCAGCTGTTACCGGCGACACCGTCGGCGATCCTTACAAGGATACCGCGGGTCCTGCTGTTAATCCGATGATCAAGATATTAAATGTTGTTGCACTGCTAATGGTGCCTTTTTTGCTGTAATAAAGCGCCCATAAGTTTTATTGATTTTTTAAAAAGGATTGGCGCATTTAGGCGCCAATCCTTTTTTGAGGGTCCTTTGGGTCCGGATCTTTACTATTAATCTATTAAAGGAGGAGTAATTATGAAACGCATTTATACCCTTTCACGTATGGCTTTTGTATTAATTTGCGTATGCCTTTTTCTTGTGGTCACTGCTCAGGCCCAGCAGGAAAAAGCTGCCGAACCAGCACAAGCCCAGCAGGAAACAGCTGCTGAACCAGCACAAGCCCAGCAGGAAACAGTTGTTTTGGAAGTTGTGTCTGCCGCTATTTGTGAAGATGTAGTGGATCGTGAACCTGTTGGTGCCGGAGACAGTTTTTCTGTTTTGGTGGGAAAGCTCTTTTGCTTTACAAAAATTGTCGGCGCTGAAACTGATGTTGAGATTACCCATGCCTGGTACTTTGGCGATACTGAGCGGGCTCGGATTACATTAACTGTAAAATCAAGCAGTTGGCGCACATACAGTTCAAAAATCTTGCAGGCCCATGAGATAGGCACATGGCATGTGGATGTACTCGACGAATCAGGAAACGTGCTGGATACCGTTGACTTTGAAGTTGTTCAGTAATCAAACTTAGGCAATCTGGTATTTACCAGATTGCCGGATATGATCGGTTTCCTTCCACCGCATGGAGTGCGTCTTTCGGTGAAGCTCCCCGCCCTAAAGGGCGGGGGTTCTGCCTTGCGGCAGTGCTTCGCGGCGGGGAGCAGACCGGTCAACTAAATTCGTCATCATACTTTGGCAAATCGAAACACGCCGCCACTGCGGTTCCAGGGAACCGATCAACTGCCCTTTACCGAAGTCACTTCCCCTGAATGTACTTTTTAACACACTGTTATTTCTATCCATTCTGTTATCACTATCCCGAATTTCTTATAACCTAAAACCAGCATAAACAATCTTGAAGGAGTTTAAATTATAAATATTTACAGCGTGCTGAAAGGATTTAAATCAGCTAGTTTATTCATCAAAATTAATTCTACTTTGTCAGATTTGAAAAATCGTACAAATAAGAACGTCCGCCTCGATGATAATCAGACTCCGGTCGTGTCAACCACGCCGAAGGCGGATAAAACTCGCGCATAAGTGGGCGTAATGAAAAAGCAGGAGCCAATCCTGTAAAATCATGTTACTGACAGGACCGGTTTCTATAGGCACCAACTCAAGGCTTTTCTGTGTGCTGCTTTTTCATAACGCTCACTAATACACTCAAACAGTGACACTTCCTACGTCTGATCACCATCGAGGCTCACTGATGCTTTTCCTGAAATGTGACAAAGTAGAATTAATGCGGCACTTTTATTATGATATTTTCAAAATTGTTTACCCTTCGGGAGCGCCGATTTCACCGGGGCGGCAAACTCGACGCTTGCAGGATTTAGGTAATAAAAGTAGTGGAACGATTTTATTGCAGGAGATTAATTGTGACAGATTTCAGAAATCGCATAGAAAAATGGTTCGAACATTTTGCACGCATCCTATACCATAACCGAATCAAAACGATTCTTATCATGCTCGCCATCACCGCGGTCATGGTTTCCCAGATTCCGAAAATTACCATAGACACCTCAACTGAAGGGTTCCTGCACGAAAACGATCCGGCCCTTTTAGCATATAATTCCTTTCGTGACCAGTTCGGCAGGGACGAGTTCATCATTATCGCCATTAACCCGCCGAATGTCTTTGATCATAAGTTTCTGAAAAAGATCAAAACGCTCCACCAGGACCTTGAGGATAATGTCCCTTATCTTGACGATATCATAAGCATTTTCAATGCGCGCAATACACGCGGCGAGGCGGACGAACTCATCGTGGAGGATTTGCTTGAAAACTGGCCGGAAACCGAAGAGGACATGGCAGCCCTGAAAGAACGGGTGCTCACCAACCGCATGTATAAGAACACCCTCATATCCGAAGACGGCAAGTTCACCACTATCGTCATCAAAACCCACAGCTACTCTTCTCTCGGACAGAGTACAGACGTCCTGGAAGGGTTCGAAGATGAAACGCTTGAACCGTCCGATTCAAATGGGTCTGCACCCGCAAAACGCCAATACCTGACCGACGCTGAAAACAGTGCGGCTGTCAATGCGGTTCGAGACATCCTGAAGAATTACCAGGCCCCCGACTTTCCAGTTTATGTTGCAGGTTCTCCTGTGGTGACCCACTTTCTAAAACAATCGATGATGCATGACATGAGAAAGTTTGTGGCCCTTGCCATAGTCATCATTTCAGTTTTTCTTTTCATAATGTTCCGCAGACTTTCGGGTGTTTTTTTGCCGCTGGTCGTAGTCATCCTGACGCTTCTTTCAACAGTCGGCATCATGGCGGCTGCCGGCGCAGCCATCAAGGTGCCCACGCAGATTCTTCCTTCGTTTCTGCTTGCCGTGTGTATTGGCGCTTCAGTGCACATTCTTGTCATATTCTATCATCGCCTCCGGCAGAACTCTGATAAAGAAGAAGCCATCGTATATGCCATCGGCCATTCCGGACTCGCAATTTTCATGACGAGCGTTACAACAGCGGGCGGTCTCCTTTCCTTTTCAACAGCGGATTTGGCTCCAATCGCCGACATTGGCAGGTTTGCCAGCATCGGTGTCATGACTCCCCGAACGCAAAAGGTAACCTGGTATTTTTGCCGATTCTAATGATAAATTTGTCTTACTTGATGTTGCAAAAGGAACTGAATGCTTGATATTGATTGTTTCATCATCAATCAAAATTTCTTTAACAACAAGGCGTAATACCTTTTGCCGCCCAAGCACCTCCATTGTATCAGCGGTTTTGTGCAATTGAAATAAAAATTTGTCAATGTTATCAGCGACTCGAAGAATAGCGTGTTGATCGGAAGCAGCACTCTCAATACTGTTTAGCTCCGACTTTAATGCAGTCTCTCTTTTTCTCAAAGCCGGCATGCGTGTTCGCAATTCATCTAATTGTAAAAGGTCTTCCTGATATGCATCCAAAAGTTTTTCAATGCTTTTGTTTACGCGGATTATCTCTTTTTCTAAAGTTTCCTTCCTTTTTTTAATGGGACTGGCATTATGGATTTCTTTGATCCTGCGACGAATTTCTGAGCGTACTATCTCAGGATCTTCAAGCAATTTAATGACTTGTTCCCAAATAAGTACGTCCAGATAATCTTGACGTATAGGCCGGCTATTGCACACTCGACCATTTTCGTAACGATAATCATCGGAGCCTAAACACCGATAGTAGTACAATTTCCTTTTTGATGTACGCGTCGAAGTCCTGTAATAAGCATAGCCACATTGCTTGCAAACCAGCATACCCTGTAATAACGTCGGCTCGATGGTACGCCGCAGTGAATATCGCTTGTTATGCTCCAGACGTTCTTCAGCAAGTGCAAAAACTTCCTCGCTAACAAGCGCCGGCACCGGAATCTCAATCCAGTCTTGCCTTGGGCACTCTCGGTTGGCGCTGCACCTTGGAGAAAAACTTCCACGTTTACGCAATGGCCGGGTAATCTTTTGCCTTTCTACAATCTGTGTTTTTCCAAAGCACGCCTTTCCTTTATATGCCGGATTTCGAAGCATTGCCCATATGGTTGATCGTTCCCAGCGAGATATCTTTTTGCGTGTAGGTATATTACGATCATTAAGCCAGCGAGCTATTGCATTAATGCTTAATCCATCTTCTGTATACAACCTATAAACTGTTCTTACTATTTCTGCTTCCTGCTCAATGACTTCATAATAAGCAGATGAAAATTCGGTTTTCTTGACATAGCGATAACCGTATGGTGCTCCGGAAAGAACATTAACTAAACCGGATTTGGCACGGAATCGTTTGCCCCGTCGTGTACGTTCTGCGATTTGGGCGCGTTCATATTCGGCAATCATCCCCTGAAATTGCAGTAAAAGGTGCTCTTCGGGCGTCGTCGCTTTCGGGGATTTAAGAAAGATAACTTCAACACCATGCCGGGCAAACTCCTCAGTCAGTAATACCTGATAGGCGTATTTACGACTCAGCCGATCCGGTGCATATATTAGCAGCTCTTCGACCTGTCCTTCACAAGCCAGATCACGTAAACGTTCCAAACCAGGACGTAGTAAGGTCGCACCACTATAGCCTTCATCCTGAAAAATCCATTCATCAGGCACTGTGAACCCTTCGTTTTGCGCATACTCGGTCAGTGCCAAAACCTGACTACCAATGGTTTTTTCTTCTTTCTGACGATCTGAGGAGACTCTTGTATAAATTGCGGCTATCGTCATTTGCTGAGCCTCTACCTCGCTTTTCTAATCTGTCGTTTGAAATACCTGTTGCCCAAGTCTTGTCTGGAACCAGAAAATTATATGCTTGAGAAATTTTCTTGGCTGATAATCGGTCAAAACAATATTCCAACTGTATTTTTCTTGCAGCTTTATCTCTTTTAACCACGCCGTTGTCCATTTTGGAGAAACGCCTCCAAGGACCGTGTTACGATTTCGCTTAATGTTTTTCCTGTATCCTTGGCATGTTGTCGAAGAGCTTGAATCAGATTTTGGGACAGCTTGACGGTAAAAGCAATTTTTGTATCTGGAATTGGCACATCTTTTCTGATCATCCTGGCTTCCTGAATATACCGGTAAGCTTGACGTTTCGAGATGCCATATTGATCTATCATCGCTGATACCGCCTTTGCAGTAGTATCGTGTCGATTGATAAATGCACGTGCAGAATTGATACGTTTCGCTCGTTCTAAGTTGGAAGATTTGCCCATGTGTCATATCTATAAAACCTTTTATGTCACTTGTCAATATGTTTTTTGTTCCGATGATATTTAATTGCTCGAATAAATTCAAAGTTACCTTTTGCGTTCGGGGAGTCAG
>JAUVVL010000145.1 GCA_030604635.1 Desulfobacteraceae bacterium
TTGGTCGTTGATGATGAAGTCGATTTTTTAGATACAATTGTAAATAGACTGAAAAAGAGAAAATTAAATGCTACCGGTGTTGCAAGCGGAGAAGAAGCCATCGCCCTTTTAAAAGAACAATTATTTGATGTAATTATACTGGATATCAAAATGCCGGGGGGGATAGACGGTATAGAAGCGTTGCGGGAGATTAAGAAAATTCAGCCCTTAGTCGAGGTTATTCTCCTTACAGGGCATGCTTCCGTGGAAACAAGCATTGAGGGGATGAGGCTTGGCGCCTTTGACTATTGTCTGAAACCGATTAAATTTGAAGACCTTTTACAAAAAATGGTATCCGCATTTGAGAAAAAATCGACTCATGATAAAAAAATTGCGGACGCTAAAATAAAGGAACTGGTTCGCTATCCCGGCAGGGTCTTTGACCAGGACTGATAACATTCCCTATCCCCTCCCAAAAGGGGCATGACGATATTTTTATTTATATGATATTACTTCCTTTATTGTCATTCCCGCGCAAACGGGAATCCAGAAAAATGGTAAATTTTGACCGGTCTGCTCCTCGCCGCGAAGCACTGCCGTAAGGCAGAACCCCCGCCCTTTAAGGCTGGAAGCTTCACTTTTTACGAAGCCATCAAATTTAATTTGGGGAAAAAATATTTAAGAAATCTGCTATGAATACTTCCATGTATAAAAATCTTCAAAAAAAGATGATTATTATCACACTTATCGTCTCCCTTGCCCCTTTTATTATTCTCGGCTCAGCGATCTATTACCAATTTGCCCTGATGTATAAGGATAAAATCGAGGAACAAATAAAATACCGGTCAGGCGCTCATGCGAAAGCTGTTGACCTGTTTTTGAAGAAACATGCCGCCCTTCTTGGTGCCATAGCAAATTCCCATAGCTACCAGGATATGATCAATGAAAAATATCTCTCTCAGATATTTAGAGTCATAAATGCAAGTGAAGGAGCTTTTATTGACCTTGGAATTATAAGTCATACAGGAGTGCAAAATACCTATGTGGGAGCATTTGACCTTAGTGGTCTCATCTACTCTCAGCAGCCCTGGTTCGGCGAAGTTATGACAAAGGGCACACATATCAGTGATGTTTTTATGGGCTACAGGCAACTGCCCCATTTTATCATTGCTGTTCGCCGCCATGAAAACGGAAAAAACTGGATTCTTAGAGCCACCATTGATCCGGGTATTTTCGATGGATTCGTAAGATCAGCCCAGATGGGAAAAACAGGAGATGCTTACATAGTCAATATGGAAGGCCTTTTTCAAACAAATCCCCGCTTTGGTGGGAAAATATTATCCAACTCGAATCTGGATACAACTCTGTTTGGTGGAGGCACCACGATTATCGAAAAGAAATATGATAATGGCAAGAAACTCCTTTATGCCGGAAGCCATTTGAAAAGTGGTAAATGGCTTCTCGTCATCAGTCAGGATGTGGCCGATGAGATGATAAGCTTGTTTGAAACTCGAAATTTGGAAATTATAATTATCATCATCGGCCTTATGGTAATCATTTTCACAACTATTTTTACAACCGGCCTTGCTATCAATAGATTAAGGGCCAACGATTTGAAAATGAGTGAACTCAATGCACAGCTTGCCCAATCGGACAAGCTGGCGTCATTAGGTAAAATGGCAACCGGTCTGGCCCATGAGATAAACAACCCACTTGCTGTCGTTCTGCAAAAAACCGGCTGGATGGAAGATCTTCTCCTTGAAGAAGAGTTTCAGGAAAGCGAAAATTTTCAAGAATATAAAACTTCCATTTACAAAATAGAAGAACAGGTGGAACGTGCTCGAAAAGTTATTCACAATATGTTAGGTTTTGCCCGAAAAATGGAGCCCCGTGCAGATGACGTTGATATTAATGAGACGCTGAATCAGACCATCGCTTTGATGGAAAATTATGCCAAAATTAACAATATAGAAATCCGAACAGCTCTTTCCCCTGATCTGCCCATTATTGCCAGTGACAGGGCTCAACTCCAGCAGGTTTTTTTGAATCTGATATCTAATGCTATTGATGCAATAGAAAAAGATGGATTGATTCAAATAGAGAGCACCCCCGATGATTCGTTAATAAACGTTACAATCACAGATAACGGTCATGGTATGACTGAAAGCCAGCAAAAAAAGGTTTTTGATCCTTTTTTTACTACAAAGGAGACAGGCAAGGGTACAGGTCTTGGCCTATGGATCTGTTATGACATCATAGATAAAATGGGAGGTTCAGTTAGCTTGAGCAGTGAGGTAAAAAAAGGTACAACTTTTACCGTAAGCATACCGATAGTTATTCCGGAAAAGAAATAAAGGTATTAATTTAGCTTTTTGAAAAACGTGTCTCACAAGCATTCAGGTGATCCGGTTTTAAAGCGGGTCACTGTTTGAGTGTATTAGAGAGCGTTAAGAAAGAACAGCAAAATAGCAAATTTCACCTGTGAGTTAAATAATATGCGCATTTAACCGGCTTTTATATACAGGATAGCACCTGTTCTTTCTTTACGCTCTCTTATGCACGAGTTTGACACGGTTTAAAACCGGATTACCTGAATGCGATAATGTTTTCAAAGGGCTAAAATGTTACAAATAAAGCAACAATTTTGGCAGCTTCTCAATAAGTCCCAGGAGTTAATACAATAGCTTTTGATATCTCCTTGTGTCCGGCCCATAGTGGCATACGCCCTGGAGGGAAGAAAAAATCTTAATCCCTGATGCTTAAAAAATGTTGAGTATATGTAACACACGTCTATAAGGAGGTTCACATGCAACATTTCAATGTTTTAGTGGTAGATGATGAGGTAGATTTTTTGGAGACTCTTGTTGCTCGCTTGAACAAGAGAAAGA
The DNA here is from genome assembly GCA_030604635.1 of Desulfobacteraceae bacterium. GTDB lineage: Bacteria > Desulfobacterota > Desulfobacteria > Desulfobacterales > UBA11574 > JAUVVL01. The sequence goes on from JAUVVL010000145.1 coordinate 2,868, forward strand.
TCAACACAACAGGTGTCAAGACGGGTGAAGAAGCACTGGAACTGATTAAGGAAAAACCTTTTGATGTAGTAATCCTGGATATCAAAATGCCCGGGGGTATGGACGGAATAGAGGTTTTGAAGGAGATCAAGAAGATTCAGCCCCTTATCGAGGTTCTTTTGCTTACAGGACACGCATCAGTGGAGACAAGTATTGAAGGCATGAGGCTGGGGGCCTTTGATTACCTTCTAAAACCATTAAAGCTTGAGGAAATTCTCCCAAAGCTGGGGGAAGCATTTGAAAAAAAAGATGCCCACGAACAAAAGATTCGAAAAGCTGAAATCAAAAGGGCGATCCGATACACTTAAGTTCAATCCATGTTCATCCGTATCCAAATTTTTTTTCTGAAAGTCTATAGCTCATAGCTTCCAATAAAAAACTATAGGCCATACGCGTATCTAAAGTCAAGCATCCACCGAAGTAAAGAATCCTGGCCCATAGGACCAGGCTTTGGTTTGCCCCTGAAAGGGGTTACTATCAATAATTTTAACTCCGAAATTCGAATACCCGCCTGCCATTGCCCGATTTGCATTATGGCGCCTATTTGCTCCTGCCTCAAAACTTGAGGTAGTTGAAGCATTATTACCAAAAAGGCATGGGCGGGCAGGTCGAAATTCTTTACCCTGTTAAATCTTTCAAGATGATATCCGTATAGATCTAAAAATCGCATTTTATACAAAAACCGATTTAATATCAGGATATATATTTAACAGGGCGAGCAAATCCGAATATCAAATGTTCAAATGTTCAAAACATAGAGGCTTTTGACCATTATAAATAATATTGATAGAATGCATTAATGTTTATGACATTAGAATTTCGGTCATTTGATATTGTTTCGGCCCGCCCTGGCGCGACATGCTTGGCGCATCTGTTGTTGATATAAAACTGTCGAAGCAGAGGATATGGAACTCAGTCTTTGCACATACGGTCTGGGCCAGGGGTTTCGGATTTCGTGCTTCGAATTTTTTATCTATTTATCTCGTCAGAGCCATTTATCTCTGACCTGGCCCAAAGGACCAGGTTTTCAAGGTCGAAATAAATGACCGGTGTTTCATAAACAGCCATAATAAAACGTTTGCAAATCCGGCAGATTCGTCTGTCCGGGGCGATTCCGACCGCTACCAGATCACATTGCCTCGGAGCGAAACTTGAAGCTCGCAACTCATAAGGAGAAAAAAATGTTTTTCAAAACCAAACAATTCCAACTAGGTTTAGCATTCGCGCTCGGTATTATTGTTCTTTTATTACCCAGACCGGAGGGGACCAGATTTAAGCTAAGCGGTGATGACAACCGGTTATTATTACAGAACATCAGCCAGCACTTCACATTAGTTACCACCGAAGAGGAGCATGCCAAAGAATATATCGTAGAAGCAATAAATCCAAAAAGTCCGGAATCTACGGCAGCATTCTTAAGGAGTAAAACGGCGGAGCTAAAAACAACAGGAATTCAAGTAGATTATGTAGACGGTCTTTCTCCCAAGGCCAAGCGGTTTCTGGCTGTTCTGGCAGTACTTATTTTTCTCTTTGTGGCAGAACCGATTCCCCTGGAAATCACGGCTATCTGTATCGGTGTTTTTTTAGTCGCCATGGGTATCAGCGATGTTAAAGGGGCGTGGGCGCCTTATATGCACCCGGTGGTTGTTTTTATCATGTGCTGTTTGATTTTTGCCATCTCGCTGGATAAAGCCGGGATTACAAAACGGCTCGGATATTTTATTGTAAAAAGGGCAGGAGACAGTGTTACTAAATTCACTTTTATTATTGCTATCAGTTTAGGCATATCATCCTCGTTTATGCATGATGCCGCGGCATGCGCCATTGGAATTATAACTATGATCCCCCTGATGAGGGCCGCCGGTATTGATCCGCACACAAATACGGCCAAGTTTATGATGCTGTCACTTCCGTTTGCCTGTTCTTGCGGCGGTATGGGATCGCTGATAGGTGGTGGTCGCTGTATGGTTGCTGCTGCTTTTCTTAAGGAATTTACCGGACTGGAAATCACCTTTTTCGACTGGATAAAGTATGCCATGCCGGCGGCTATTATTACCGTGCCCATAGCAGTTACGATCGTCTATCTGGTCTTTAGGCCTGATCCGAAGTTTAAACTGCCTGTATTTGATGAAGAAATCGGTCCATGGACCCCTCTGGAGAAAAAGGCGCTGGTTATCATCGGGCTGACATTTGCCCTGTGGTTAACCAAGGGATTTCATGGTATCCACTATTCGGTTACTGGGATGTTAGGCGTTGCCGCCCTGGTCCTTTTCGGTATTTTGAAATGGGAGGATATCAATGATAATCTGGAATGGGGAACCGCCCTATTTATTTTCGGCGGCGGTATTTCCCTGGGCCTGGCCATGGGCTATTCCGGTGCTGCCACTTATTTCGCCAACCTCTTTTTCCCTCTGGTTCAGGGTGGTGGGTGGCTACTGCTATTTGTGGGAGTGGCTGTTTTCGGGGCTCTGGTTACCAATGCCATGGCCAATGTAGCTGCCGCAGCCCTGATCCTGCCAATTGTGATTCCAATGGCCAGGCTGGAGGGGGTAGATCCCACTGTTATCGCGCTGTGTCTCGGAATGGCCACTTCCTTTGCCATGCTTCTGGTGATCGGTTGTCCACCCAACGCCATCTCATACAGCTATCGATATTTTAAGGCCTCTGATCTTACTAAAGTGGGTCTTGTTGCCACACCAATTTTATTGGCCATTTTATCATTAGTGGCATCTACATGGTGGAAAGTGTTGGGGCTGGTGTAAAATGAAAAACATACGACTTCTTCTTGTTGATGACGAAGATGATTATCGTCAGACACTTGCCAAGCGTCTGACAAAAAAAGACATTACTCCCGAGCAGGCGGAAAGCGGAGAAAAAGCGCTCTCCATTCTTGAAAAAAAAAAGATGGATATAGTGGTGTTGGACGTTAAGATGCCCGGCATGGATGGAATTGAGGTCCTTCACCATATCAAAAAAAAATATCCCAGGACGGAAGTAATATTTTTAACCGGTCATGCAGCGACTCAGGATGGTGTTGAGGGGATTAAGACAGGCGCTTTTGATTATCTAAGTAAGCCCATAGAATTTGAACATCTGCTTGGCAAGATCAAGCAGGCATATGATAAAATCGAGCGGGAAGAAGAAAAGCTCAGGGAAACTGAATTCAGGAAAAAAATGGAGCAGCAAATGATGACCACTGAAAGATTGGCTTCCCTGGGAACACTGGCAACCGGTGTAGCCCATGAGATTAATAACCCGTTGGCGATTATAAACGAGTCGGCGGGCTGGCTGAAGCTGATCTTGAACAAAGAAGAAATGGCCCAAATGCCCCGCAAGCAGGACTTTGAGATGGCTCTTAATAAAATTGAAAAGGGGGTTGACAGGGCCAAGAGAATTACCCGTCAACTTTTGGGCTTTGCCAAAAAAGATGATTTTGTCTTAGCTGAAGCGAATCTTATGGAATTGGCTAATGAGGCCGTTCAACTAATAAACCGGGAAGCGGCCAACAAAGATATTGAAATTGTTCAGGAAATGGCTCCTAATATTGACACCATCTGGAGTGAGCCTTACCAGTTAAGGCAGGTATTGATCAATCTTTTGACAAATGCTATTCATGCAACCGGCTCCGGAGGCAGAATCACCATCATGCTTGAAGCTGTGGACGGGGAGGTAGCCCTCACAGTGCAGGACAGCGGACATGGTATACCAAAAGAAAATCTGGACAAGATATTCGAGCCTTTTTTCAGCACCAAATCTACCGGTGAAGGGACAGGCCTTGGACTATTCGTTACGCGCAGAATTATTGAAAAGTTAGGAGGAACCATCGAGGTGGAAAGCCTTTTAGGTCGCGGGACCAGCTTTTGCATAAGGTTGCCGAGATATTGTGAAATAAAAGAGGATCTGGACCAGGATGAACGTATTCGGTTTTTAGACAATCTGGCAAAACAGAGTGGTTCAACATAATAAGCTTATAGGAGAAAAAAACCATGATCAAAATACCAACAAAGGTGCTCTTAGTAGATGATGAGCAAGATTTTGTAGAGATGCTTTCCTTAAGATTAAATGAGATGGGAGAAAAGATCACAGTTGCTTACAGCGGCCGGGAGGGGCTCGACACTTTAGAAAAAACCGATATTGATGTAGTCATTTTAGATATCAAGATGCCCGGTATGGATGGCATCGAAACCTTAAGAGAAATAAAGAAGAAATTTCCTCTGGTCGAAGTCATCATGCTTACAGGACACGGGAGTACCGAAACCGCTGTTGAGGGAATGAAATTAGGGGCCTTTGATTATCTCATGAAGCCGGCCGACTTTGCTGATCTATCAACCAAGCTTGAAGCCGCCAGAAAGAGAAAAGACGAGCAGGAAGAGCGCATTAGAAAGGCAGAAGTCAAGCTCCTTTTAAGAAGAAGCGGAGATATCTAAATTAAAATACCTTCAAACAGCCATACTTTGAAACGGGGCCCTTCTTTCCGAGGTACGGGCCTCCTGCCATCCAACATTGCAAGTGAAATACTGAGGCACCGCTGAAAGCGAATTCCTTAACCCTGGCCCAGACCGTTCACCAAAACTCTATACTCAAAAAGTCAGGTTTGGAAAGATGCATAGTCGATATCAATATATACGAATGAGTCGCACCAGGGCGGGCTTTAGCCCCGCCTGCAATAGCCACTTATGATTAACATTGTCTTCTATCCTCCGTCTCATTGCTTAAGACAGCTAAAGAGTTAAGAGTAGATAGGCATTGGCGGGCAGGTCACTTCAAACTTCAGGCACTTTTGGGTTTCTCCGCCTTTGATTATGCCATATGGCAATGTCAAGGGTTATTTTGTTTATTATCAAGAAGCTAATAAATCATGGGCGCCTTGCCTGTTCGACGATTTTGCTTAACTCTCTGGCAGCTTTTTCAGGATCATTCGCTGCAACAATCGCCGACACAACCGCAACACCGTCAGCGCCGTTTTTGATAACCTCTCCGGCATTTTCTCTGTTCAGGCCACCGATGCCGACAAGGGGGATCTTTACCGATTTTCGCATTTCGCGCAGCCCTTCCAGCCCGAGAGGGGGAGCTGAATCAGTTTTTGTAGGGGTTGCGTAGATCGGGCTGACGCCAATATAATCCGCGCCATCTTTTTCCGCCTGAACGGCATCCTTGAGAGATTCAGCGGAAATTCCGATGATCATCGAGTCTTTTAAAATGGCTTTTGCCATTTCTATTGGTATATCGCTTTGCCCCAGGTGCACGCCATCTGCATTTACGGCCTGAGCAATATCGATTCTGTCATTGATTATGAGAGGGACATTATGTCTTTTTAAATGATCCTTAATGGATAATGCCTGAATGATGAATTCGCGTGTAGAGCAGGTTTTTTCCCGTAATTGAACGCAGGTTACCCCTCCACGAAGGGCAGCTTCAACGATATGCTGCGTTGTTCTCCCTCGTGATAATCCACTGTCCGTAACGAGGTATAAAGAGTAATCAATATTTTCGGGCTTCATTTCAGTTTAATTTTCCTGGATCTTACAGCCATCTTTTAGTTGCTCCGGACTTATTGAATAAAGGGCATTGACCATTTCTATCATGAAACTTCCCGGTGCCGATGCTTTTTCGCCGGCAACTTCTCCGGCCAGTCCAAAAAATGCAAGCGCCGTTGCAGTCGCACTGACCGGATTTTCATCGATTGCCAGAAATGCACCGATGGTCACTGTCGCCGCGCATCCGGTTCCGGTTACATAGCCCATTAAGGGATGACCATTTGAGACACGCAGAGCGCTGTCACCATTTGTGACTAAATCAACCGGACCTGTAATGGCAAGGATGGTTTTTAGCTCTCCGGCAAGAATCTTTGCCGTCTCAGTCGCATCTTCAACAGAGTGGATGGAATCGACACCTTTTGTCTTTGAATCTTTATGCCGAAGTGATAGTATTTCAGATGCGTTTCCTCTGATAACGGCGATGTTGGTTTGCTCGATAATTTTCTTTGCGGAATCTGTCCTTAGAGTTGTGGCCCCAGATCCTACAGGATCAAGTATAATTGGTGTTTTTTGTTCTGACGCTTTTCTTCCGGCTATTATCATTGATTCAATCCAGTCGTCGGTTAATGTCCCGATATTAAGAACAAGCGCACCCGCATAAGAAACCATTTCTTCTACTTCATTGTGTGCGTGGGCCATGACCGGTGATGCCCCCATTGCCAGAAGCGCGTTTGCAGTATAATTCATTACAACGTAGTTTGTAATGTTGTGAATGAGCGGTTTTTTTTCTCTTACTGCTGCCAGATTTCCGGCAGCCTTTTTCGATAAGCTCTCCATGTTTGAACTCCTTTTTGTCGTTGCTGCCACTCTAAAAAAATAAAGCCGCTTCCATCGGGAAACGGCTTTGATATTGAATTAATACTGTCAGTTCCCTACGCTGGAATTACCCAGATCAGGTTCAAAGGGTGTAATCTCAGGCTGATGAAGCCACCCCTAACGATTATGAAATTTACAGAAATGATAGTGTGTATATACATGAATGTCAAGCACAAAATAATCGGTGCAAAACAACCGGCATCTATGGCAAAGGCATTTTAAATTTGCATGTAACATTTTAGCCCTTTGAAAACATTATCGCATTCAGGTAATCCGGTTTTAAACCGTGTCAAACTCGTGCATAAGTGAGCGTAAAGAAAGAACAGGTGCTATCCTGTATATAAAAGCCTATTAAA
>JAUVVL010000180.1 GCA_030604635.1 Desulfobacteraceae bacterium
AGCGGATGTAATAGTCCTGAATAGTGCGCAGTTCGTGTAAGTCCCATCCTCCGGTAGGGTTTCCGTCCTTGTCCCTGCCTTCCAGCGTATACCAATACACCTGGCCTAAGGCGGTGGCATCAGGGCCTAATTTGGGCTGGACACCAACGGGTAAAAGTCCACTTGGTAAAGAGTTAAGTTTTTCCAGTACACGTGAACGGCTCCAGTAAAACTCTATATCTTCATTGAAGATGATATAAATACTGGAAAAGCCGAAGGCTGAACTACTTCGAACGCTTTTTACACCGGGCAAGCCAAGTAGGGAAGTGGTAAGCGGGTAGGTGATCTGATCTTCCACATCTTGCGGGGAACGACCCATCCACTCGGTGAAAACGATTTGCTGGTTTTCTCCAATGTCCGGGATGGCATCAACCGGAACCGGGTCACGTGGGAGGAAACTTGCCTCCCAGTTAAAAGGAGCAGTGACTATGCCCCAGGCTACAATGAGTAGCAATACGAGAACAGTAACGAGCTTATTCTCGAGAAAGAATTTGATGATGGAATTGAGCATTTTTCATTTAATTTTCTTTAAAACTGGATTGACTTGAGCGCATACAAATGCATGCACTTGTGGCGCAGCATAATGCTATGCCTAGTGAAAGAATTGAATGAAAAGCTTAAATAAGGAAGGACTGAACGAGTACAATAATGTCACGCTCAATCAATGGGGGGGAATAATCGTTAAACGAATAATAATCAACTGCAGGAGCGCTGAAAAGAAAGGATACCACAACGTAGAGCACTGCGATCATTTGAAAATCAGGAACCGCAACTTTGGTCACTTGCGTAAGATCTTCATGACCCTCAATTACTAAAGTCTGGTCTTCACAGCAACCCTTTTTAGTGACCTGCTGATGTTCGCAATCTGGATCATGCTTATCCGTGGCACAAGGTGATTTCTGTGTGACCATTTCACATGGCTCAGCTCCTGAAAAGAATGCAATGTTCTCCAACTGCCCCATGCAAAAGTGCATCCCAAGGGTGAAGCTCGTGGAACTGAGCAGCACCAAGGCTGAAAGCAATATGGCCGATATTTTTCTAAAACGTTGCAATGGTCAAAATTACAAATTATATTTGAAAAGGATAGAAATTTTTACTCAAATATTTGTATTGGCTGAAGGTTTTTTACATGAAGTTGCTCCTTGAGGGGTTAGACCACAAAGATTTCATTGTTCCGTTTTCGGATTTTCTTATAGGAACAATTTTTTTAAAAGGATTAAAATATCCTCCTTTTTCCGAATCATTGTCAAATATCTTTTTTGTTATCATCTTTTCAATTTCAACGATTATGAAAAACAAAAGACCTGCCGCCAGTATCCAGGTTAATTCTCTTGTATGCAATGGCGTGGTATCGAATAAAATGTTCATAAATGGAGTGTAAGTAAAGAATAGCTGAATCAGCACCACAGAGCTAATTGCATAAAATACTTTAGGGTTACTGAAGAAACCTTTACCCAGCACTGGTTCTCTCAAATAGCGACAGTTAAGGAGATAAAATACTTCTCCTGCTACAAGGGTGTTTACTGCAGCTGACCTTGCGTGGCCATAATCGGCACCAAACTGAATCAAAAAATGGTGAACCATTAGAGTGATCGATCCCAATAAAACTGAAACAAACCCTATACGCCAGATAAGAAATCCGTCCAAAATCGGTTCATTGGGTTTACGGGGAGGACGGGTTGTCACATTGGGCTCCCCGGGTTCAAATGCCAGTGCAAACCCAAGTGTAACGGCAGTAACTAAATTAATCCATAAAATTTGGAGTGGGGTAATGGGCATATGTCCTCCTATAAGGACAGATGCCATCATAACAAAACCCTCTGCACCGTTAGTTGGCAGGACAAACAAGATGGATTTTTTAAGATTGTCGTAGATGGAACGTCCTTCAAATACTGCTTTGGCTATAGTTGCAAAATTATCATCCGCTAAGATCATTTCTGCGGAATCCTTGGTTACATCTGTTCCTTTGATCCCCATAGCAATTCCAACATCGGCTCTTTTAAGTGCGGGGGCATCATTGACACCATCACCCGTCATAGCTACTATTTGTCCGTTACTTTGGAGTGCCTTTACAAGTCTGAGCTTGTGTTCAGGCGTTGTGCGGGCAAATACCTGGTATTTTTTTGCCACAGCCTCTAATTCTATATCGCTTAGTTTTTCAAGTTCCGGTCCACTTATTACATTATCTTCTTTAACAATGTTCAGGCTTTCCCCAATAGCTTTGGCGGTAAGGGTGTGGTCTCCGGTTATCATTTTGACTTCTACCCCTGCCTGATGACATTGTTCAATTGCCTTGATGGCTTCCTGTCGAGGAGGGTCAATCATAGCCACTATCCCCAAAAAATCCATATTAAAAACATCGCTCAATAGAATATTCTTATAATCTAAAGGTACTTTTTTACTTGCTGTTGCTATGATTCTTTTTCCTTCCGAAGCCAAGGATGAAAGTTGCTCCTTCCACCATTCAGGAGAGTTGGTATCGCTTTGACCGATACTGCCGTGGAATACAGACATTTCCAGAACCTTTTCAGGGGCACCCTTTAAATAAATGGTATTGAAATGCTCACCCGGAATTAAAACCGCCATAAACTTTTGGGACGAGTCAAACGGTATTATATCCAACCGTTTGTTGTTTTTAAATCCATAGTAGCCACCCTTGAGAGCAAGTGACAAAAGGGCTGATTCAGTTGGATCTCCGATTATTGACCACTCATCCCCGGATTTGTTGGCTTCCGAATTACTACAAAGGGCAACACCCTGAAGGAGTTCATCGAATCCATCAGATTCACCCATTGCTACTTTTTTCCCATTGTCGAAAATCTCTCCTACAGGGGAATATCCCACTCCCGTGACCGTGTATTGTTTATTGGCCAATAAAACATCGGTAACTGTCATTTCATTCTTGGTAAGGGTACCTGTTTAATCAGAGCATATCACCGTAACTTCTCCAAGCGTCTCCACTGAAGGAAGTTTTCGGATGATGGCATTTTGCTTGGCCATTTTTAGTACGCCTTTTGCCAGGGTTATCGTCATTAGTACAGGCAATCCTTCCGGTATGAGTGAAACAGCTATACCAACCACTATCAGAAACAGTTCATTCAGTGCATAACCCTGAATAAAATAGCCCAACATAAAAAATATTGCGGAAAGGAAAATAATTGCGATAGCGAGCATTTTACCGAAGCGGTCAAATTTTCTCATTAAAGGGGTGCTAAGGGTTTGCACATCCTCCATCATTTTGCTGATCTGCCCGATTTGAGTATGAACCCCAGTGCAGACCACAATACCTGTACCTATTCCGTTTGTAACCAGCGTTCCCGAATAGGCCATACATTTCCTGTCAGCAGGAAGCGATTCTTCGGGAAATACCTCTGTGGTTTTATTCACAGGTAGAGACTCACCGGTTAAGACAGCTTCTTCAATCTTCATGTTGGTTGCTTCTGTAAGCCTTATGTCTGCCGGAATTTTGTCACCCGCTTTAAGCAGCACAATGTCGCCCGGCACAAGGCTTTCTGCAAGTATAGATTTCGTTTGACTAGAACGGATTACTTTTGCGTGTCACGGCAACATATTACTTATTCCCCGAATAGCACGTTCGGCTTTGTTTTCCTGAATATATCCGATCACAGCATTGATTAGCTCAACGCCAAAAATGACTCCTGTGACTAGCCAGTTGCCCATTAAGGCTGTAATGACAGCAGCAATCAGCAATATGTAAATCAGCAAATTATCAAAGTGCTTCAGGAATTTCATTACCGGATTGACACCAGATTTTTCAGGTAGTTTATTCCATCCGTATTTCAAGCTTCTTTCTTCTGCGGACTTATCTGTCAGTCCTTCTGGAGAGGTATCCAATCTCCTGTAAATTTCATCCACAGGCAAGCTGTGCCAGTGTACCTGACCTGTAGAATTTGAAGATTTTTCCATTATGTCTTCTTTCGTTTTCATTTTGGACCATCTAAATTTTGTAACCTGCGTTTGCTAATTTTATTCATTGGGTTTAGGTTAAAGGTGTTTGAGGATAAAATCTACTCTTTCTTTAGGAGGCAATACTGGAATATGAACAATAGGGCAGGGAAAAGACTGGTAAACCGCGATGATGAGATTATGTATGCGTATTTGTTCCGCTTCGTCCTCTAACCGTGCGTAGTCATTTGTAAGGGGCAATCGGTCTAATATAAATACATGCTTGTAGCAATACTTATTGCACTGTGCCTCCAGTCGCTCGTCATACTCCAAACCCAAGAACTGATAATAAGCCATAGCATCGGGCAAGGCACGGTCTAAAAACACCATTTCGTTTACATCTAAAGTTCCTTCTTCTTCAATCTGCATATTCAGCACACCTAATTGAAATTCTTTTTTGTTTTCTCGTATTTCTTCAACTGTGCGCCCTTTTATTTTTTGGGTATCAATGTAATGCCGTGCATGTTCAATGGTGGTTTTGTAACCTCTTTGGGCAAGCAGGTTTACTACCGTTGTTTTTCCTGTGCAGGGACCTCCTGTAATCACATTCCAATTCGTGATGATTTCTTTGTGTGCTTTCATTATTCAAGTGAGGATTTAAGGATTTGATTTATTTTATAGCATTTATGAAACCGGTCATACTCAATCAATTCATCATCGCTTTTGAATTGCATATCCAAAAGATTATAAAACTTATGATTGTCTGGAAATGATTTTTTAATGTTATTCAGCGTGAGTTCCCGAATGCTGTCTTTAGCCCCATTGCTGAAATAATACTTGGTAACAATAGGACTTCCCTTAATCCCTGAACCGCTTACCACTTTATATAAGAGTATAGCTTCCGCAGGGTTTAACAGTGGGTATTGCTGGTTGTTTGAAAAACGAACAATCGAATTATCACAATATCTGGCAGCAAAAACACTATCTTTTTGAAAAGTATAAACTGTATCGTTGTGCTTTACGGAAATTATTTTGTCCCGAAAAATCAGGTCGGCTGAAATTTTGTGTTTTACAGTTTATTACATAACTGAGGCGGTGATTTGTAAAATCATCTGAAGTGAAGTAGATGCCACTGCTGTCTTTCTGAGAATAAACTGATGTTGTTATCAGCATTAAGCATACATGGATAATATTTTTTTTTCATGTGTTTTTTATTTGGAGGTTAATTAATTCGTTTAGGGATGGAATTGCACAATCCCATTTATAGATTTCTTTTACTTTTTTCTGCAAACCTTCCGCCCCATCTTTCTCACTATGAACTATAAATATTTTTTCGGGCATGGATTTTAATTTACTCATCCAGTCAATCAACCCGTTTTGGTCGGCATGGCCTGATAAACCCTCGATGTTTTCAATCGTTGCCTTTACCTGAAAATATTCACCGTAGAGTTTGATTTCTTTTGCTCCTTCCAGTAATGCTCTCCCTCTTGTGCCTTCCGCCTGAAAGCCAACCAACAGTATGGTAGCATTTTCATCACCGAGATATTTTGTAAAATAGGTAAGCACCCTGCCGCCAGCCGTCATACCGCTTCCGGCAATAACTATTTTCGGGGAACTATCAGCAGCAAGCACATGGGTTTCATCCATTGTTTTAATTCTTCTAATCTCGCTGCACATTTCGGAACACTCCTCAATTGAAAGTTTATGCCATGAAGTGTTTTTATGAAACACTTCCAGCACATTTCTTCCCATCGGACTGTCCATGTAAATGGGAATGTTCGCCATCTTTCCAGACTTTCTTAACTGCCAAAAAAGATACATAAGCAATTGGGTGCGCTCTACAGAAAAACTGGGGATAATAATGGTTCCGTTTCTGGCGGTGCATCGGTTGATTAATTCCTGTAAAGCATCAATAGCCGGACGATTTGGGTGAAGACGATTGCCGTAAGTTGCTTCAATGAAGAGCATATCTGCATGTTCCGGTTTTTCGGGTGGAAATAACAAGGGGTCAGTTTCTCTACCTATATCACCTGAAAAAACCAATAACTTATCGCCTATCTGAAGCTCTATAAAAGTTGCGCCAATAATATGACCGTTATACCGAAAACGATAACGTATGTTTTCATTGATGTGAAACCATTCATTTAATGGCTTTGATTTCATTAAAGGCAATGTTGCCTCTACATCATCAAGACCATATAAAGGCAGGGCAGGTTTATGTCTTGAATATTTATGCTTGTTAGCCCTTATTGCATCTTCTTCCTGAATTTTAGCACTATCCTTTAAAATAATTTCGGCAACCTGCAATGTGGGCGATGTGCCAATGATATGTCCGGCAAAACCTTCTTTAACCAAGCGTGGAAGGTAGCCTGTATGGTCAAGGTGAGCGTGGGTAAGTAAAACAAAGTCTATTTTCAAAGGGGGAAAACTTAAAGGTTTCCAATTTAAAAGCCGTAGCTCTTTTAGACCCTGAAATAAGCCGCAGTCAATCAGAATATTTTTCCCGAATGCGGTAATAAGATACTTTGAGCCGGTTACTGTTCCGGCTGCTCCGAGAAACTGGATGTTGATTGTATTGTTACTCATTTCTGTTGTTTTTAATGATTATTTTTTCCGAAAAAGTCTCACATAATGCTGAACATTCATCCATTACCTTTTCTAATCTTGGTGAACCGATGCCTATACTTTTCAATACAGTGTGATTGTGGTGAATGGTTTTACATAGCACTATTTTTCTATCTAATAATTGTTGTTTCTCTTTTTGGGTAAGTGTGGTAAGACAGGTTACTGGGTGAAGACCGGAACGGTCAACCCAATCTTTCAATCCCCCATTTTTCGGATGATCCCAACCAATAAGGTTCATCCCCATACATCGTCCGAACTGAGTAGCATCTTCTGAAAAACGGGTATTGGTTACCACCCAGCCTTGATGAAATTTTTCAGCATGACCATCCAACTTTTTCCATTGTTTTTCCACATCCAAAAATCTTGACTGAATGTAAAGTGGAATTTTAACATCGGAGGAATAACCCTGACGGTTGTGGAATTTACATTCAATCATAAAGTGATGTTCGTCTTTTTCGGCAATCACATCTATCTCGTGCTTTACGCAATGCCCTTGAACAATGATACCGACACGGGTAGTATAACCACTGTAATTGAGAAGCTCAGCTACAAATTGCTCGAAGGGGAAACCCGAAGGCCCCAATTCCATAATGGCATGTTTGAGCTTATACCTTGCCGCAACCGGGCCTGGCACATTCTTCAGCAGTTGAAACGCTTTCTTATAAATCTTCCGGGTAGACATTCCATCCACCAGAATGCCGGTTACTTTTGCAACAATTTCATCAGCTTGTTCAGCATTTGCCCCTGACCGTAAAAGAGATTGTTTTAACTTTCCTTTATTGAAAGGCTCCTGTAATCCCGTTGATTTAGTAATGATCATGGTAATTGATTTTTTCTGTCAATTGATGCATCGTGTGTTTTTCCAAATTTCTCTTTAAACCATCGTTTCAGAGAAATGCCATCCTTCCGGTTAAGCATCCTTAGTGCTTTTTTGAATTCTTTCTTTAGAAGTTGGCTGTCAAAGCTTACTTTCCTGAGTATCTCCTTACTGTACTGTAACCAATTCATTATTGACCTGGTTAAAAATCTATGGAGCCGGACTACATGTCCGACTCCATGATCATTGGACAATCAAAAGCTGATAACAGCTTCCACCATCACTCCGCTAAATTCAGCTCCGGCAAATCTGCCAGTCCATGCCTCGCCATTATAGCTTTGCTTCACATATTCCAATTTGGTCAGGACATTTTTGGAAATAAACCAACCGCCACCAAGATTGAGTCTGCTGATATCCAGGTTTTCAGTGGCACTTTCTCTCATCTTGCCATTTACTGTATTGTACCTTCCACCTATGTAGAACTTTTCATTTGTACCAAACCGATAAAGAAGTTCAGCGGCAAGCTGTGTGAAGCCCCCTTCAGTATCTGATTGGGGCTGGGTAAATTCATTGTTGCCATTGGCCAACTCATATATCCCGAAGAATTCCAGTCCCTTGAATTTGATGAATGGATTGATCTGTAAGGCGGTAAGTTTTGTGAATCTGGCATTGAACCTTCCATCTCTTGGACCTCCTTCAGCAACTCCATTGGCAT
>JAUVVL010000090.1 GCA_030604635.1 Desulfobacteraceae bacterium
ATAAAAACGATTTCGAATCCAAAAAGATATTGGTTGTTGATGATGAACCGATCAACATCGAACTATTGGAAGATTTGCTTATTCCGCAAAAATATATCGTTGAGGGAGCTTTAAATGGAGAAGAAGCCCTGGCTAAAATCCAGAAGGAACCCCCGGACCTGGTCCTTTTAGACGTAATGATGCCCGGAATGAATGGTTTCCAGGTTTGCAGCGAGATACGCAAAAATTCGTCCCTTCCTTACATCCCGATTATTTTTATAACCGCCTACCAGATAGATCAAACCGACATAATCCACGGGCTTGATATGGGAGGAGATGATTATATACGCAAGCCTTTTGATTCATCAGAGTTATTTTCCAGGATTCGTGCGTGCCTTCGTGTTAAAAAACTTTATGACGATCTAGCCCGGACAAAGACTGAACTGTCACGATATGTGTCCCTTGCAACTGTAGATATGGTCGAAAAAAAGGCTTCTGAGGAAGTATTCCAAGCCGACAGAACAGCGGTTGTAACCGTTCTATTTTCTGATATCAGAGGATTTTCAAACTTTTCTGAAAACATGGATCCAGCAAAAATTTTCAAAATGTTGAATTTTAATCTTAGCAGACAGATTAAAGTGATAGAAAAGTATAACGGCATCATTGATAAACTTAATGGGGATGAAATAATGGCCATCTTTGAAGGCCCTGATATGGCCTCAAATGCCCTGAAATGCGCACATGGTATTGTTAAAGCGCTCTCAGTACCTCAAAACCGCAAGGTGTTAGATTGGGCAGGCGTGGGTATCGGTATAAATACAGGACAAATTTATCTGGGAAGCATTGGTTCGGAGACTTTCAAAGATTATACAATTATCGGAAATACAGTCAATGTTGCCGCCAGACTTTGTGGCCTTGCCTCAAAGTATCAAATCCTCTTTACTGAAGCTACATTGAAATTAATTAATAAAACAGAATTCAATTTCCGGCCTGTTAAAAGGGTTTCATTGAAGGGGATAAGTTCTCCCATTGATGTTTTAGAGCTCATACAACACCAGGAATGAAGATAAGACGGGTACAGGAGAAAGAAGGACATCAATAGTCTTTTTTTGGCGGCGAAATCGGCACTTGCGGAAGTTACCTTTGGAAAATGCTTCCCGCTAAAGCGGGATTCAAGTTCAAGCCTCCGGCCCGGGGGCCTACGCCCCGGAGGGGAAGGCGAGAATTTTAACCACCCCAGTACGATCTGTCGGACCTACGGGGCAGGCAGGAATACATTGAGTATTTTGAGGATAAAGCTAAAGCTTCACTTCGTGCAAAATGTTGAGCCTGACATCCCGCCAATGGCGGGAGGCAAAAGGGGGTGTTTTGCAAAGGTCTCAGAATTTAGGTTATAAAGGAGGCAGAAATGGCATTATTTCGTAACAGAAAAACAAACGGCGAAGGAACAGGGTTAAGACATAAGCTTTTGATGATTCAAACTTTAGTTATTGGTCTTCCTTTTCTCATTATCGTCTATAATATTTATAGTTCTGCCCGTATCCAGTTGAATATTTCCCAGATGCTTATTTTTGCCTTAACTCTTATTCTTATTCTGGCAGGCCTGATGATCCTTCGTCAAATTTTTGACAAATTTTTAATAGTAACGAATATCATAAATAAAAAAGAGGGCAGTGATAAATTATTAGTCGAAATGCAAAAGGATACAACCGAACTGCATGAGATAACTGTTTCTTTTAGCACCTTGATGAAAAATTTTGAGGAATCGACCGAAGAGCTAAAACGCAGAGTCTTTGAACTTTTTGCCATAAAAGAACTTAATGAAATTGCAAGCAAAAGCTTGGATTTTAGAGAATTGCTGAATGCATTACTGGAAAAAGCCATGGCTGTAACCAAATCGGAAACCGGATCTGTTTTTATGGTTGACTCCAAAAAAGAGCGTTTTCGTGTTGTAGCTTTAAAAGGGCTTCGATCCGGCCCCAAAGAAGGTTCTTACATAAATTTCGATAAATCCCCGGTCAGTCAGGTTGTATCCAGTAAAAAACCCCTCCTCGTTCAAAACATTGAGATTGATTCAAGAACCCTCAATCCAAACGACTCGCAATATAAACCGTCGTCATTTCTGTGTATGCCGATTTTTGCCAGAAAACAATTAATAGCGGTACTGAATCTTTCCACTTGGAGAGATAAACAGGTTTCTGATTCTACCGATGAACAAATTTTATCCATAATGATAGGAGAAATAGGTTTTGCGCTGGAAAATGCCCTGCTCCATTCAAAAATCGAGCGACATGCCAGAAGGCTTCAAAATCGCACATTAGAACTTACAAATGCAAACAATCAACTTCAACAGGAAATCACTGAAAGAGAACGGGCTGAGAAGGCTCTTAAAAAAGCTCATGACGAATTAGAAACCCGTGTGCAGGAGCGAACTGCAGCGCTTGCAAAAGCAAATGAAGAAATGCAGATGGAAATCGCCGAACGCATCCGGACGGAAGAAAAGTTGAAAAAAGCAAAAGAGACAGCAGAAGCCGCCAATGCCGCCAAGAGTCAATTTCTCGCCAACATGAGCCATGAGCTTCGCACCCCGTTAAATTCCATAATCGGTTTTTCGGAAAACATGGAGAAAGAGGCATATGGGACACTTAATGAAAAACAAGCCAAAAAGGTTAACAACATTCTTATCAGTGGGCGTCATCTTCTCAACTTAATAAACGAGATACTTGATATTTCAGTGGCCGAATCATGTCATCTAAAACTCGAATTATCACAGTTCGATATTTCGAGTCTATTACATAACACGCTTAATATAGTTAAAACTTTTGCCGACAAAAAAGACGTTAACCTGTCTCTCGAAATTGAACAGGGACTCTCCACTATTACAGCCGATCAGGTAAAATTGAAACAGATACTTTTAAACCTCCTCAGCAATAGTATCAAGTTCTCCCCGGAAGGAAAAGATGTGAAGGTGTCCGCAAGGACTGTGGATCCAAAAGATGGGGAAAAACAACCAATAATTGAAATAAGCGTAACAGATTACGGTGTCGGCATCAAACCTGAAGACCAGAAACGAATCTTCAACGCTTTTGAGCAAGCTGACTCATCATTAGCAAGACATTTCGAAGGAACCGGCCTGGGATTGGCATTGACCAAAAAATTTGTCGAATTGCATGGTGGTCAAATCTGGATGGAAAGTGAGGGGGAAGGTAAAGGAAGCATCTTTACTTTTACTATTCCTGCTTAAAATCCGGACTTTAAGATAAGTCTTGCAGTATCCGTTCACGGGTCATTCTATGCTGGCTGTTCATCGGCTATTTTGATTTTTTTTCATCTCCCCAAAAAGTATTTTTGCCAAAACGTTCAAACCACCACTCATCTGCTGAGAGGTAATTGCTGACTTCTTCTTCGGAAAAAGAAAATTTATAATTATTACAGTAATCATAAATAATCCTGTATGCAGCAATAATCTTGGTTGTCATTTCCTTGCATTTTTCCCTGTTTGCCTTGCATCTGTCCGGATGCCATTTTCGGATAAGTGCCCTGTAATTAGACTTGATTTCTTCCATGGTTGCACGTTCGGACAATTCCAGCACAATTCTTGCCGCATTAATTTGTTGATATTTGTTCATTCCGCACGCTTTCCATGTTCAGTAAGTTCTTCCAGGAAATAGTTCCTTCCCTTATCTTATTTTTTTAATAATTACCATAAATCGATAATTTTTTCAGTAACTTCTCAATAAATTCTGGAGCCCACTGGTGATAAAATGTAAAAGAGCTGGCTGTTTGAGCGTGTTAGTGAGCCTTAAGAAAGAACAGCTAATAACGATACTCATATTTTAACATATGGTTGACGTCATTTATACAATTGGTATTAAAGGATTGGCTACTGTTTTTTATTTAGGCTCACTTACATGTGAGTTCCAGATATTTTACATTTTATTATCAGTGGGCGAGCCTTTTATCATCTTATTCCCCATCACTTATTGAGAAGTTACTTTTTTCATGTCCACTCATTATTCCTTCTTAACCACCACCTTCATTCTATAATCCATTCGAAAATTTACAGCATCTGTTAAAATATCTCCCTTTGTTTTATCATAAGTTTTTTATCCATGTCTTGATATCTTCCTTTTTAGGAATTTTGCCCACACTCTTGACCTCGCCGTCAATAACAACTGCCGGTGTTCCGAAGACGCCATATCCGGCGATCTCCATGGCATCGGTCACCCTCTTCAATCCGGGCATCAACACCCTCCTCGTCAACCGCTTCACCGATAAGTTTTGCGGTATGTTCACACTTCGGGCAGCCCGGCCCCAATACTTTGATTTCCATCTTTCTCCTCCGATATATATTGCAAGATTATGCAAATTCATCCAGCCATTCTTTGATTTTTCCTTTGGTTGGAACCCTGCCTGCGGACATAACTTTTCCATTAATGATCAGAACAGGCATACCCATTACACCATATTTGCCGATTTCTTTGATGTCGGTTACATGCTCAAAATCGGCCGGCAAATTCATTTCGTTCATTACCTCCATGACTTCCCTTTCCAGCCTGTCACACTGGGCACATCCCGGCCCCAGCACCTTTATCTCAAGCCCTTCTGAAACATCTTCATCATCATACGGTTTCCCGAGAAATTTATTAAATTCCTGTAAAAAGGCCTTGCCATAGCTCTCGCGTGTACGGTCTGAGATGTAGTTTTTCTTGGAAAGACGTTTCAGAAGTTCAGCCTGGATTTCTTCATCCTGTTTTTCGGTAAAATCTTTTGCGACTTCCTCAATAACATTCTTCAGCCCTATAATGCCTGTAGTGTGGCTACCGACCTTGATTTGCTTGACATCGTCTTTTGACATAACAGACCTTCCTTATCCCGCTATCCAGCCGTAGCACAGGCCGGCAATAGTTGACATGACAACAATAATTGAACAAAACGTAGCGGTCTTTTTAACGCCCATGACGTTTCCGATAACCAGCATGTTCGGAAGCGACAGGGCGGGTCCTGCCAAAAGCAAAGCGAGTGCCGGCCCTTTTCCCATGCCTGCGCCGATAAGGCCCTGAAGAATCGGCACCTCGGTAAGAGTCGCAAAATACATAAGAGCGCCTGAAAGAGAGGCAAAAACATTGGCCCAAACAGAATTGCCGCCCACAAGGACCTGGATGTAATGCTCGGGTATCAGCGCAGGATGACCCGGACGGCCCAGCAAAAAGCCGGCCACCAGCACTCCTGCGCCCAGCAGCGGAAAAATCTGCTTCATAAAACCCCAGGTCGATTGCACCCAATCGGTCCGTTCATCTTTCTTAAACCAAGCCTTTAGCATCAGGACCAGGACAATCAAAAGGGCAAAGGTGATATACCATTTTGCCGCAAATATGGCCGGCCAGAGTCCTGTAGATCCTTCAGCAGGCCTTGCAAAAGCTGCAAAGACCAGTATCAGCACCATAGTCAGCATATAAAGCGTATCCTGCAAGAGGCTGCGACCTTTAGCCTCTTCATCCGGCACATAAATCTGGCCGGTGGTACGTTTGGCATCATCCTTTCGAAAGAAAAAGGCCATGAGAAGCCCGGTTATAACGGCAAAAATAATAGCACCAACGGCACGGGCCAGACCCAACTGCCATCCAAGTATTTTTGCTGTCAGCGTAATAGCCAATACGTTGATGGCAGGCCCGGAATAGAGAAAGGCGGTTGCCGGGCCAATCCCGGCGCCACGGGTATATATACCGGCAAACAGCGGCAAGACCGTGCAAGAACAAACCGCAAGTATTGTTCCTGATACAGAAGCTACTGAATAAGCGAGGAGCTTTTTAGCCTGAGCTCCGAAGTACTTAAGCACAGCAGCCTGAGAAACAAAGACAGCAATGGCGCCCGCAATAAAAAAAGCGGGGATTAGACAGGTTAAAACATGTTCACGTGCATATTCCTGGAGCATCATAAAGCCTTCAAGCCCAGCCTGCCGTATATTAGAACTGTCCCAGGGTATATAGTAGCAGGCAAGAAAGATAGATGAGATAATTAATAATTTTGTGCGTTCTTTCATAATCACAGTCTCCACAATCTAACACGGATTTCGAACACAATAAATAGCTGCATGCTTATTTAGCTATACAAGCATTATTTCTTGCATATCTCTTCACGCCGAACAACAGGAAGTTTTTTAATGTTCTCAGTTAATCCGGGGTCATCCTCCAGCCAGTGCCTGAGGTTTCCCAGAATGCTGGCCACATAGGGAGAGGCCCTTCCATCCGTGAGATTATAATTGACCCATAAACCATCTTTTTTTGATTCTACAAGCCCGGTATTTTCAAGTATTTTCAGGTGTTTGGAAACACTGGGCTGAGCGATTTGCAAAATGGCCTGGATTTCACAGACACAAAGTGTTTTATGCTGAAGCATTTTGACGATCCTGACCCGGTTCGGATCTGAAAGGGCTTTCATGACATTGACAAAATCTTTCAATGAAACTCCTATATTCTTTTTATGGAATATATTATCTTATATTTCTGTTGTCAAGAATATTCTTTGAGCATAATTTTATAACAGTTCCCCAATTGTTTATGCAGGTTCTAGGTGTAAAATAATTGACAGTGCTGGAACAAATATAATAAATAGAAGCTGAGGAAGCACTTTAATGAATACGCATGCCGAAAGTTATTAAAAGGAATGCCAATTTTCATCATCATAAAGAAAGGAGAAAAAAATGAAATTTTTGCGACACCTGAGAAGACCGATCGCCTGCCTGGTAATTCTGTCTCTTTTTGCCTTCACTATTATCTCGGCGCCGGCCCATGCGGTAATGATAAATACTGCTGAAATCCTCAAACAGAAACAGCAGGATTGCGCGCGTAAGCGACTGAATATGTTACTCGATCGTTCTGAAGTGCGCAAACACTTGGAGACCTGGGGCGTGAATCCTGAAGAAGCAAAGGCACGTGTTGACAGCCTCACTGACCAGGAAATTGCGGAAATCGCCGCCCGGATCGACCAGCTTCCGGCAGGTGGTAATGGTATAGGCGCTATAGTGGGTGCAGCGGTGCTGATATTTTTGGTCTTACTGATAACAGACATTCTCGGCTTGACCGACATATTTCCGTTCGTAAAGGCACAAAAATAAATGCCTGTCCCAGCTTTCACTTGCGGCAAGTTGGGCATTAAACGGACAGATCACCCGCAAGAACCTGTTCGATTATCTCCATAGCCCAATCGATGTCCTCCTTGGTAATTATCAGAGGAGGAGCAAAGCGGATGACATTTTCGTGAGTTTCTTTGCACAGCAATCCGCGCTTCATCAGGTTTTCGCAAAAGCGGCGGAATAATCACCCCTGCTTCTCACTGAATCGGTTCAACCAGAAAAGCGACAGTATCTGGAGTTATGGCATTCTCAAGGGCTCCGGCATCGCCAAAAGGAATGACCTTAAACCCCGGCGTAAATGGGACAAATCCGTCCCTTGATCCCTCATCGGTACTGAATCCGAATATCACAAAAAACATCTTAATGGGTATCAATTTAGCCCTTTGAAAAAAATTATCGCATTCAGATAATTCCCGCCGCAGGCGGGACTAAACTCGTGCCCCACTTAAAAACCGGATCACCTGAATGCTTTTTGGCCTCGTTGTTTCATAAAGCTAAAATAATACCTTAATGGGAATTTTTTTAGCCCGAATAATGAATGAATTTGACATAATTTTAGAGTATAACTATAAAACCATATAAAAAAGCAGTTTTTTGTTCCAGTTCAAGAACGACAAAGATTTAACCGGAGGATATTATGTCATTCGACCCACAAAAGGATAAAATTCTAAAGATGTGGAAATGTGAAGAAACCAGACTTGTTGTTTCAATTAATCAATATGGCGCCGGCGAGCCGAAACTCCAGATCGGACCCAGGGTTTTTATAAGAAAAGACGGTGGAGAATCCCAGCGCAAGGCAGGCCGTCTCACTATAGAAGACTTGATGTGGTTTTACGATATTATTGATGAAGCCAAAGATGAACTTGCGAAATTGGCGGGGTCGGTATGATTACGCAAACTGAGACCTTTGATGATGCCATCACATACCCCTTAACAGGAAAAAACGCTCCCCACTTAGGACCTTTTGCTGTAATGGTGTCTGATAAAGATGATCTTGGTTTGCTTTGTGGTTTGATGAACCTTGGTGAAGATAAAGCCAGGAACCTGTTGATGAGCAAGGTCTATATCGGAAATGGTTCATCCAAAAGGTTTGCAATCGCAGGTCCCTTGATCGGTTCGCCGTACGCCGTTATACTGCTTGAGCATTTGATTAGTTGGGGAGCACGACAATTCATATTTTTCGGGTGGTGCGGAGCTGTCTCTCATGATGTTAAGATCGGAGATGTCATTGTCCCGACATCTGCTATTATTGATGAAGGGACGTCAAAGCATTATATGGACAGGTATGCACATTCGACTGAATTAAATAATGTACAGCAGGCAAATCGGGGCGATCTTGTCGAATGTGTAGACCAGACACCTGATGGACTCTGCGTGTCGCGGCCTTCAGAATCTATTGTAAAAAAGGCAAAGGCGACCCTGAGCATTAAAGGTATTGGTTTTCGAGAAGGCCCTGTCTGGACTACTGACGCTATTTACAGAGAAACCCGTGAAAAGGTCGAGTATTTCCAGAAAAATGATGTCTTGGCGGTTGAGATGGAATCGTCGGCGCTCTTTACCGTGGGAAGATTCCGGAATGTTGATGTCTGCGGAATCCTCGTGGTTTCCGATGAGCTGTCAACATTTAAATGGAGGCCTGGATTCCGCAAAAAACGCTTCGTAAAAAGCCGTAAGGCTGTTGCCGAGGTGATAAGCCGTTTATGCAAAAACATATAGATCCTGCCGTAATAAAAAAAGTTGAGGATTTAAGGCAAGCGCTTCACAGGCATAACTACCGATACTATGTTCTGGATGATCCGGAAATATCCGATTCTGAGTATGACCGGATGATGCAGGAACTGATAGAACTGGAAGCTGCCTTTCCAGGCCTATCAAGTCCGGATTCTCCGACCTTGCGGGTAGGGGCCACGCCCCTCGACAAATTCGAAAGTGTTGCACATTCTCTTCCCATGCTGAGCCTGAATAATGGATTCAACGATACGGACATCATTGAGTTTGACCGCCGTATAAAAAAAAATCTCAATACAGACGATGAAATTATTTACACCGCAGAGCCGAAGCTGGACGGTGTTGCTGTTGAGCTTATCTATGAAAACGGCCGGTTGGTCACCGCGTCTACCCGCGGTGACGGTATCAATGGTGAGGTTATAACATCAAATGTAAGGACCATACGGTCAGTGCCCATGCTGATTGAAAATGGAAAGGACAAAAGCATTCCATCACTTATTGAAGTAAGGGGGGAGGTTTTCATAAATCTGGAAGAATTCAGGCGATTAAATGATGAACGACTCGGTCAGAATTTACATCCGTTTGCCAATCCCAGAAATGCTTCTGCCGGATCTTTAAGGCAACTCGATTCCAGGATAACGGCCAAACGTCCTTTAGAGATATTTTTCTTCGGTGTGGGGATTGTCTCTGATCTTGTCCTGGAATCGCACTGGGATACACTGGTTGCTTTACAGGACCTGGGATTTAGAATTAATCCTCTTATCAAACCCAAGATCACAATCAAAGCAGTCCTTAACTATTACAGGGAGCTCGTTGAAAAACGGCATCAATTGCCCTACGACATTGACGGCATGGTAATCAAGGTCGACAGTTTTCGTATGCAGCGACACCTGGGTTCAACCTCCCGAAGCCCAAGGTGGGCCATTGCCTATAAATTCAAAGCGCTTCAGGAGACGACTCGTGTAACTAACATAGAAGTGCAGGTTGGAAGAACCGGTGCCCTAACGCCTGTTGCTCATCTCGTCCCTGTAAATATTGGTGGCGCTAAGGTCAGTCGCGCAACGCTTCATAATGAAGATGAAATCAAAAGAAAAGATGTTAGAATAGGCGATACGGTTCTTGTCCAGCGTGCCGGAGACGTGATTCCCGAAGTTGTCAAGGTCATCGGTTCAAAGAGGACAGGGGAAGAAAAAACATTCAAAATGCCACACAAATGCCCTGTTTGCAGTGCTTCGGTTGTTCGCGCTGAAGATGAGGCGGCATTAAGATGCATTAACACTGCCTGTCCTGCCCAGGTTAAGGAGCGGATTAAGCATTTCGCATCAAAGGGCGCATTTGACATAGACGGTCTGGGAGATAAACTTGTCGAGCAGCTCGTCGACAAGGGTTTGCTCTTTTCCTATGCTGATATTTTTCGACTGAATGAAGATGTGCTGGAAAACCTGGAACGGATGGGACCGAAATCTGCAAAAAACCTCATTGTTGCCATCGACAAAAGTAAAAAGATTATGTTTAGCCGGTTTCTATATGCCCTGGGTATTCGGTATGTGGGAGAAAACGCGGCCTCAATTCTTGCCAGGGAATATCAAAGGTTAGACAATCTTTTATCCGTGACGGTAATAGATCGTAATAACGCTATAGAGGAGCTAAAATCCATCAAAGAAATAGGCAAAACCATTGCCAGCAGTATTGTTGACTTCTTTAAACAGGATGCAAATCTAAAAACAGTAAACCGTCTTTTTGCAAGCGGGGTGGAAATCCTTCACGATGTGCCAAAGGAACCCGGGGGGCTCACCGGGAAGGTCTTCGTTTTGACCGGCACGCTGGAAAACATGACAAGGAGCGAAGCAAAGAAAGTCATTGAAGAGGCAGGTGGCAAGGTCAGCAGTTCCGTGAGCCGGAACACAGATTATCTTATTGCCGGATCTTCACCGGGTTCCAAGCTCAAACAGGCGAAGGACCTGGGTGTTGAAATCATTGATGAGACAACCTTGAGGCAATTGATGATTGATGTTTGAAGATTGATAATTGACGATTTATAGGCCAGACACTTTATGAAGAGTTAACCCTCCGCCGATGTATCGGTCAAATATCATCAAAAAAACAATTCAGATTATCAAATTCCACTTTTCAATAGTGAAGCTCCCCGCCCTAAAGGGCGGGGGTTCTACCTTACGGCAGTGCTTCGCGGCGGGGAGCAGACCGGTCAATCAACAATATTCAATTGCAGGGGGTAAGCATGGAAGAAAAAGTAAGAGCCCGTGTCGTCATCAGCGGCAGAGTTCAAGGCGTTTTTTTTAGATTGGAGACAAAACATGCGGCTGATAGATATGGTGTTTTCGGATGGGTAAAAAATCAACGCGACAGAACTGTTGAAGCCTTATTTGAAGGCTCTAAAGAGAAAGTCGATTCAATTCTTGAGTGGTGCAAAGAAGGTCCTCCCATTGCAAAAGTCCACCGTGTTGATGTGGAATGGGAAGATTACAAAGGTGAGTTTGATATATTTGAAATCACATACTAAAAAGGCGGCTTATTTGCTTAATAAACACAAAATAAACCGCCCAACCCGGAATATTTATATGGCATCTTTAAGTCTTTTGCCGGACTTGAATTTTACAACATTTGTTGCTTTAATTTTAATCGGTTCACCTGTTTGAGGATTGCGTCCTTTCCGAGCTTTTCGACGGACTTTTGAAAAAGTACCAAACCCGACCAGCGTTACCTTCCCGTCCTTTTTCTTCAAAGCCTTTGTTACATTGTCCATGAAAGAGTTAAGTGCAGCTGAAGCAGCCACTTTAGATATGCCTGCATCCTTTGCCATCTTTCCAGCCAATTCTGCCTTTGTCATGATGCGCCCCCCCTTTTTTCATTGATTGATATCAATTAAGCTTAGATATAAACGGGTTCATACATCATGCTATTTTTCATGTCAACATAAAACAGCATTCCGCAATACTTTTTTACAAATAAATAACGGAAACCAGCTTCATAATTGCATTTAGAAAAAGTAATTCCCCAAGATCCTGTGTTTTCAGTATGTGAGGAGCGCATTATAATTGAAAAATAATTCTTTACAGATGAACGTTTTACTAAAATAGTGCCTGAACGAAAAGTCATGTTC
This sequence comes from Desulfobacteraceae bacterium, assembly GCA_030604635.1. Taxonomy (GTDB): domain Bacteria; phylum Desulfobacterota; class Desulfobacteria; order Desulfobacterales; family UBA11574; genus JAUVVL01. The sequence continues at coordinate 11,964 of JAUVVL010000090.1, forward strand.
AGGCAAAATCCGAATATCGCCTGATCTTATAAAATGGCCGAAATCAAGGTGTTTTCGGAAGATGCGTATTGTGGAGGCGGTTGCTTAATAGCTGGATCAGATTTCTGGAAAAAGTATTATTGGCCTGGAGGAGTTCCTCAAAAATTGCAGGGGTAATGACCAGAAGGATCGATTCAGTTTCAGCCACGGCGGTTGCAGACCGGTTTTCGTTCAACAGGTAGGACATTTCACCGAACACCTCTCCTTCCTTAAGAGTCGCGATTTTTTTTTCGTTTTCGTTGAATTTGCGGCGAATGTCGATACTCCCCAGATAAATAAAATATATATCCGTACTCTCATCATTTTCACGGAAAAGAATATCTCCGGGCTGATAGCGTCTTGCATATTTTTCAAAAAGGCGTTTTGGGTGGCTGAACAGGAATTTCTCGATTTTTTTCTCTTTTATATCCTGATTTAATTTGAACAAATAGAGTCGTTCAAGCAACAGGATGTCTATCTTGTCGGAAACAAGGGTGTATTCAGCAAAGAAAAAGAAAAGTACAAAGGATATATAAATCCAGATCACCATCAGGATCAGTGATCCTAGAACGCCGTAGATGACATTGTATTGGGCGACATTGAAGAATTTGGAGAGCAGCATATGGAGCAGGATGATTGACAGGGCGCACCACAAAGCCCCTATCAGGCTTGAGGCGGTTTTCGGCCTTTGTGGCGGTATAAACCGGTATGACAGAAAGATTACTAGAAAAGTGATCAGAAAAGGGACGAAACGTCTTATCACGGGAACCA
>JAUVVL010000041.1 GCA_030604635.1 Desulfobacteraceae bacterium
ATTAACAGAGTTAAGAGCAGACAGGCATTGGCGGGCAGGTCACTTCAAACTTTTGCGCCGTCTCTTCTGGCAGAGCCGGTTAACTCTGACCTGGCCCAAAGGACCAGATTTTCAAGGTCGAAATAAACTATGCCGTCTTTTGAACCTGCGTACATTGAAACTTTTAAAAAGGGGTTGCTTGCTGAAAAGATAAAAACGGCCTGTGAAATTTTGAAGTCCTGCACCCTTTGTCCCAGAAAATGTGAAGTTGACCGCCTGTCCGGTCAGACCGGGATATGCAAAACAGGTGAAGAAGCATATATTTCAAGCTTTAATGCTCACTTTGGAGAAGAAGCTCCCCTGGTGGGGACCAAAGGATCAGGCACAATTTTTTTTACCCATTGCAATCTGTTGTGCATCTTCTGCCAGAATTACGACATCAGCCACCTGGGGCACGGTGAGGAGATATCCAATGAACAGCTGGCCGGAATAATGCTGCATTTGCAAAATGCAGGATGCCACAACATTAATTTCGTTACCCCATCCCATGTTGTGCCCCAGATCCTCTCAGCCGTTGAAATAGCTGTCAAGAACGGCCTTTCCGTTCCCCTGGTTTACAATACCGGCGGTTACGACCGTGTTGAAACCCTTAAACTGCTTGAAGGTGTGTTCGACATCTATATGCCTGATTTTAAATTCTGGGATTCTGAGGTGGCCGAGACCATGTGCAAAGCCGAAGATTACCCGGAGGTTGCGCGTAAAGCCCTTGTTGAGATGCACCGGCAGGTTGGTGATCTTGTTACTGATGAATCGGGTATTGCCAGGCGCGGACTTTTGCTACGGCACCTTGTCCTTCCGTCCGGTCTTGCAGGAACACGCGAAATAATGAGATTCATTGCACGCAAAATTTCAAAGAACACCTATGTTAATATAATGCCCCAGTACAGACCCTGCGGCAGGACAGCCGAGGTAAAGGAACTTTCTGTTTACCTTTCCCAAAAGGATTTCAAAGTAGCCTTACAGGAGGCAATGGAAGAAGGAATTGAACGGCTTGACAGCCGAAGGCGTAGGTTTATGGTGCTGTAATATTTGCATGGTGGCGGTATTACAAAGGGATAAAAGGAGAAACATTTCGCCGTTATGCCGGGCATTGCTTGATTTTCTGATAGCTACTTCCCGAGAAGCTAATCGGTTTTTCCTATGAAAACATGCTTTAAGTATCGGAATTTCCAGTTTGACAAATCGGTTTGCCTTCTTTATTAAATCGGTTATCTTTCAATTATTCCCACAAAGAGATAATTCATGTACCAATTTTTCGGCTTTACCTGAGTTGTTATAAACAATTCTGCCCGGGTCTGGTAGGCACAGGGTTTGGCCGAAAAATCACGTCTATTCTTTTCCCATCTTTCACTTTCACAAATCGATCAAACTCTGTCACGTGCCTTTTAGAAAGACAGCAGGGGCAATGGCGCTGGGCGCCCCGCGGTCTTCAAAACCGTTGGCCCCGTCTGAAAAACGGGGAGGAGGTTCGATTCCCCTTGCCCCGTCCAATACGAAAAACAGGCAGGCGCTTGTATCTGCTGCCAGGCGCTTGACTGTGATGTTGCAGGTATCGTCCAGGAGTAGCGGTAATTTACCTTGTAGCTGCTCATATGAATCAAATGGAAAGCTGAAAAGCTATAAACCTGCAAAGGCAAGCATCCCAGCTTCCCAACATGTATATTCTTCGTGCCTGTGGTTAAATGAACAGTCTGCTTTACGGCTTGTCAGACAAGAGTTGGTTTACCCGGGATAGGCTGTAATAAGCGAAACACTGTATGCCAAAAATTAAGAAAGGAGAGGAAATGAAAGAGATCGACGCCATGGGGCTGGCATGTCCGGCTCCGGTATTGCAAGCAAAGAATGCCATAGAGGAGGAAAACCTAAATAGCATCAAAATCCTTGTAGATAATGAAGCGGCCAGGCAGAACGTAGGTCGTTTTCTTAAATCCCAGGGTTTTGAAGTATCTGATGAACAGGTGGGAGAGATATTTCACGTAGTCGGCAAAAGAGATCAACCGGAAGTTGTTTCACAAATCCCGGAAGCAAAGAAACCGGATACAGAACAAAAGAAGATCATGGTCATGGTTGCCACTGATTGCATGGGCCACGGAGATGATGAACTGGGATCAAAACTTATGGTGAGCTTTTTGAAGACCATAAAGGAAATGGGGGATGAATTGTGGCGGCTGGTATTTGTGAATAACGGAGTCAAGTTAACCATTACGGGCCCCGACCATCTGCCGGTTCTAAAGGGACTTGAGGAAGAAGGACTTCATATTCTTGTTTGCGGGGCATGCCTGACACATTTCAATTTGCTTGACAAAAAGCAGGTGGGAGAGACAACCAATATGCTCGATATTGTCACGGCCATGCAACTGGCAGATAAGGTAATCAATATATAAGGCGCATGCTATGTGTCACAAACAAAAGGAGAAACAACTATGAAATTCAAACTGACATTATTGCTTTTTATTGTTTTAATCTCATTATCTATGATAATTTCATATGTTGCGGCAGGAGATATGGACCGGTTTTCGGATGTTAAGGGGACCCTCAGGATTGCAGGAGGGACTGCCCACATCCCGGTAATGAAAGAGGCGGCAAAAAGGATTATGGGCATGAACCGGGATATCAAAATCACTATTGCCGGAGGGGGTTCCGGCGTTGGGATCAAGCAGGTGGGAGAAGGTCTTGTAGACATAGGAAATACAGGGAGGAAGGCAACGGATGATGAGATAAAGAGGTACGGGCTGAAGATGTTCAAATTCGCCATTGATGGAATCGCCGTTGTCGTTAATCCGGAAAATCCTGTAGTCAGAATGAACAAAAGTGAGATCATGGATATATTTTCCGGCAAAATTAACAACTGGAAAGCGCTGGGATTTAAAGACAGAGGGATTAATGTATATACACGGGATGCTTCCAGTGGAACAAGGAAGGTATTCTGGAAGAAAGCATTAAACAAGGGGGAAATCACAAAATCGGCTAATTTCGTAAAATCCCATGGTGCAATGAAATCGGCCATAAACGTGGATCCGTACGGGATTGGCTATATCTCCGTAGGCTATTTAGATGATACAGTAGCTCCTGTCTCCTTGGGCGCTGTTTCACCCACCCTGGAGAATGTAATAAAGGGAGATTATAAGATAGCAAGAGGACTCTATATGAATACAAAAGGAGAACCTGACGTGTTAACCAGGTTGTTTATAGATTACATCATGAGCAAGGAAGGACAGAAGATCGTCGCAGAAAAAGGATTTATTGCAGTCAGATAATGAAACCTTTTATTGAAAAGTTCGCCGAAAAGGGTTTTCTTTTCAGCGCCATACTCAGTGCCTCCATTACCATATCTATCCTTTCTTTCATGCTTTTTTTCAGTCTTCCGCTTTTCAAAGGAGGCGAAGTTGCTGAATTTTTCACTTTCGGATGGAATCCTTATGAGGGCAGGTTTGGCATACTCCCAATGATGGCAGGAACCGGGATTATTGCTTTTTTAGCACTTTTTATCGCTACACCTTTTGGGATAGGGTGCAGCGCCCTAATCAGCGTCTTTCCCAAGCAGAGTTTTGGCATATTTTTAAGGAAAGCCGTGGAGTTTATGACTGGAATTCCGACCGTAATCCATGGCTTTGTGGCTATATTTCTTCTCGTGCCGTTTATCAGGGAGATTTTTGAAAAGGGTACAGGGATATGTGTATTGAGCGCCTCTATTATGCTGGCATTTCTAATTCTTCCCACTATTGTACTATTTTTATCCGACGCATTCAATGCTGTGCCCAAAAGTTATCTCGATGCCGCCGATTCCCTTGGCGCCACGCCGGTGCAAAAATTGATCTACGTCATTATCCCTTCGACCTGGAAAGGGATAATCTCAGGACTGGTTCTGGCCGCTGGAAGGGCTGTAGGAGATACATTGATTTCCCTCATGATTGCCGGCAATGCACTACAGATCCCCAGGGGACTGGACGATGCAGCCAGGACATTGACCGCTCATATCGCCCTTATTATCGCAAGCGACTATGAGAGCCCGGAATTCAAATCGATATTTATCTGCGGCCTTATACTCTTTTTCTTTACAACCCTGATTGTCCTTTTCCTGAGATTGCTGGGGCATTTTAAAATATTAAGGGATAGATGAATCGTTTCATAGAATATCAAATTAAGTTTTTTGCCTGGATATCCGGGATCGTTCTTATAGGTGCTATAGGGGCCTTCTATCTTTTCTACTCTATAAAGGTATCCCGTCCCTGAATCTCTCCCTCATATTCGGGGAAACAAGGCCCCTGGATGGACTTTTATTGAGAAAGGAGGTAGTTGATGGTCTTTTTCCTGCAATAGCCGGGACTTTACTCCTGATTCTCACCTCCATTATCTGGGCCATCCCAATCGGGGTTGCGAGTGGCATCTATCTTGCGGAATACTGCAACCTAAAATGGAAGCCTGTTTTTAATTTTTTACTCGATCTTCTTGCAGGGATTCCTTCAATCCTGGTGGGCCTTTTCGGATTTGCAGTTTCTGTTTTTCTCCACAAACACCTGTCAGAGCATATATACCCCTGTTTTCTTATCTCAACTCTGGCCCTGGCCTGTCTTGTCCTTCCCTATATTATCAGAACAACAGAACAGTCCCTGGTGGATTTACCCTTTTTTGTCAAAACCACTGGACTGGCACTGGGCGCTTCCAGGCTGCAAAACATTTTATTAATATTGATTCCTTACAATCTTTCCCGTATCATTAGCGGCATTATCCTGGCCATAGGAAGATGTGCAGAGGATACGGCAGTCATTATGCTGACAGGGGTGGTTGCTATGGCCGGGATCCCCAATTCCCTGCTTTCCCAGTATGAGGCACTTCCTTTTTATATCTTCTACATCTCTTCGGACTATAATTCCCAGGAAGAATTGATGAAAGGCTTTGGGGCCTGTATAATTTTGCTCTCCATCTGTGTTTTTCTCTTCACCCTATCGCATTTATTAAAAAGGAAGGCGGCAATACGATTTGCCATTCATACATTGATTTTGCCTGAACGAAAAGTCATGTTCAGGCAAAATCCGAATATCGAAACTCGAAACAAATTCGAATACCAAATGACAAAATGACCGAAACCAAACCACGCCTTAGGCATGGGAAATTATATGTTTTTGTCATTGGAGCTTTATTGTTTCCGTCATTATTTCGGCCATTTTTATAAGATCAGGCGAAATTCGTATTTCGAATTTTTAACCGAAAAACCGGGGTTTTAGGTCAAGCACTATATAATTTGCACCCATGAAAAAAATAAAAATCAGGATAGAGGGGCTTAATTTTTTTTATAAGAAAAAGCCGGTTTTAAAAGGGCTTAAGGGGGAAGTGGAGGAAAAGGCGATTACTACTATTATCGGTCCTTCCGGTGTGGGAAAGACAACATTCTTGATGGTCTTAAATCGGCTTTATGAGTCGATCCCGGGTTGCATGGTTGAGGGTAAGGTGGAGATAGAATTAAACGACAGGTATATCGACGTTCATAGATTGCCTGTTACCACCCTTAGAAAAAAGGTGGGAATGGTGTTTCAGGTCCCTAACCCTTTGCCCATGAGTATCTTTAAAAATGTCGCTTTTCCCATGAGATTATCCGGCATAAAGGATAAAAAAAGTATTAAGGATAAGGTAAAACAGTCACTGAAAGATGCGTTTTTATGGGATGAAGTAAAGGACAGGTTAAATGATTCCGCACTTGAGCTTTCCGGCGGGCAGCAGCAAAGGCTGTGCATTGCCAGGGCCATGATTATGCAGCCGGAAGTGCTTTTGCTTGATGAACCAACGTCATCACTTGATATGGAAGCCGCTTTAAAGATTGCCGAACTGCTGAAAAGCCTAAGGGGAAAATGCACCCTGATAGTCGTTTCCCATTATACTTCTCTTACAAGGAGAATTTCGGACTCTGTTTTGACACTGAAAGATGGATGTCTGGAGATATAAATTAGAAGATGCTGGTGGCACATGGCGTGGCCAATCTGATAGAAGATATTAAATAATGAAAAACGATGGCAGATAAAAATTGAAATATATCATGAGCTCGATTAAATTCCAAAAAATAATAGCTAATCGGATTGATTCCGATTAGCCATTAAGGAGGAAAACAGATGAAGAAATTATTAGGTTTCTAATTTATGGTGCAATTTCCTTGCCAAAGTACCACTTTAAACTTGATAATTTCTGGATAAATCGATTAATATATTTATATTAATATGTTACACTATGAAACAGCCAAATTGTTCATTTGTATTTTCTCCATCGTAATACCCAAAAATCAGATGCATAGTTCAAATTGTTAAACCCTTTTGAAAATTAAATCATGGAACCCTTTGATTTGACAGTAAATATTTCAAATTCCTCCCGGTTCAAAATTTTGAACCATTTTGAGGGCCAAACCATGTAACTCCCTAATCTGATGGGAAATAATCCAAATTAGCTTGGTTTAAATTTTTGAACCCAAACTTTTTTTATAAAAAATCAATGTCTTGAATCTGCGTCCAGCTTGAACTTCTTTATTTTCCAGTTAAGTCCGCTTTTACCAATACCGAGTAATTCTGCAGCCCTGGATTGAACATTGTTTGTCAATTTCAAAGCCCTTTTGATCATTTTCTTTTCTATCATCGTAAGGGTTTCATCTAATTGTGCATTTGCGGGTATTCCTTCAAGGTGCAACGTGTTGTAAACATTATCCCTAAATTCCTTAGGAAGGTCTGATACCTTTATATTATTGCTTTGACACAGCAACATGGCCCGTTCAATAATATTTTCCAATTCACGAACATTGCCTGGCCAACTGTAATCGTAAAAAAGACGTTCAACATCCTGATCGAGACCTGTTACAGGGATATCAGCCTTTCGTTCATCCCCATATTTATTAATAAAATGGTCCACAAAGAGGCGAATATCCTCTCGACGCTCCTTTAAAAGAGGGAGGGCAATGCGGACCACATTCAGCCGATAAAAGAGGTCCTCCCTGAATCGGCCCTGCATCATCTCATCTTTGAGTTTTTTATTTGTAGCGGCTATTATGCGAATATTGACAGAAATCGGCTTCTCTCCCCCAACCCTTTCAAAAACCTTTTCCTGGAGAACCCGCAAAAGTTTCACCTGGAGACTTTGTGAAAGCTCACCGATTTCATCAAGAAAAAGGGTTCCGCCGTCAGCCAGTTCAAAACGACCTTTTTTCATAGCCACAGCGCCGGTAAATGCCCCTTTTTCATGGCCAAAAAGTTCGCTTTCAAGAAGGGTTTCAACCAGCGCACTGCAATTCACTGCGACAAAAGGCTTGTCGCGTCGCGTACTGTTAAAATGGATCGATTTTGCCACAAGTTCCTTGCCGGTGCCGCTTTCACCCTCAATCAAAACTGTAGCATTGGATGGTGCAACTTTCCGTATAGTTTCGAAAACATCCTGCATCCCTTTACTTTTTCCGATAATATTCCCGAAACTGTACTGCAATTCTACAGCATTCCGAAGTTGCCGGTTCTCCTTAACCACCCGATACATGGCGATGGCCTTGTTCACATAAATGACCAACCGTTCGTTGTCGAAAGGCTTGAGGATATAAGTGTAGGCACCTTTCTGCATCGCCTCCACTGCCTTATCCACGGTACCATGAGCCGTCATCATAATGACCGGAAGATCCAGTTCTTTAGCCTTGATCCTTTCAAGCAGCTCCATGCCGTCCATGGCAGGCATTTTCATATCAGTAAGCACCAGGTCAACATCGGCGTTTCCCAATATTTCAAGAGCTTCATGACCGCTGTGGGCAGTAAATGCTTCGAACCCTTCTTCTTCGAGAACCGCACTTAATATATGCGGATAATTTTTTTCATCATCTACAATCAGTACAGTCTCCATGACTATACCCCCTGCTTTACAGGCATTTCTACTTTAACGCGAGCGCCGCAAACCGGTCTGTTGCTAACCTGGATGCTTCCGCGGTGAGACTCGATAATATTTTTAACAATACCAAGCCCCAGACCTGTTCCCTTCTCCTTGGTGGTAAAAAAAGGATCCCATATCTTTTCCAAAATATCTTCTGGTATACCTTCACCTTCATCTTCAAAAAATATTGTGACCGTATTGTCACTCGAACCGGTTTCAACATGAATTTTGCCGCCTTCGGGCATCGCCTGCATGGCATTGATCAAAATGTTAAGGAATGCCTGATAAAGCATCTCAGGATCGGCTGTTATTTCCGGAAGGTTGTTGTCATAGTCCTTTTCAACAATATAGCCCTCTTCATTGATCTGTGATGCCAGGAAAGTGATGTTCTTTTCAAGAACGTCTTCAATTCTGCACAAGGTAAGGTTCGGGCTCCTGGGTTTTGCAAAATCCAAAAAATCTGTTATGATATTATTTAACCGGGCAGATTCTTCAATGATTATACCTGGAATCAAGTTTGAAGGATCGTAGCTGGCCATCTTTTTCTTTAAAAGTTCGGATGAACTCCTGATGATACCCAACGGGTTACGGATTTCATGGGAAATCCCTGCCACCATCTCACCCAGTGTGGAGAGACGTTCTGCGCGACTTAACTGTTCTTTGAGCCTGAGCCTCTCTAGAGCTCTTTTTTCGATTATACCTTCGCCCCTCTTGACCACAAACAGAAGCACCAAAAAAAGAACGCCCATGACAATAGTGCAAGTTATAATAACCCGTTTCTGGAAATCGAAAATTGCTTTATAATCTTCTGATAAATCTTGCACGATTTCAACAACACCAAGCACCGGACCAGATATCCTGGAAAGAGGCTGTTCTGCTCGTAGCGGCGCAAAAGTGATTAATCTGCTATCTTTCGAAAATCTGAGAAATATCTCAACCCAACTGCCTCTTTGAAGCAATTTTGAAGTTGTCTTGCCTGAAACCGCATCCTGATAGCCTTTACCGCCAGCATCCTTTTTGCCGATAACTGCTTGATCGAAACTATATGAAATCGTATTATCCATATCGTAAATGTTTACCATATCTACTTTGAAGCTGTGAAGTGTACTTCTGACGACCTTGTCCATACGAATAAATTGTTCTTTATTCCTGAGCTGAATCTTGCCGAATTTCAAAGCAACTGGAATGATGAACTGCAAAAACACCTGATGGTTAAGGTTTTCGATCAGAAGGCTGGCATAGTCTTCACTTTTCTTTTGCTGCATGGTCCTTGCCCAGTGGGTATTGAGCATGAAGAGGATCAGCGTGCCACAAAATATTACGATCAGGCTTATAAGTGTAAAGTATTTGACCAGTCTGAAAGGTTTGACTTTTTCTTCTGATGGTTTGAGGTCCATAGACTATCTGTTAATAATTCAGAACGGGAATATTCGATATCCGCGTTTTAATATCTTCATTTGAAAAATAGACTTTTTACGAAGCAATCATCCTTAAAAACATATATTGAAACTGACCATTAAAGTCAAGGTAAAGCTTTATTTTTATTGACACTATGACGAAACTGCCGACATTTTTTGGTTTAAAACCTGTTGAACTCGTAAAAGTCTTACACAAAAACCATTGAGCCCCACACTTGGCATGAGTGAAAAAAAGGTACATTAACATCAATTTTAGGTGAATTATCTGTTATTACTATTTTTTACCGATTTTTACTATACAATATATGGTAATTTTATTAATAAAACTACAATATAAAGTAATTACTTAAAATTTATCTATAATTATGCATAAAAGTGCTTGACTTGATAACAATTTAAGATAATCGTTATATAACTTGATTCAGCTCTTAATGAATCTTGCCTTTCGTCGTTATTGGAAATTTATTTATTTTTGTGCAAAATATTCGAAAGGTCTTTTGAATGAGCGATAACTCCTTAAAAAAAATCAGAGAGTCTTTGCTGATGAGCAAAACCGAACTTGCCAGAAAGGCAAACTTGTCTCCTATTACGATTGCACGCATAGAAAAAGGCATGCCGTGCCGTATGGAGACCCAGCGAAAGATTATTTTGGCCCTTGGTTTCGGCCTTTCTGACAAAAACAAAATATTTAGCGATTAAGGGCATATCATGTTTTTTGGGAAAAAACCCCATCTTATTGGGCTGGATATTGGCTCCAGGTCCATAAAAGCTGCTGAAGTTGCTGAAACAAAAAAGGGGCGAACCCTCAAAAATTTCAGCACGATCGATATCGAACCAGGAATAATCGAAGAAGGTGCTATTAAGGATCCGGAAGCTGTTTCTGCTGCCATCCGTGAACTCTTTAAGGCCAGCAAATTAAAAGAACAGAATGTTGCCATCTCCGTCGGGGGCTACTCGGTTATTGTTAAAAAGATCAATGTCAAGACCATGACGGAAGATGAGCTGCATGAGACGATCCATTTTGAGGCGGAACAGTATATTCCGTTTGACATCAGCGATGTTAACCTCGATTTCCAAATACTTGGGGAAAGCGAACAAAACCCCAATCAGATGAGTGTGATTCTGGTTGCAGCCAAAAAGGAAATGGTTAACGAATATGTCAGTCTCATCCAGATGGCCGGACTTAATGCCTGTATAATTGATGTTGACGCTTTTGCCCTTCAAAACATTTTTGAATTTAATTATGCCCCAGAGGAAGAAAATGTTGCTCTGATTGATATTGGAGCCAGCAAGACATCGTTGAATCTCTTGAAAGGTAATTCCTCTGTATTCATGCGCGATGTTTCTCTCGGATGCGGGCAGATAAACGAAAAAATCTCTTCTTTTGTGGATTGCTCTTTAGCGGAAGCTGAAGAGATTAAGCTCAGCGAGCAGTCAGATAAAGTTTCCGCTGAAGATTTAAAAGGTATTGTTTCGTCAGTGGTGACTGACTGGTGCTCTGAAATAAAACGTGCTCTTGATTTCTTTTATTCTTCATATCCTGAAGATCAAATAAAAAGGATTATTCTAAGCGGCGGTGGGGCCAACATTAAGGAATTCCGCAAACTTCTGGCTGAAGAAACAGCAACTGCGGTCGAGATTATAAATCCTTTTGGAAACTTTTCGGTCGACAATAGCCGTTTAGATCATTCCTATCTTGAACAGATAGCACCCCAGGCTGCAATCTGTATGGGCATTGCAATAAGAAAAATTGGTGACAAATGATACGAATCAATCTGCTACCTTTTCGTGCAGCACGCAGGAAAGAGAACGTTCGCCGGCAGGTTTCCATTGTTCTTCTTTCCATATTTTTAGTTATACTGGTTATGCTCTATTTCAATATAAGCTTGAAAAATAAGATCGACGCTCTGGATGCCAAGGTAGAAAGCACAAAAAAACAGATAGCCCTGGTCGAAAAACAGGCGAAAGAGGTAGATCGGATAAAAAAAGAGTTCGACAAACTCAAAAAAAAGATACTGGTTATTAAGAATCTTGAAACAAATCGTAAAGCTTCGATCCATTTGCTTGACAATATGACAAAAATGGTGGTTGAGAAGACGTCGATTTCTGAATTAGATGAATCAGAAGGAAAGGATATTGAGCCTGAAAAGCGATTATGGTTCACCAGCTTTAGTGCAAAAGGAAATGATATCAATATAAAGGGGATTGCCTTAGATAATAAAACTGTTGCCGATTTTATGACCCGTCTGGACGTTTCAGGAATTTATAAGAATGTAAATTTAAAGACGTTAAAACAAGAAAAGGTAAATAAATTAAAACTGAAAAGCTTTGAAATTACCTGCACAAGGGTTCCTTTGAAAAAAGATGAAAGTAAAAAGAAATAACTGCTCCAAGTAAAGCAAAAATATAATGAAAAAGATCGATATTTCTAAATTAAAAAAGATCGATATTTCTAAATTTGCAAAGCCTTTACTCGATAATATCGATAAGATCGGAAAACTGTCCAGGCTTTACAGGATTCTGATATCTCTGGGAATCTTTACAGTACTTATTGGGCCCTTTATTTACTTTATATACCTGCCCAAACTCGGGAAAATCAACGAATTAAGAAAGGAATTCAAAACGCTGGAATCGAAGCTTGTCAAATTCCAAAATAAGGCAAGACAACTCAAAAAATGGCAAGCTAAGTTTGATAAGGCAAAAGCGGAATTCCATGTTGTCATGAAAAAGCTTCCGGAAAAAAAAGAGATACCTTCTCTGCTTGCAAGCGTTTCACGATCCGGTCAGGATGCCGGTCTGGAATTTCTCCTGTTTAAGCCTAATCCTGAACGCAATAAAGAGTTTTATGCTGAAATACCAGTATCAATCAAAGTTACAGGCAGTTATCATAATGTAGCCCTTTTCTTTGACAAGGTCTCAAGGTTGTCCAGGATCGTCAATTTTGATGATATCAAGATCGTTGATACTAAAAAGAAAGGTGGTGATCTCACTACTTCATGTACAGCTATCACTTATAGGTTTATAGAAACTAAGCCCCAAAAAGGTAAAAAAAAGAAAGGCAAAAAAAGAGGTTAATAAGCTAAGAAATCACAAAGAGAAGAACACCTAAAAAAATAAACCGAGACCTTTGAAAAATGCTCAATTTTGTTCAAGTTCAAGGAAGGCGAAAATTTTAACCACCCCGTACGATCTTCCGGACCTAAGGGGCAGGCACGAATACATTGAGTATTTTGAGGATAAAGCTAAAGCTTCACTTCGTGCAAAATTTGAGCCTGACACAGAAATTGGGCAAAAGGGGGCGTTTTGCAAAGGTCTCAAACCATAAATCATGGATAAATATTTTGTTATAATACGCAGCTTCGTTTTTGTCATATGTTTCTTTCCTCTTTTGTGGGGTTGTGGAAAACAATCTGAGCCGCTCCCAAAACCCAAGGTAATCACCAAAAAGATCATCATTGCCAAAAAAGACGAGGCACAACCTCAAAAACCCAAAAAGATTGTTGTTCTAAAACCTGCCTCAAAAAAAGAGGCTGCTAAGCCCAAACCAGTAGCGGCAAAAAAAGAAACCGTTAAACCAAAACCAGAGGCTGCACAAGATGTTTCAAAGGCAAAGGCTGATGTGTCTACAAAAAAATCAGTTGCTTCAGTAACCGCGACAACTCAAATAACACCTGATACAATCGACTTTTACAACCCCGAGGGGAAGCTTGATCCATTTGCATCATTGTATAAAGAAAAACCTGTAGCCGTTGCTGGTAAGAAGTCGCCAAAAAAACCAAGACGACCACTTACACCTCTTGAAAAGGTGGATTTGAGCCAGCTGAAGCTTGTAGCAATAATACGTGCTGCGAGTGGGAACAGGGCACTGGTGGAAGAGGCTTCTGGAAAAGGATACGTCATAAAAAAAGGAACATATATCGGAACCCGTTCAGGCAAGGTTGGCAAAATATTACCGGACAGGATCATTGTTGAAGAAGAGGTTAAAGATTTTAATGGCAAGGTCTCTGTTCGTGAAATAGAAGTAAAATTGAAACCTTCTGGAGAAGAATAATATGAACTGTAACATCAGGAAATTGTCAATAATTGGGTCCATGGCTATCTTCCTGGCAACTTTGTTGTTACACTTTGCAGGATGTGCTTCCAGCACTATGACAGTCAAAGGGAAGAAAGATATTGCCGAATCTTCTGAGCCCAAGCTTATCACTGATATAAGCACCACCGAGGATTCTGAATCGAGCATAGTATTAGTTAGAGGGGATCGCCTGCTGACCTATACTGCAGTCAAACAGCCTTTTCCTTTGGGCGTTCTGCTTTATTTCCCTGAAACTGCTCTCGATAATATCGATACGACCTACACACCGGACAGTGATATTGTCAGATCAATTCAAGCTTCTGAAATAACTGACAAAGGCCATACATCCCGAATCGAAATTTTATTAAAGAAAGATACGTCTTATGAAGTAGCCCGTGAAGATACAGGCCTTAAAATATCGTTCAAAAAAGCATCTGCAATTTCAGCTTCTGCCAGTACGGAACTAGAAAAAGAAGAAAAACCGAGTGATAAATTGGACATAACGCCTGCTGAAAGCATCCCGGTCCCTGCATCCCGCCTGGAATCGATTCTTGCCACTCAGCTTGAAAATAGTGTTAAAATTTCTGTCAATGCCGATGGTACCATTAAAGACTACAAATCGTTTACCATAGATAGCCCTGCCCGGATTGTTTTTGATATTTATAACATCAAAAGCCCATACAAAGCTGAACAATCGGTTCAGGTTAACACAGAATGGGTAAAACGGGTTCGGCACTTCGGATATCCGGACAGACTTCGGGTTGTGCTCGATACAAAGGCTGAATATCTTTCCGCTTTTTCGGCAAATCCTGTGGAAAAGGGTCTTGTAATTCATGTGGGTGAAGTTGAAGTTGCTGAACAACCCCCCTTGCCTGAGCAGGAGGAATTACAGGCGGAAGTCCCAACTAAAGCAATTCCTCAAGTTCAGGTTATAAAAGGCAAGCCTGCCTGGGTTAATCGTATTGATTTTGCAAGTGAAGACGCCGGCAAATCGACAATTATTATCGGAACAACAATGCCCGTCAAATACAACCTGAAAAAGATCAATGATAAAAAGCTCTTGCTCAATCTTTTCAACACCAGACTTCCTGATTATCGTAAGAGGCCATTGATTACCACACGTTTTCAAAGTGCTGTTGACCGTATAATACCATTCCAGTCGCCTGTCATGAAAGATTCATCCCTGGTTGCAATTGAACTGCGGGAATCAGTACCTTACTTTGTCAAGCAAACGGATGATCTTCTAGTGCTCCATTTCGAGGCTTCTTCAATACCGCCTAAACGCCTTGATGAAGCCAAACTTCCATCATGGAAAAAAGTTATGTTACAGGCGGCTGCCGAAATTGAAGCACCAGAGCCGGAAGCATTTGAAGAAAGAGCGCCTGAAGAAAGGGTGCCTGAAGAAAGAGCGCCTGAAGAAAGAATTCCTGAAGCTGTAGCAGCAAAATATACAGGCGAAAAGATAGCTCTCAATTTTTATGATACTGATATCAAAAACGTGTTCCGCATCTTAATGAATGTAAGCGGGAAGAACTTCGCCATTGACAAAGATGTTAAGGGAAAGGTCACGTTAACCCTTGACAAGCCTGTACCCTGGGATCAGGTGCTCGATCTGGTTCTGAGGATGAATCGGCTTGGGATGGTTTACGAAGGCGATATCATGCGGATTGCCACCCTTAAAACTCTCAAGGCCGAAAATGCATACCAACAGTCCAAATTTGTCTCAGACAAGAAACTCAAGGAACAGGAAAAAGCCCTCGAGCCGCTTATTACCGAATATATTCCCATCAGCTATGCCGATGCGAGCGGCGATATATTGCCGCATATTGTATTAACCGAAGGGCGCGGCAATGTCACCGTTGACGGGCGCAACAATCAGATTATAATTACGGATGTGGCTGAAAAGATAGAGCAGGCCAAAGAAACTATCAGGCGAATCGACAGGGTAACACCACAGGTCATTATTGAAGCAAGAATTGTCGAAGCCACGAACACCTTCTCAAGGCAAATTGGATCCTTGTGGGGAGCAACTGGCGGTCCTAAGTATCATGGTTCGCTTGACGGTAATCTCTCCTGGGATATGGCAGCAACAAACCCGGCGCCTGCAATCGGAGATATCGGCATTCAATTTACCAGTCTGGGCTCTTCGGTATTCCAATTGTTGGATTTAAGGCTTCAGGCATCGGAATCTGAGGGACAGATTAAGATAATTTCCGCTCCGAGAATCTTAACCCTCGACAACACAGCGGCGTCGATCAAACAGGGTTTAAGCTATCCATTTAACAAACTGGATGCCGACGGAAATACAGTAACAGAGTTCAAAGACATCGCCCTTCAGCTGGATGTCACACCCCATGTGACCCCTGACGATCGCATTTCAATGAAAATTACCGTAAAAAATAATGAAATCGGTGCTATCATTAACAATCAGATATCATTTACCACCAAGGAAGCCCAAACCGAACTTCTGGTAGATGACGGTGATACAATTGTTATCGCCGGCATCAGAAAAACAAGAAAAGATACCGGTGAATCCGGCGTTCCGGGATTAAAAAATATCCCGGTTCTTGGCTGGCTCTTTAAATCAAAAAGCAAAACAGACAACATGGAAGAATTACTGATATTTATTACCCCCAGGATCGTTAGGCTTGAACAGCGCGTCGGCGAGACAGGTTGATGTAATTGAAAAGAACAAACTTTACCGTAAACTCCTTATCCATTTAGCCTCTTTTGCGGCTTCCCGCGCAAGGGGGCTTTCCGGAACAAGTTCAACGATTTTGTTATAAGCAGTAAGTGCTTTTTTATAGTCACGGGATATGGTGTAGGCCTTGGCCAGTTCGAAATATAATAGGGCAAAACGCGGATAAATATTAACTGCTTTTTTAAGAGTTGCCACAGCCTCTGGAATCCTTCCCATCGCAATATACGTTTGGCCAAGACCGAGCAAGGCATTGATAAACTTCGATTCTATCTTAAGGGCATCAAGATAGAATTTTTCAGCAAGTGTATAATCTTTTTTGTTGTAGTAGGCCCATCCCAGGTTTGAAAGGGGAAAGTGCGGTGTGGTATAAAGAAGGTTTTTGCTAACCTCCTTGAAATATGCTATGGCAGTATCCCATTCCTTTTTGGCAAGATAAGCGGTTCCCAGATTATTCATGGCAGGAGCATAATTAGGTTTAATTTCAATGGCCTTTTTGAAGTGTTTGACTGCAAGGTCGAACTTTTTCTTGCCCATGTAAGCCAGGCCAAGGTCGTTTTGAAGATAGGGATCATCAGAATAAATGGTTTCTGCTTTAAGAAACTCCCTTAATGCAGAGGTGTAATCCCTCTGTCCCAGATATGCTTCTCCAAGATTCCTTGATGCCTCTTCCTGTTTTTTTCGTACTTCCAGATTTGCCGTACACGAAACCACACAAAATACAAAAAGCACAAATACTGTCCAACCAAGACGACGTGTTTTCATCTGTTTTACCTCGAAAAGCTTTATTAATGATATCTCCACGGCCATCCGATCATTGTGATCTTGACACATTTATTTTTTGTATTAATTTAGCTTTTTGAAAAACGTGTTCCACAAGCATTCAGGTGATCCAGTTTTAAAGTGGGTCACTGTTTGAGTGTATTAGAGAGCGTTAAGAAAGAACAGCAAAATAGCAAATTTTACCTGTGAGTTAAATAATATGCGCATTTAATCGGCTTTTATATACAGGATAGCATCTGTTCTTTCTTTACGCTCACTTATGCACGAGTTTGACA